>JAJSZB010000410.1:0-6208 GCA_050613715.1 Streptomyces sp. IBSBF 3018
CGCCGCCCGCGCGGCGCCGTGAACCACCGGCCCGGCCCCGCCGGCCCCCGCGCGCGTCCCGCGCAACCCCGCGGATACCCGCCAAAACCGGCCCTCGGCCGCCAGGCACATCGCATTCTCAGACCGTTTCCCTACGATGGCCCGGTGACGAGTGAGACCGCGACGCGAGGCCGCGTCGCCGACGACGCCCAGGAGCCGCCCGTGCCCAGTGCCTGGGCTCAGCGGCTGCGCCGGTTCGGATACGCGGAGCAGCCCCGTACCGACACCCGCGAGCGTCTTGTCCCGCCCTTCCCCGAGCCGGGGACGCGGATGTGGCAGGCGCTGGGCCTCGGCCCCTCGGCGGCGTACCGCGTCGCGAAGGCGATGGGCTGGGTCGGTCCGCTGATCGTCGCGACCCTCGCCGGGGTGATCCGCTTCTGGCGGCTGGGCAACCCGCGCGCGGTCGTCTTCGACGAGACGTACTACGCCAAGGACGCGTGGGCGCTGCTCAAGCTCGGCTACGAGGGCAGCTGGCCCGACGGCAAGATCTCCAACCCGCAGATCCTCGCGCACCCGCAGACGATCCCGCTGTCCGACGCGCCCGGGTACGTCGTGCACCCGCCGATGGGCAAGTGGGTCATCGCGCTCGGCGAGTGGATGTTCGGGCTGAACCCGTTCGGCTGGCGGTTCATGATGGCGGTGCTCGGCACGCTGTCGGTGCTGATGCTGTGCCGGATCGGCCGGCGGCTGTTCCGCTCCACCGTGCTGGGCTGCGTGGCCGGCACGCTGATGGCGGTCGACGGCCTGCAGTTCGTGATGAGCCGGATCGCGCTGCTCGACCTGGTGATCATGTTCTTCGCGCTGGCGGCGTTCGGCTGCCTGCTGGTGGACCGTGACTGGGCGCGGGCCCGGCTGGCGGCGGCGCTCCCGGTGGACGACGACGGCTTCGCCGGGCCGGACCGGCACACCGGCGACCGTGCCGGCATGGGCTGGCGGCCCTGGCGGCTGGCGGCCGGCTTCTTCCTGGGCCTGGCCGCGGCGAGCAAGTGGAACGGCCTGTACTTCCTGGCGTTCTTCATGGTGATGACGCTGCTGTGGGACGTCGGCTCGCGCCGCCTGGCCGGCGCCCGCCGCCCGTGGGTGGCGATGCTGCGCAAGGACCTGGGCTGGTCGGTGGTGTCGGTCGTGCCGGTGGCGCTGGTGACGTACCTGGCCACCTGGACCGGCTGGTTCCTGTCCGACAACGGCTACGGGCGGCACTGGGCGGACGGCCGCGGCGGCACCTGGTCGTGGATCCCGGCGCCGATCCGCAGCCTGTGGCACTACGAGTACCAGGTCTACCAGTTCAACGTCGGCCTCCACACGCCGCACCCGTACCAGTCGAACCCGTGGAGCTGGATCGTCCTCGGGCGCCCGGTGTCGTACTTCTTCGAGTCGCCGAAGTACGGCGAGGACGGCTGCCACACCAGGAGCGGCTGCTCGCGGGAGATCCTGGCGCTGGGCACGCCGCTGCTGTGGTGGTCGGCGTGCTTCGCGCTGGTCTACCTGCTTTACCGCTGGATCATGCGCCGCGACTGGCGGGCCGGCGCGATCCTGTGCGCCGCGGCGGCGGGCTGGGTCCCCTGGTTCCACTACCAGGACCGCACGATCTTCTACTTCTACGCGGTCGCCTTCGTCCCCTACCTCTGCCTGGCGGTCACCATGATGATCGGCGCCTTCCTCGGCCCCCCGGGCTCCTCGGAACCCCGCCGCATGTGGGGCGCGGTGGGCGCCGGCACCCTCGTCCTCCTGATCATCTGGAACTTCATCTACTTCTTCCCGATCTACACGGGCATGACGATCCCGTACTCGGGCTGGCAGGCGAGAATGTGGTTCGACTCCTGGATCTAGCCAGGTCACGCCTGATGGTCCAGGGAGCGGCGGGCGGTCAGGCGTCGGGGTCGACCTCGGGGTGCGTGAACCGCACGGGCCGGCCCAGCGACCGGGCGTAGGTGATTTCGGCTCGTGTGCTGTCTCCGATGTAGTCGCCCACCACGAGCACCTCATCAGCGAGCCGGATCTTCGCCCGGTGCAGATCGTCGAGCCGGACCTTCAGCGCCTCGGCCTCGGCAGGATCGGACCAGAGCTCGTGCGGCGACTTCATGTCACAGGCTGGTTTGACGACGATCCTTCCGGCGCTGGTCTCCAGCAGGTCGGCCTCGGTCATCTCCGTCATGAAGCGGGTGGAGCCGCAGATCACGACGATACGCGGGAGGCTCAACCGCTTCTTCGCGTCGGCGAGTTCCTCCTCGGCGGTGACCGGTCGCGGATATGACACTCGTTCCTCCTGGTGGTGTGGCCCAAGGACGTCTGCGGAGACGGGGGCGTCCAAGGCAGGCGCGCCGTCTTCCGCCGGGGACCGGCTGTGACGTACGCCAGTCCTTCTCCGCCTCGACGCCGGCACGTGTGACGGCGAATCCCCCGCCCATGGTGCGGACCATCTCGATCCGGTGCGTGCCGGACGTCAACGCGTTCAGATGGATCGGCCCGATGCCCAGGTAGGCCGCGGCCTCCTCCTGCGTCAGCCACGGGCCGCCCGCCGGCAGCCCGCGGTAGGGGAAGGGGGTCTGCGGGAGATCATCGGTCCATGCCTTCACCGGCGCATCGTCGCCGACCGCGAACGCGAGCCCGCACCTGGCCCCCGGCCACACCGGCCGCAGGCCCCGGATGCGGTTCGGGTCCCGGCCCTGGCCAGGCGACGGACCTGATCCCGTACGACGAAGGCCCCGCGCCGGCTGGCCGCAGCGCGGGGCTCGTCAGGGAGGTCGTAGCGGCGGCCTGACGCATGGCGGACCCGCCTGCGCGCAGGGCCCTCATCGTTCGCGTGCGGCGCGGCGTGCTCGCAGCCGGTCCCGGAGCGCGGCCAGCGCCAGCCATCCCGCGAAGAAGACCACGCTCTGGAAGAGGAAGTCCGCCCACTGGAAGCCGTGGTACCACGCCCCGTCGACCCCCGCGAAGATCCCGAACGCCGCAGCGCCCACCCCGTGCTCGCGCAACGCGTAGCCCCCTTCAACCCGCCCTGTCACGTGGCCCCGCCGGCCGCCGAGCATCTCGGTCCGGTGCGTGACGGACCTCGATGCGGTCAGCATGGCACGGCCCGATGCCCGGGCAGGGCGCCGCGTGCTCCCGGGCCGGCCGCGGGCCACCCGCCGGCAGCCCGCGGGAAGGGGGTGCCGGCGGGCGTCAGGGGTGCTGGAGTCCGAGCTGGTTCGCCGCGGCGGTCACGGTCTGTTCGAGCAGGACCGCGATGGTCATGGGGCCCACGCCGCCGGGGACCGGGGTGATGAGACGGGCGCGGGTCACGGCGGTGTCGAAGTCGACGTCGCCGACGTTGCCCGGGTTGTATCCGGCGTCGATCACGACCGCGCCGGGCTTGATGTCCTCGCCCCGGATCAGCCGGGGGCGTCCCACGGCCGCCACGACGACGTCCGCCTCGCGGACCGTCCTCGGCAGGTCCGCCGTGCGCGAGTGGCAGTACGTCACCGTCGCGTCCCGGGCGAGCAGGAGCATCCCCGCCGGCTTGCCGAGGATGGCGCTGCGGCCCACCACGACGGCGTGCTTGCCGGCGAGGCCGACGTCGTACGCGTCCAGCAGCCGCATGATCCCGCCCGGCGTGCAGGACACGAAGCCCGGCAGGCCGAAGCCCATCGCGGCGAAGGAGTGCGTCGTGACCCCGTCGACGTCCTTGTCCGGGGCGATGGCCTCGAACGCCGCGCGCTCGTCGATGTGCGGGCCGCAGGGGTGCTGGAGCAGGATGCCGTGCACCCCGGGATCGGCGGACAGGCCGGCGAGGGTGTCGACCAGCTCGGCGGTCGTGGTGGCGGCGGGCAGGCCGATGTGGCGTGACCGGATGCCCGCCTTCGCGCACCGCGCCTGCTTCATCCGGACGTACGTGACCGACGCGGGATCCTCTCCCACCAGTACGGTCGCCAGGCATGGGGCGGTGCCCGTGCTCCGGGAGATCTCCGCCGCCTTGACGGCGGCCTCCTCGACGATGCGCCTGGCGAGGCCGGCGCCGTCCATGAGCTGGGCCGTACGAGTCGCGGACACGAGCGTCCTCCGGGGTGTTGCCGGCTGCTCGCCCAGGCGCACGGCATCGACGTCTCGTCAGACCGCTCCCCGGTGGTGCTCCACCTCAGCGCCAGTCACGGCCCGCACCGACTGTAGTCGACCCGCGGGCCGCGCGGCGCGGCGCGGGGTCGGGCCGCGGGCATGCGGCAGCGGGTTGCGGGAGCGGGCGTGCGGCAGCCGGCCGCGGGCGCGGGCTCCGGTTCGTGGGCGGGTTCGGTTGTTCGAGACCTGGGAGGTCGTACGGGTCCCGTAGAGTCCCGAGAGCGTCGGCGTGGGGGCCGCGCTCATGGGGAGGGGGCGGCCGTGCCCGTCGCAAGGGGAGTCAAGATCGGCATCGTCGGCGCGGTGTTCGCCGGGATGGTGGGGGTCGCCGGGTTCGGCGCGTACAACATCTACACCTCGCTCGACGGGAGCGGCGGTGGCGGCAGCGGGGGCCGGAGCGGCGCGTCGGACACGGCGCCGGCCGCGGCCGTGAACACCTCGCCGCCCAGCGCGAAGGAGGTCGCGGACACCGCGAGCGCCTTCCTGACGGCGTGGTCCGCGGGCGACACCGCCAAGGCCGCCGCGCTGACGGACTCCGTGCAGACCGCGACCACCGCGCTCGACGGCTACCGCACCGCGGCCCGCGTCGGCACCGTGACCGCCACCCCGGGCGTCCCCGCCGCGGCGACGCCGACGAAGGTGCCGTTCACAGTGAACGCCGTCGTCACCTACCAGGGCGTCAGCAGGCCCTGGCGGTACGACTCCTCGCTCACCGTCGCCCGCGCCGCCTCGGGCCACCCGGCGGTCGCGTGGTCCGCGTCCGTGCTGCAGCCGGCCCTGGCCGACGGCGACACGCTGGTGACCGGGCCGGCCGCGACGCCCGACCTGGAGTTCCTGGACCGGAACGACCATGTGATGACCGCCGCGCAGTACCCGTCGCTCGCCGGCATCTTCGCCAAGATGCGCACCTCGTACACCGACAAGCTGACCGGTGGCACCCCGGGCGTGGACACGTACGTGCACAAGGCCGACGGCAGCCAGGGCGCGACGCTGTTCGTGCTGAAGAAGGGCGTCGGCAGGAAGCTGCACACCACGCTGGACGCGACCGTGCAGGCGGCCGCCGAACAGGCGGTCAAGGGCAAGCCGCACGCCGGCGTCACCGCGCTGGACACCGACAGCGGCGAGATCCTGGCGATCGCCAACAGCCCGGCGGCCGGCTTCGACTACGCGATGAACTCCAGCGTCGCGCCCGGCTCGACGTTCAAGATCGTCACGGCGGCCGCGCTGTTGCACAGCGGCATGACCCGCACCTCGCCCGCGCCCTGCGTCAACGGCACCGGCATGCCCGACCACCGCGCCTACCACAACGACAGCGGCGTCCCGGACAAGAAGAGCGCCGACCTGGACTGGGACTTCGCGGTCTCCTGCAACACCGGTTTCATCACCCAGGCCGGCCGGCTCGGCTCCTCGGGGCTGCGCGACACCGCCGCCGACTTCGGGCTGACGCAGCCGTGGAACGTCGGGACGCCCTGCACCGACCCCGACGTCCCCGGCGGCGCCGACGACGAGCTGACCTCGGAGATGATCGGTCAGGGCCAGCTGAGGATGAGCCCGCTGATCATGGCCTCGGTCGCCGCGACCGCCCGCGACGGCTCCTTCCACCAGCCGCGCATCGTGGCCAAGAGCCTGCTGAGCGGGCCGGTCGCCACCGCGCCGGGCGTCTCCCCCGGCGTCTCCTCGCAGCTGCGCAAGATGATGCACAGCGTGATCGGCTACGGCACGGGCGTCGGCGTGCTCTCCGGCGCGGACGCGGGCGCGAAGACCGGCTCGGCCGAGGTCGACGGCCAGGCCGCCACCAACGGCTGGTTCACCGCCTTCCGCGGCCACGTCGCCGCGGCGGCGATCGTCGTGGACGCCGGGCACGGCAACTCCTCCGCGGGCCCGATCGTCGCGTCCGTGCTGCGCGCGGGCTGAGGGCTGCTGCTGGGCGGGACGCCCCACGGCCGGGCGGGCGCGTCCCGCGGGACGGCGGGGACGCCCACGACCGGGCGGGGGTCCGGCGACCGGGCGGGGGCCCGGGGCCCCCCCCCCCCCCCCCCCCGCCTGCCCATTTGCCCAGCCCCCCCGCCGCCCCCCG
>JAJSZB010000411.1:0-1883 GCA_050613715.1 Streptomyces sp. IBSBF 3018
CCCCCCCCCCCCCCCCCCCCCCGCCCCCCCCCCCCCCCGCCCCCCCGCCGCCCCCCCCCCCGCCCCGCGGCCCCCCCCCCCCCCCCCCCCCCCCCCCCCCCCCCGGAACCGGCGGAACCGGCGCACAGCGACGGCGCGACGACGGCGCAACGACGGGGCGACGACGGAGGACTTGCTCACATGGGCACCGACTACGACAGCAACGGATTCAAGCAGGGCGACGACGGCGCGATCTACGGTGACCCGACGGCCACCGGCTCCATCTCCGACTACGACAGTTGGGACTGGAAGCAGATCGAGGCCGCGATCCGCGGCATGTCGGCCGGCACGAGCGACGCCGACAACCTCGACCACGCCGCGTCCGTCGCCTCGCCGCAGAGCCTCCAGGACGCGGCCAACGTGTTCTACCACGTGCAGGTCGTGCTGTCGGGCGTCGCGCAGGCCCTCCACGACCAGGCCAAGGCGCTGGCCGGCGGCGACGGTCCCTGGAAGGGCGACGCCGCCGACGCCTTCTACGACATGATGGACACCTTCTCCAAACAGGTCGCCGCGACCTCCGACGTGCTGTCCGGCGGCAAGTCCGCGGACGGCAACACCGGTTCGGGGAACTCCGTCCCCCAGCAGCTGGCGGACAACGCCGTCAACCTGCAGAACGCGCAGAACAAGATCGGCGAGATCGACGCCTGGTACGCCCACCAGGCCACGCTGATGGGCGTCACGCCCATGAGCAACGGACTGATCCCGGTGAGCAAGAAGCCCGAGATCGTCAAGATGCTCAACCACGACATGCGGCAGGTGCTGAAGAACCTGGCCGCCGACTACCAGGTCACCGTCGACTCGGTGCGCCCGCCCGGCAGTATCACCGGCCCCTCCACCACCGAACCGCCGCCGGTCGACCAGCCGCCGCCGGACGACACCTCGGGCCAGTACCAGGCCGGCGACATCACCCCGGCCGAGGTCAGCCCCCTGGACTACAACGGCGGCACCCTCGCCTCCCGGATGCCCGACGACGCGCTGACCGGCACCGAGGGGTTCGACCCCGCCAAGTACGCGGCGGCAGACCCGTACTCCGGCAGCCTGGACACCAACGGGCCCGGCTCGGGCCTCGGCGGCGACGGCGACGTGAGCGGCCTCGGGGGGCTCGGCCCGGACGGCGGCCTCACCCCGTTCAGCAGCACCATGTCCCCGGCCGCGCTGGACCGGATGCTCAACCCCGACGCGTTCAGCGGCGGCACCGGCGTCGACGGTCCCGGCGGCCTGGGCGACGACTCCGGCCTCGGCGGCCTGGACGGCCTGGGCCCGCAGTCCCTCGCCCGCACCGCGAACCCCGCGCCCTTCGCCGGCGACACCGGCCTCGGCGGCGACGGCAGCGGCCTCGGCGCGGACTCCGGCCTCGGCGGCCTGCCGCTGGTCACGCCCAACGCCTTCCGCGGCGGCACCGGCCTGGACGGCAACGGCCTGCTGCCCGAGTCCGACCTCGCCGAGGACCCCAGCACCTGGAAGGACGGCGCGGGCGCGGCCGACTTCCCCGGCGACACCGGCATCGGCGGCACCTCGGGCCTCGCCGACGACCTCGGTCTCGGGGACGGCGCGGGCCTCGGCGGCCTGGGCGACACCAAGGGCTTCTCGCCGACCGCCTTCCCCGGCAGCACGTCGACCGGCGGCTCGATCCCGGCCGCCGGCGACCTCGGCCTGGAGAGCGAGCTCCCCGGCTTCACCCCGTCCGCCTTCCCCGGCTCCACCGGCCTGTCCGCGAACCCCGCGGGCCTGGCCGGCAGCTCGGGCGGCGGTATGCCGTTCATGCCGGGCATGGGTGGATCGGCGCAGCAGGCGCCCGGTGGGTCGGAGCGCAGTGACGCGTCCGGTCTGCTGGACCCGACCGC
>JAJSZB010000411.1:1983-6189 GCA_050613715.1 Streptomyces sp. IBSBF 3018
GGCATGGGTGGTGGGGCGCAGCAGGCGCCCGGTGGGTCGGAGCGCAGTGACGCGTCCGGTCTGCTCGATCCGACCGCCGAGCCCTGGACCGGCGAGGGCGAGCCGGCGTACGACGGGGAAGCGGCGGCCGGGACCGTACCCGGCGGGCAGGGGTCGCTCGACCTGCCGGGCGCTCTCCCGGAGGAGTCGGCGGCCGCCGCGGAGGGCGGCGTCCCCGGCATGATGATGCCGGGCGCGGGCGGCCTCGGCGCAGGCGGCGCGGGCCGCGAGGAGGGCGTGACCTCCGACGCGTCCGGGCTCCTGGCGCCCAGCGCCGACCCGTGGACCGAGCCCGCCGTGCCGGACGCGGAGACGCCGGGCCTGGCGCCGCTCGGGGCCGGGACGGACACGCTGTCGGGGCCGACTGCCGCTGAGGTGACGGGCGTTGAGCCGGGCGTTGGACCGGGCGTTGGACCGGGCGTTGAACCGGGTGTCGGCGCCGGGCCCGGCGTGAGCGCGGTCGACGGTACGACCGGGGAGTTCGTCGTGCCGGCCGCCGCGGAGGCGTCCACGGCGCCCGCCGCGTCCGCCACCGGCCCGTTCGTGCCGATGGGCGGGATGCCCGCGGCCGGCGGCCCCGGCCGCGGTGACGAGGACGACCGCGGCACCCTCGTGGAGCCGACCGCCGAGGAGTTCGCCGAGCCCGCGGCTCCCGAGGCGCTGGCCGCGGACGCGCTCGCGGCCGGCATCAGCGCTGCGGCTCCGGCCGCGCCGGGGGAGTCCCAGCTCGCCGCGCACGCCGCCTACGACGAGCCGGCCGGCGCGGAGCCCGGCGACCCGCTGGTCGTGCTGCGCCCGGCCGACGACGACCTGTCCGAGGACGACGCCGCGGCCTGGGGCGTCGCGGGCGCCTCGTTCGTACCGCTGCTGTGGGCCGCGCGCCCCGAGGAGGAGGGGGAGATCACCGCGCCCGGCTACGCGACCGCCGACGAGGGCACGTGGGGCGCGGCGCCCGCGGCCGGCGACGGCTCCACCCGGACGGAGACCGGCCTCACCGCCGCGGACGGCGCTCCGGACGGCGCGGACGAGGGCCGGCCGCTGGCCACCTGGCGGCCCCAACGCCCCACCGCCCCCGGTGAGTCGGCAGTCCCGGCGACCTCCGAGTCGCTGCTGTCCTGCGCTCCCGACGCGGAGGACGAGGAGTGGGACGAGGAGGAGCCCGAGGCGTCGTCGCAGGAGGAGCCCGCCGACGAGGAGGGCGCCTCGCGCGGCATCGCCGACCTGCTCGTGCAGGAGGGCGACACCTGGGGCTCGGCGCCCACCGGCGGCCCGGAGGGGCTCTACTGACCCCGAGGGTCTGAACCGAGCGTGTACCGAGCGTCCCGCGCCGGCCGGCGCCGTCGCGGACGCGGACACGGGACCGGGAGCGGGGAGAAGCGAGAGAGGAGAGGGAGCCGTGAGCACACCGTACGACCAGGACATCGAGGGACTGCTCGCGCTGTACCGCAGACAGCGCGAGGAGGCCGCCGAGACGCGGCGCCGGATCAACGAGGTCACCGGCACGGCGACCGCGCCGCGCCAGGCGGTGAAGGTCACCGTGGGCGCGCAGGGCGACGTGACGGCCATCGAGTTCCCCACCGGCGCCTACCGCCGTATGGCGCCCAAGGAGCTGGCGGACGCGCTGCTCGCGACCATCCGCGAGGCGCGGGCCGAGGCGCTGGAGAAGGTCGCGGACCTCACCTCGCTCGCCCTGCCGCCCGGGGTGAAGGTCGCCGATCTGCTGCGCGGCGAGGTCGACCCGGCGGCGATCCTGCCCGACGATCCGGCGATGCCGGACACGGTGCGGGACTACATCGACAACGGGCTGCCCGAGGGAGCCGCCCGCCGCACGTAGCGGTGCGCGGCGGGACGCGCGGCCGTACGCCCGCTCACGCACGCCGCACCCCGCTCGGGCCCCCGACTGCCCGCCCACCCACGTCCGTTCACCCTTCACAGCCCGTACGTCCCGCACACCCCAGGGAGTTCGCATGTCAGGCGAGTCGTTCTCGGTCGACACCGACGGTCTCAAGGCGCAGATGCCGTACATGCAGGAGCTGGCGCAGCGCTTCGTGAACATCCACGACGAGCTGGAGTCGAAGCTGGGCTCGCTCGGCGAGTGCTGGGGTCACGACAGGTCGGGCGAGGCGTTCCTGGGGCAGTACGCCAAGCCCAAGGGGCAGATCCTGGACGCCGCGCAGCAGGCCGGCGAGGTGCTGCGCAGCACCGGCGACGGCCTGGAGACCATGGCCAAGGGCTACCAGCGGATCGAGGCGCAGAACGCGGAGTCCGCCAGGAAGCTGGGGACGTCCCTGGAGCCGGGCTCGGTGCCCGGCGGCGAGCACGGCGGACAGGGCGGCGAGGGCGGCGGCCGGGGGTCCGGCCGCCGGTGAGCGTCAACCTGCCTCCCGAACTCGGCTGGGTCGCCCGCCTCGCCGTCGGCCAGGCATGGCCGAAGGGCGACGAGGACAAGATGCACAGCCTCGGCCTGGCCTGGGACGAGGCGGCGCAGGCGCTCGCCGCGATCAGTCGGGAGGTCAGCCCCGCCACGCGGGGCGTGCTCAACAGCATCGGCGGGTCCGTCGCAGACGAGTTCGCGTCGTTCGTCAAGCAACTCCAGTCCAACCTGCCGGACATGGCCGAGGCGTCGTCCCAACTGGGCAAGCTGGGCCGGAACACCGGGGCGCAGCTGGAGTACGCCAAGTACATGATCCTGGCCCAACTCGTGTGGCTGGCCTTCGAGATCGCCCAGATGGCGTTCTGGGCGCCGGAGGCCATCCCCGCGCTGATCACCTCCGCGCGGCTGGTCGTGCAGATGCTGCTGCGCCGTCTGCTGACGGCGATCGCGACCGGCGTCGGCATGATGCTCGGGATGGACGCGATCATCCAGAGCATCCAGATGCTCAAGGGCGACCGCACCCACTGGAGCGTCGAGAACACGGTCGCCGCGATCGAGAGCGGGGCGATCGGCGGCGCCATCGGCGGGCTCACCTTCGGGCTGGGCGGGGCGTTCTTCCCCAAATTCGGCAACTCGCTGTTCGGCAAGGGGATCCTCGGCGGGATCTCCGGCGTGGGCAGCACCGCGGCGCTGGGCGGGCTGTTCAACAGCGGAGAGCCGGAGGACCTCGGATTCGGCGGCGCGGCCGGCGCGATCGGCGGGATGGCCGGGGGCGGCGGCAGACGCCGCTTCGGGGGCGGCGACAAGACCAAGGTCGACGACTTCAACTTCCACCTGCCGTCCACCCTGGACCTGCCGAACCTGCACGGCCCCGCCGAGGGCCCCGGCGGCTTCGGCGGCCACGGCGCGGGCTTCGGCTCCGACAAGGGCTTCGACCCCGGCGGGGGTTTCACCGCGGGCAAGGGCGGCGGTTCGGGCACGGGTGGCGGTACGGGCAGGGGCGTCGGCTCCGGCGGCGGCACGGGTCGGGGCTTGGGCGGCTCGGGTGGCGCGCCGCGCGCGGCGGGCGGCGGGCCCGTCAGGACCACGGGCGGCGACGGCCGTACGACGGGCGCGACCTCGGGCGCGCGCCCGCCCGTCGAGTCGTCGGGCGGCCACGGGCCGGTGGCGGAGCAGTCCTTCCCGCCGCCGGTCACCTCCCGCGCGGCCGGCAACGGCAGCAGTACGTTCGCGCCGCGGTCCGCGCCGCCCGCCGCGTTCGCCGAGGCCCCGGCGAACGCGGGCGAGGGCCGGAGCGCCCCGCCGGCCGGGCACCAGGGCGCGCCGGCGAGCGGCGAACTGCCGGGCTTCAGCACGGCGTTCCCGTCCGCGGCGAACCGGGCGCCGACGGGTACGGGCGCGACCGGCGGTGACCGCGGCTTCTCCTCCGGGACGGACCGGGCGCCCACGAGCACGGGAGCGGCCGCGCCGCGGGCGTCCACCGACGCGCCGCCGGTCCGCGTGTCGAGCGGGACGGGTGGTACGGGCGGCGGCGCCGCGCAGCACACGGCGGCCCCGGGTCCGCAGACGACCCGGACGGCGGGCGGCGGACAGGCCCAGGCCCCGGCCCCGGTCCGGTCCGCGCAGACCGGCTCCGGCGGCGTGACCCACGCGCCGCCCGTGCGGGCGGAGTCGGGCCCGACGTCCACCGCGCCGGCGGCCTCCGGCCGGGGAACGGGCCCGGCCGCGCCGGTCCACTCCACCGCCGGCCAGGGCGGCGCCCCGCACGCCACCCCGTCCGAGGTCGCCCCCCG
>JAJSZB010000412.1:0-6181 GCA_050613715.1 Streptomyces sp. IBSBF 3018
GAATGGGGGGCGTGCGGTATTCGGTGTTGGGGGTTGCGCAGGTGTGGGACGGGGGCGGCGCTCCCGTTCCGCTGGCGGGCGGGCGGCTGCGGTCGCTGGTGACCGTGCTCGCGCTGCACGCGGGCCGCGCCGTGCCGCAGGACGCGCTGATCGCCGAGGTGTGGGCCGACTCGCCGCCCGCCGACGCCGCAGGCGCCCTGCAAGCGCTGGTCGCACGGCTGCGCAAGGCCGTGGGCCGCGACGCCGTCGCCTCCGAGCCGGGCGGCGGCTACCGGCTGGTCGCCGAGCGCGACGCCGTCGACCTCCACGTCTTCGAAGCGCTGCTGCACGACGGCGAGGCCGCCCTCGACCGCGGCGACCCCGGCGCCGCCCGCACCACGCTCAGCCGCGCCCTCGCCCTGTGGCGCGGCCCCGCGCTCGCCGACCTGCCGGACCGCGCCGCCGCCGCGGCCCGCCCCGAGGCCCTGCGGCTCGCCGCGATGCGGGCCCGCGCCGAGGCCGACCTCGCGCTCGGCCGCGCGGCCGACGCGCTGCCGCTGCTGCGCGAGGCGGTCGCCGACCATCCGCTCGACGAGGCGTTCCGCGCCCAGCTGATCAGGGCGCTGCGCGCGGCCGGCCGCACCGCCGACGCGCTGATGGCGTACGAGGACACCAGGACCGTGCTGGCCGAGACGCTCGGCGCCGACCCCGGGCCCGAACTGCGCGCGCTGCACGCCGCGCTGCTCCGCCAGGACCCAGACCCCGGCCCAGGCCCCAGATCGGACCCCGGATCGGACCCCGGCCCGGACCCGAGCCCGGACCCCGGGCCGAGCGCCGCTCCGGTCGGCGTTCCGGCGCCCGCCACGGGCGGTGGGGCGGGGGCGCGCGCCGGCGGGGACCTCGGGGTGGACGCGGACCGGGGACCGTACGCAAAGACCGCGGCCGCGCAGGCCCCCGCGGCGGTGCGGGGGAACCTCCGGGCGCGGCTGACCAGCTTCGTCGGGCGGGAGAGCGACCTGGAGGACCTGCGGGCCGATCTCGCCGCGCACCGCCTGGTCACGCTGACCGGGTCCGGCGGGTCGGGCAAGACGCGGCTGGCGCAGGAGGCCGCCGAGCGCACCCGCCCGGAGGACTACCCGGACGGCGTCTGGCTCGCCGAGCTGGCCCCGCTGGACGACCCCACCGCCATCCCGCACGCCGTGCTCAACGCGCTGGGCCGCCGCGACACCGTCGTGCTGACCTCGCCCGGCTACACCGCGGACGACCCGCTGGACCGGCTGTTCGAGCACTGCGCGCAGCGCCGCCTGCTGCTGGTGCTGGACAACTGCGAACACGTGGTGGACGAGGCGGCCCTGGTCACCGACGCGCTGCTGGCCGAGTGCCCCGGCGTGACCGTGCTCGCCACCAGCCGTGAGCCGCTCGGCGTGCCCGGCGAGGTGGTGCGCCCGGTCGAGCCGCTGCCGCCGCTGCCCGCGTACCGGCTGTTCGCCGAGCGCGCGGCGGCCGTGCCCGGCGGCGGCGCCCGGCTCGCCGAGCGCGACGAGGAGGCCGTGCACGAGATCTGCCGCCGGCTGGACGGCCTGCCGCTGGCCATCGAGCTGGCCGCGGCCCGGCTGCGCGCGCTGTCCCCGCGGCAGATCGCCGACCGGCTGGACGACCGGTTCCGGCTGCTGACCGGCGGCAGCCGCACCCTGCTGCCGCGCCAGCAGACGCTGCGCGCGGTGGTCGACTGGTCGTGGGAGCTGCTGGACGAGCCCGAACGCGCGGCGCTGTGCGCGCTGAGCGTGTTCTCCGGCGGCTGCACCCTGCCCGCCGCGGAGGCCGTCTGCGGGCCCGACGCGCTGGACGCCGTCGCCCAGCTGGTGGACAAGTCGCTGGTGCTGGTCGAGCACGGCCACCCCGGCGGCACCCGCTACCGCCTGCTGGAGACCATCCACGAGTACGCCGCGGAACGGCTCGCCGAGCACCCCGAGCGGGCCGCCGCGGCCGGCGCCCGGCACACCGCCTACCACCGGGAGCTGGCCAGGACCGTCGACGCCGGGCTGCGCGGCGCCGACCAGATGCGGCTGCTGGACGTCATGGAGACCGAGATGGACAACATGAGGGCCGCGATCAACCGCGCCCTCGCCGCCCGCGCGGAGGCCGACGCCGCGGCGCTGGTGCTGTCCATGGGCTGGTTCTGCTGGCTGCGCAACTACCGCGACGAGGGCGGCAGCTGGCTCACCCGGGTGATCGCCCTGGGCGGCCCGCCGGCCGAGGACCCGGCCGACCCGATGTACTGGCCGCGGCTGGACCTGCGGCTGCTGGACTTCCTGGTCAAGAGCGACGGCGCCGCCGAACGCGACTGGTTCTCCGAGGAGGCGATGCACACCGCGGAGCTGCTCAGCCGCGCCTACCGCGAGGGCGGCCCCGCCGCCGCCCGCTTCCCCGGCCTGCTGTGGCCGTTCACCCTCTACCTGATCGGTGAGGACGCGCACGGGTGCAGCGACATGGTCGTCGCCAACTGCCGCGCGTACGGCGGCGACTGGGAGGTGGCCGCGGCACTGATGTTCCGCGCCCACACCGCCGTGGACGCGCCCGGCCAGCTCACCTCCGTCGACGCCGACCTCGCCGAACTGCGCGAGCTGTGCGCCCACCTGGGCGACCGCTGGATACGCGCCCAGCTGCACAGCGCCAGCGGCGAGGCCGAGACGCTGCGCTGCCAGTACGAACAGGCCCGCGCCGACTTCGAGGCGGCGGTCGCGCTCACCCGGGAGCTGGGCGCGTACGGCGAGGGCGCCTTCCTCGTCGGCCGCCTGGCCGAACTCGCCCACCGCTCCGGCGACGACGAGACCGCCGCCAAGCTGTGCGCGCAGGCCGAGGAGGAGGCCGAGCGGTACGCGGTGATGGACGCCGTGACGTACCTGCGCTATCTCAAGAGCCTGCTGCTGCTGCGCGGCGGCGACACCGCGGGGGCCCGCGCGCTGCACGCCTCGGCCGAGGGGCACCTGGCGGAGGGCACCCCGCCGCCGGTGTTCCCGGTGCTGATGCGCTCGCTCGGCGCCCGCATCACCGCGGCCGAGGGCGACCCGCTGGGCGCGCTGGCGGGCTTCGCGGAGGCCGCGCGGGCCGCGCAGGAGGCCCACTGCACCGATCCGGTGCTCGCCGCCCAGCTGGACGCCGCGGCCGAGCTGCTGCTGCCGCTGGGCGCGGCGGCCGACGCGGTGCGGCTGGCGGCCGCTGCGGACGCGGTGCGGGGCGCGCTGCCGCGGACGGTCCCCGAGGAGGCGGCGCACCAGGAGCTGCGGCGCGCCGCGGACGCGGTCCTGGCCCCGCGCGAGCTGGCGGCTGCCCGCGCCGCGGCGGCCGGCACCGACCGGGTCGGCGCGGTCCGGCTGCTCACCCGCGCGGTCGCCCGCGTCCAGGTCGCGTGAGCTGCGGGAATACGGCGGGCGGTGCGGGGGTTGGCCAGGCGGGGCGCGCCTGACGGAACGCCTTCGACGGAAGGCCCGACGAGGACCGAGCACGAGGACGAGGACGCAGCGTGAAGGTCGAGATCTACAGCGATATCGCGTGCCCCTGGTGCCACCTGGGCAAGGCCCGGTTCGAGAAGGCCCTCGCCGACTTCCCCGGGGCGGACTCCGTGGAGATCGTCTACCGGCCCTTCCAGCTCGACCCGTCCGCGCCCGAGGAGCCGCTGCCGCACCGCGAGGTGCTCGCCGCGAAGTTCGGGGCGCAGGCCGCTGCCATGGACGAGCGGATCGCCTCGCTCGGCGCGGCCGAGGGCGTCGTCTTCGACTTCGACTCCGTGCTGGAGAACAACTCGCTGCTCGCGCACCGGCTGCTGGGGTACGCGCTGCGCGAGTACGGCGCGCGGGTCCAGGGCCGGCTCAAGGGGCTGCTGATGGCCGGGCACTTCGGCGAGGGGCTCGACATCGGCGACCGGGAGCGGCTCGCGGACGTCGCGGAGCGGGCGGGGCTGGAGCGCGACGGCGTCGTCTCCTTCCTCGCGGGGGAGGGGCTCCGCGAGGAGGTGCTCGCGGAGATCGCGCAGGCGCGGGAGATCGGGGTCACGGCGGTCCCGACGTTCGTCTTCGAGGGACAGTGGGCGATCCAGGGGGGCCAGTCCCCCGAGACGTTCCTCCAGGCCCTCACGCAGATCGCCGGCGCGGAGCGCTGAGCGGACGCCCTGCCTTCTCCTGCCAGCGCAGGGCGCGGCGGCAGGAAGCGGGCCGGACCCGGCGGACCCGGGGCGGACGGACGGGTCAGGTGCAGGTGATCGTGGAGTCGGCCCAGTCCGCCAGGTTGGCGAAGCCGAGGCCGCGGCCCACGGGCTCGACCACGAGCGTCAGGGTGGCGTAGCCGGTGATCCCCACGTGCACCGGCACCGCCGGATCGCCCGCACCGACCGGCCCGGAACCGTAGAGCCGCACCCCGTCCCCGTACACCGAGAACTCCAGCTGCGTCCGGGCCATCCGGGCGACCCGCACGAGGTCGTCGACGCCGGCCCGCGCGTCGTACGTCACGCACGCCCGGTTGAGGTCGATCGTCACGGTCGACGGCGCGTGCACGGTGATGCCGTGGTCGTATCGCGTCCCGCCGATGGACGGCGAGGACCGGTCCCACCACCAACCGCCCGGCACCTGCCGGATCGTCGGCTCCGTCGCGCCGTCGCCGGGCCGGCCCACGGGCAGCGAGTCGACCTGGTACGCGGTCGGCGCGGGCGGCGGTGTGGTCGGGGGCGTCGTCGGGGGAGTGGTCGGCGGCGGGGTCGGTGTGGGCGTCGGCTTCGGCGGCGGCGTCGTGACCACGGGCTTCGGCGACGCCTTGGGGCTCGGCCTGGGCGCGGGCGACGGGGCGTGCCTGGGCGCGGGGGACGGCGGCGGCACGACCGGCGCCACCACCGGCGGTGACGGCTTGGGCTTCGGCGCGGGCGCCGGCGGGATCGTCGCGACGGGCGCGGCGACCGTCTCCTTGGCCCTGGGCGGGGGCGGCTGCTTGCCGTCGCCCCCGGTCAGCGCGAAGGCGAGCGCGGCCGCCGCGGCGACGGCCACCACGCCCGCCGCGATGCCGGCCTTGACCGGCGCGCCCAGCCCCTCGCTCGCCGCGGCGCCACCGCCCGCGGCCGCGCTGCTCCCGGAACCCGTGGCGGCCGCGGCCGCGCCTCCCGCGGCGCCCGCAGCGGCGGTGCCGCCCGCGACGACGGCCGCGGCCTTCGCCGCACCGGCGGCTGCGAACCAGCCGATGTACGCGACCGGCAGCAGCCCCTTGAGCGCCGAGTTGAGGTCGGCCAGCTCCAGCGAGGCCGCGCTGCACCGCGCGCACTCCTTCAGATGCCGGTTCAACTCCCGGTCGGCGCGCAGCCGCAGACCGCCGCGCGCATGGGCGCCGAGCCGGTCGGCGTACCGCGCGCACTCACCCTCGGCGGTGAGGCTGGAACTGACGTGCGCCTGCAGATACGCCTGGCGCAGTCCCTCGCGGGCGCGGTGCGCGAGCACGGCCGTGGCGTTCGGCGTCAGGCCGAGCAGCGGCGCGACGGCGCTCGGCGACTCGTCCTCGACGGCGGTGTGCCACAGCACGGTCTGCCAGCGCTCGGGCAGCGTGCGGAACGCCTGGATCGCCAGCGAACGCTCCGCCTCGTGCATCGCGCGCACGTCCGCGCCCAGGTCGGCGGTGTCCTCGGTGGCCGAGGAACCGGCCGCGCTGACCGCGAACACCGCGAAGTCCTCGACGAGCTGCTCGCGCTTGGCGGTGCTGCCCCAGGTCGCGGCGACCCGCCGCACGGTGGTGAGCAGGTACGCGCGCACCGCGGACTGCGGGCCGCTGCCGCCGCGGATCGCCTGCAGCGTGCGGGCGAAGACCTCGCCGGTCAGATCCTCGGCGGTGTACGTGTCCCGGCAGCACGTACGGGCGTAGCGCCGTACCGATTCTGCGTGCCTGCGGTACAGCTCCTCGTACGCGCTGTCCTGGCCGGCCCGGACCAGGTCCACGAGCTCGGCGTCCGAGAGGACGCCGCTGTCCGCGTCCCCGCTTGTTTCGTCCGAGGCAGGCGAAGCCGAGGCGTCCGGTCGCGGCATGCGGTCGCGCTGTTCCGGCACCCTGTGCGGCAGTTGCTCGTCGGCCTCCGGCCCTCTTCCGGCCGCTCCGGAGTCCCCGTTCGCCTCGTCCACGGGGCAAGCGTGGCACACCTCCCGCCCGTGCGATCCCCCCTTCCCCCCGAACC
>JAJSZB010000413.1:0-6149 GCA_050613715.1 Streptomyces sp. IBSBF 3018
CCGCGGGGGCTACGGGAGTGTCGGGAGCGTCGGGGTCCGCGCCGGCCGGCGCGTCCGGCGGAGGGGCGGACGCGGGTTCCGCCGCCGCTTCCGGGGACGCCCCCGGCGGGGGCTCCGGGAGCGCCGCGGGGAGCGCCTCCGGGAGCGGTCTGGGCAGCGGCGCGGAGGTCCGGCTGGGCAACGGACTGACCGGGCTCGCAGAAAGGCTGATACTCGCCGGTGGCACGCTGGACGTCGGACGCGCGGGCGACGGCGGTTTCCGGCTCACGGCGTCGGTCCCGGCGGACGAGGCGCCGGCCCCGGTGACAGCACCGGGCGTACCGGGTCGGCCGGGCACGCCCGGCGGCCGGTAGACGGGCGCGACGGCAGGTCCGGCGGGCGCCGGGGGCTGCCCAGGGGCGCCCGGCGGGGGTAGTAGGGTCCGGGGCGTGCCTGAGAGCCCTGAGACGCCCGAGTCCTCCCCGTCCTCCCCCTCGTCCCCGTCGTCGTCCGCGTCGTCCGCGTCGTCCGAGACCTCCCCCGACGCCGAGACCACGCCTGGGCCTGCTGCCGACTCCCCGGCGGAGTCCGCGGCCGGTGCGGAGGCCGAGACCGCCGCAGAACCGAAGGCCGAGCCCGCCGCGCGCTCCGCGGCGGAAGCGGAACCCGTCGCGGACCCGGAAACGGAAGCGGAAGCAGAAGCGGAATCCGGCGACGAGGACTATGAGGACGACGAGGACGGTTCCGTCGAGGCGGCGATCCTGCGGGCGGCCGCGCGGGCCACGCTGCCGTTCCAGGCGGCCCGGCAGGACCGGAGCTTCGGCACGGCGTTCTGGTACAACGACCTGGTCTCGACGAACGCGAACCACGAGGTGATCCGGCAGTACCTCGTGACCGCGGAGTCCCGTACCCGGTACGAGATCGGGCAGTTCACGCTGCGGGACGGCCTCGCCGAGCCCGAGCTGCCGGCCGACGAGCTGGTGCTGCCGTCGTTCGCGAAGAAGTGGACCGGGCTCGGCGGCCTGGGCGTGGCCGTGATGCCCACCACGGACCTGCACATCCACGCCGAGCGCAAGGGCTGGAGCTGGAGCACCGACGAGGTGACCTCGGGGCTCGCCGCGCAGCCCGACGACATCGCGCTGATCGGGACCGAGCCGCTGCCCGCGTACGTGCTGGGGCACGAGGTGGACGAGGAGCCGGGCGGCCGGCACGCGGACCGGCCGCAGGTGCTGCTGCCCGGCATGGTGTCGCGTCAGGACGCCGAACCGGTGCGCTGGACCGGGCCGTTCCCGCAGGGGCTCGCGGGCGCGCCGGTGTTCACGGTGCTGCCGATGGAGGACGGCCGCGCCAAGCTCGTCTGCCTCGGCCTCGCGCTGCCCGGCGACCCCGCCGCCGACGCCTCCACGGCCGCGGCCGCCCCCACCGTCGTCACCTTCGACCTGCTCCGCCCGGCCATCCACGCGGTCACCCCGCGCCACAAGCGCCGCTGGTGGCAACGGGGTTGATCCGCCGGACCCCCGGGCGACCCGCGCCGGGAGCCGCCCGCGGCCCCCGGCGACGCGGGGGCCCGGCGGGCGAGGGCTAGCCGACGACGCCCGGCAGGGTGACGACGCGGTCGGTGGTCGAGTCGAGCGCCTTGATCAGCGCGGTGGCCACGTCTTGCGGGGTGACCGGTGTGACGGACCCGTCCGACCGCTTGAGCGTGACGTCCTTGAACGTCTTGCCGTAGAGCGACTTCATGACGGCCAGGTCGATGTGCGGCTGGAGCGTGCCGGTCTGGTCGGGGACCATCGTCAGGAACTTCGGCAGCGACTTGGTGGGCCCGAAGCTGATCGCGATGCCGGGCTTGGCCTGGACGGTGGCGAGGCCGGCCATCGCGGTCTTGCCGAAGCCGTTGACCGCCTTGTCGAGGGCAGCCTGGGTGACCTTGGGCCGCACGGTCGTCACCTGGAGCGCCACCGGCTGGTCCGCGCCGGTCTCGGCGCGGGTGCGGTAGGCGGCGGCGACCTGCGTGGCGGCGGAGTCGACGTCGAAGCTGGTGCCGGGCTTGCCGGGCACGGCGATCGCCTGGCCGTCCTCGAACTTCACCATGCCGTCGCTGGCGCTGCTGTTGCGTCCGGCCATCTCCTTCAGCGCGGACTTCAGCTTGTCGTTGTCGACCAGGTACACCGGGTCGGCGACGCGGCTGCCGCCGAAGAGGGAGCCGATCACCGAGACCGGGTTGTAGTCGGCGTGCGCGACCTTGCGCACGGTCGCGTCGGTGTCGATGGACAGCCCCGCGACGGACGGCTTCAGGCTCTCCTTCTTGCCGCCGACGGTGAGCGTGATCGGCGCGGTGGCGCGGTTGCCCAGCGACTTGTCGAGGGACTTCACCGCCGCGTCCTGGTTCATGTTGCCGATGTCCACGCCGAGGACGGTGGTGCCCTTGGGCACGTCCGCGTGGTTCATCAGCAGGCCCGCGCCGTAGGCGACCGCCGCTATGACGCCGACGCCGGCGGCGAGCAGGACCAGCTTGGAGCGGCCCTTCTTCGCCGGTCTCGCCGCGGCCGGCTTCTTCTGCTGCTCCTGCTCCTGCGACGCGGCCGCGGGCCCGCCGGTCGGGATGCGCTCCCCCGCGGGCGCCGGGCGCGGGCCGCGGCCGTCGCCGGGGCTCGACGGGACGCGCGGGATGCCGCTGACGAGGGTGTCGCCGGAGACGCGCTCCTCCGGCGGCGGGAAGCCGCCGGGGCCGCGCTGCCCGCCGGGGCCGCCGTGACCGCCGGGCCCGCTCTGGCCGCCGGCGCCGACGCCGGGGTGCGCGGGCGCGCCGGGGCCGCCGGCCACCGGCGGCACCTGCATCCGGCCGGTCGCCGGGCCGCTGGTGGGCCCTGCCGGGCCCTGGCCGGGACCGGGCCGGTCGGCGAACGGGTCGGTCGGCCGCGGCACGCCGGGCGGGAAGTCCTCGGTGCCGAAGACGGGCGTGCCGCCGGCCGGGGTGTCGTGCGGGCCGCGTGCGGACGGCCCGGCGTCGCCGCTGCCGAAGTACGGGGTGGGGGTCGGGACCTGCGTCGAGCCGGTGTCAGGGTCGGCGAAGGGGCTGCCGCCGGGAACGCCGCCGCGGGCGCCGCCCGGGGCCCCGGGGACGCCGCCGGGGCCGCCCTGGTCCAGCGGCGGCGAGGTGAACGCCTCGGCGAACGGGTCGGCGTAGGGGTCGGGCCCGCCCGGCGCGCCCGCGCCGGGACCACGGCCCGCGCCGGCACTCGTACCGGCGCCGTAACCGCCCGGGCCCGGCTCGCCGATGACCGGCATCGCGGTGGTCGCGGTGGTGTCGGAGTCCTGGCCGCCGAAGCCCTGGTCCGCGCCGAACGCGGGGTCCGCGCCACCGGTCCCGAAGCCCGGGTCCGTACCGAACGCGGAGTCCGCACCGAACGCGGGGTCCGCGCCGAAGGCCGTGCCCGCGCCGCCGGTTCCGAAGCCCTGGTCCGCGCCGGAAGCGGAACCCGGGACCGGGCCGGGAGCGGAACCCGCGCCGGGCGCCGCGCCCGCGGCCGGATCGGCGCCCGGCGGCGGGGAGCCGACCGGCTTACGCGGGGCGAACCAGTCGCTGGTCTCCTTCTTGCCCGGGCCGCCGGAGCCGCCCGGCGCGTCCGGGCCGCCCGTGCCGTCCGCGTCCGCGGGCGAGCCGCCCGGGGCGTCAGGCTCCGCGGGGGCGGCCGGTTCGGCCGCGGGCACCGCGCCGTCCTCGACGGGCGTACGGACGACGACCGGCGGGATCGGCCGGGAACCGGGGATGTTGATGCGGATGCGCGTGGTCAGCGTGGTCTCGGTCCGCGGCTCGGCCGCCGCGGCGGCCGCCTCGGCCTCGGTCTCGGGCGGCTCGGGCTCCCCTGCGGGACGCGGCCGCTCCTGGGGGTGCAGCGAGGGGAACGGGCGCGTGCCGTACGGCGGGGTGCCGGACGGGTACGCGGCGCCGCCGCGGCCCTGGGGGCCGGAGGACGGACCCGTGGACGCCGAGGACGAACTGTCAGATTCACGACTCAAAGCAGGCTCTCCCGGTTAGCTTCGCCGCCCCGCGCGGTTCTCCGCGGGCGGCTCGCCGGCGCGACCACCATACCGAGCGTCGCCGGAGGGCAGCCCCCGCACGGCGGATCGCTTGCGTTCACCCAACCACGAGCGGGCCCCCGGCCGCCAAGTCGGCGGTCCCCCGCGGGGCCCGTGGGCGCTCGTCAGACGGTGCCGCGGCCCTGGCCGGGCAGTTGGGGCACGGTGGCGCAGATCACGGCGGCCAGCGCCCCGCCGAGCAGGTAGACGTAGGGGCCGATGCCGGCGGCGAACAGGAAGTCGCCCTCGGGCCGGGTGGAGCTGAGCAGGATCACGCAGACCGCCCACACCCCGGACGGCACCGCGACGCCGATCCGGGAGCCGGTGAGCTTCAACCCGCCGTAGAACAGGGCCACGCAGCCCGCGAGGGCCAGCAACAGGCCGCCGGGGAACAGGCCGCCCGAGACCAGCCCTCCGGCGGCGGCGACCAGTGCGGCGAGGACCGCCAGCAGGACGTACGCGGCGATGCGCGGCGCGCCGGGCCTCATGCGCCGGCCCCCGGCGTCGCGTAGCTCTCGCCGCCGAAGAGGTCGGTGCGGTCGGCCGGGGGCTCGCCGTGCACCTGGTGGTAGTGCTCGGTGCCGAAGTAGGGCTGGCCGAGGTCGTTGGAGAGCGCGAAGAAGGGGCCGTCGACGGCGATCTGGCTGGCGTGCGCGTGCATCGCGGCGGTCTTGCGGTCGGTGTACGCGGAGGCGTCCACGCTGACCGTGACCTCGTCGTCGTCCACCACGCCCGGCACGTCGTCCACGGTCGCGATGGAGTCGAACGGGAACTTCTTGCCCTCGGCGGCGAGTTTGTCGAAGCCGGCCTGGACAGCGGAGCGCGGCATGCAGGTCTCGTAGACCCGGTCCACCCGGTGGCCGCGCCCGGCGGCCAGTTCGTAGCCGCGCAGGGCGACGCGGTGGGTCTGGATGTGGTCGGGGTGGCCGTAGCCGCCGTTGGAGTCGTACGTCACCAGGACCTGGGGGCGCACCTCCAGGATGACGTCGGCGAGGTGGCCGGCCGCCTCGTCCAGGTCGGCCTGCCACAGGCAGTTGGGGGCCTCGTTGGTGGCGACGCCCATCATGCCCGAGTCGCGGTAGCGGCCGGGGCCGCCGAGGAAGCGGTGGTCGGTGACGCCCAGCGCCTTCATCGCGGCGGCCAGTTCGCCGATGCGGTGCTCGCCCAGGCGGTCCTCGCGGTCGGCGGCCAGGTGCGCCAGCTCCGGCGGGATCACCTCGCCCTCCTCGCCGAGCGTGCACGTGACGAGGGTGACGTGCGCGCCCTCCGCCACGTACTTGGCCATCGTCGCGCCGGTGCCGATGGTCTCGTCGTCCGGGTGGGCGTGGACCAGCAGCAGCCGTCGCGCGGGGAGGTCGGTCATGACATCGGTCATGGTGGGAAGCCTACGGCCTGGGCCGCACCCGGGCGGCGGCGGCCGTGGCTCTCAGAACTTGATGTCGGAGATCATGCCCGCCACGTTGTTGGTGAGATCCGTGATCTGCGGCGCCCACGAGGAACCGGCGAGGTAGAAGCCGAGGAGGACACAGGCGACGGCATGCCCAGGCTTCAGTCCGGACCTGCGGATCAGCAGGGCCACGATGATCAGCAGCAGCAGCACCGCCGAAATCGAAAGTGCCACAGCGGCTCACCTCCCAGTACGCAGGGACACGTCGGTCACGTCGGTCATGGCAGTAGCGCAGCGGTCATGGCACCGGTCGTCGGTCGAGTCAGTTGCCACATGCTTATTACCCACCCTCGGCTACGGATCATAACTTTCCGTGCCACCGCATATCTCGGAGCACGGAAGCACGCGGGGGCGCATGACAAGTTCAAGCCATCCGACGGGGGTGGCGCGGCGGCGCCGGGCGGCCGGGGGCGCGCCGCGCGGGCCGCGAGCGCCGCAGGTCAGCGGTGGTGGGACCGGGCGCGGGACCGCACCGGGAGGTAATCCAGGGGCGATTGTCGGTGCCACCCTCTAGGGTCACCGCTATGACGTACCTCTCATTCCCGCGACAGCACGCCCGGACGCAGCGGTTCACCCTGGGGGCGCCGCGCGGCTTCGTCGTGGCGCCGTCCGGCGGGGCGCCGCAGGGCGGGCCGCGGGAGGG
>JAJSZB010000414.1:0-6143 GCA_050613715.1 Streptomyces sp. IBSBF 3018
GCGTGGGGCAGTATGGGGGGCGCCGGACCCGTACAGGAAGCTGACAGCACCACCGGCCCGCCCATCCGCCCGCACAACCGGGGACCAGGTCCGCATGCCCCTCACCCTCGCGTCCCTCGCCCACCACTCCGCGCTCAAGCTGTCCGTCCTCGCCGGCGCCGACCGGCTCGACGCGGAGGTCCGCTGGGTGCACACCAGCGAACTGGACGACCCCGGCCCGTATCTGGAAGGCGGCGAGCTGCTGCTGACCACGGGCCTGAAGCTGGCCGTCGAGGACCCCGAGGCGATGCGCGGCTACGTGCGCCGGCTGGCCGCGGCCAAGGTCGTGGCGCTCGGCTTCGGCGTCGGCGTGGGCCACGACGCGGTGCCGCAGGCCCTGGTCGACGCCGCGGCCGCCGCCCGGCTGCCGCTGCTGGAGGTGCCGCGCCGCACCCCGTTCATCGCGATCAGCAAGGCCGTCTCCGCCGCCCTGGCCAAGGACCAGTACCGCGCGGTGACCGCCGGCTTCGAGGCGCAGCGCGAGCTGACCCGCGCCGCCCTCGCCCCCGACGGCACCGCCGCGCTGCTCGCCCGGCTCGCCGCCCACCTCGACGGCTGGGCCGCGCTCTACGACGCCTCGGGCGCCGTGCTCGCCGCCGCGCCCGAGTGGGCCGGCCGCCGCGCCGCCCGGCTGGCCGGCGAGATCGACCGGCTGCGCGACACCCCGGCCCCCGCCAGCGCCGCCGTGGCCGGCCCGGCCGGCACCGAGGACCGGGTGGAGCTGCAGTCGCTCGGCAGCGGCCGCCGCCCGCGCGGCTTCCTCGCGGTCGGCACCGAGGAGCGCCTCGACACCTCCGCCCGCTACGTCGTGCACGCCGCCGTCGCGCTGCTCACCCTCTCCCTGGAGCAGTCCCGCACCCTCCAGGACGCGCAGGCCAGGCTCGCCGCCGCGCTGCTGCGGATGCTGCTGGCCGGCGAGCCCGAGCACGCCCGCGCGGTGGCCGGACGGATGTACGGCACGCTGCTCGACCACCCGGTGCGGGTGCTGATCGCCGAGCCGTCGGACCCCCGCACCGGCCCCGACGCGCTGGCCCTGCTCGCCGAGCGCGCCGAGGCCGCCGCGGCGCGCGCCGGCGAACCGCTGCTCGCGGTCCGCGACGGCGGGCGCCTGGTCCTGCTCGCCGCCGAGGACGCCGGGACGCTCGCCGCGGCCGCCGACCTCGCCGACGCGGAGGACGCGCTCGCCTCGGGGCTGTCCGCCCCGGCCGCCGCCGCCGACGTCCCGCAGGCCCACCTCCAGGCCGAACGCGCGCTGGCCGTCGCGCTGCGCCGCGGCCGCAACCTCGTCGAGCACGAGGAGGTCGGCGCCGGCTCGGTCATGCCGCTGCTCGCCGACGACGCGGTACGGGCCTTCGCCGAGGGGCTGCTGCGGCCGCTGCGCGAACACGACGCGACCTCGCGCGGCGACCTCGTCGCCTCGCTGGCGGCGTGGCTCGCCCACCACGGGCAGTGGGATTCCGCCGCCGCCGACCTCGGCGTCCACCGGCACACGCTGCGCTACCGGATGCGCCGCGTCGAGGAGATCCTGGCGCGCTCCCTGGACGACCCCGACGTCCGCATGGAGCTGTGGCTCGCGCTCAAGGCGTGCGACGCGGGGGAGCAGAGCGGGAGCTGAGCCGGCGGCCCGGTCGGTTCGGTCGGCCCGGCGCGCGTGGTGGGTCCCGTGGGTCCGCGAGGCCCGGTGGGGGCCCCGCCGCGCCGGGCGGACGTCAGGGCGTGTCCCGGCCGGTGCCGGCGTCGGCGTCGGCGCCCGCGGCCAGGGCCTCCGCCATCGCGTCGGCCGTGCCGGACAACCGGTCCGCGGTCGTACGGTTCCGTTCGATCGTGGCCCAGGCCCGCAGCAGGGCCACCCGGTCCTGGTGCGGGGTGTCGCCGTGCAGGTCGTACAGCAGGTCGCCGACCTCGCGCAGCCGGCCGGCGGCCGCGGACACGTCGCCCTGGCGGTACAGCACCCCGGCCTGGAGCAGACCGATGCGCGGGAGCAGCGGGCAGCGCGGTCCGTACGCCTCCTCGGCCGCCAGCCGCGCCTTCTCCAGCGGGTCGCGCGCGCGGGCGGGATCGGGCCCGGCCAGTTCGATCTCGCCGAGCGCCGCCATCTGGGAGACGAACATCAGCGGGCGCTGCCGCGTGACATGGGGCTCCACCTCGTACATCGCGGTGAGCGCGGCATCGTACGCATACGGCCGGTTCCCCGGCGGCCGCGGCGATCCGTCCCACAGCGGGCCCGCGCCGTCGCGCATCAGCAGCTGTCCGTACTGCTGGGTGAGCGTGAGATAGAGGTGGAGGTGCACGTCGGGCACCGCGATGCCGAGGCCCCGGGTCACCGGCGGGCGCTGCGGACGCGGATGGGGGAGGGCGTACGGCCACAGCCGCAGCCGGGGCAGGTCGAGGAAGGACGGGGCGGCGGCAGCGGGCAGGCGCCGTCCCCCGGGCCCGCCCGCCGCGCGCAGGTCCGCGTGGACCATCGCGTACTCGACCGCCAGCACGTCGACCGCGCCCGAGACCAGCCACACCGAGCGGAAGGCGGGGTCGTCGTCCAGGGAGGCGAGGGAGGCGAGGGAGTCCGGGGACGCGGGGGAGCCGGTGGAGGGGTCCGTACGGTCCCCGGTACGCGTCCCCGCGCCCGCGGCGCCTGCCGTGCCCGCCGCCTCTGCCGCGCGCCGCGCCAACTCCGCCGCCGCGCGCGCCTCCTGCGTCGCGTTGTGCTCCATGCGCACCGCCGTGTCGCGCGCCAGGAGCAGCCACCGCGCGGCCTCGGCGAGCCGGCCCCGGAAGATCGCCGCGCGCGCCAGCAGCAGCCGCCTGCGCTGCTCCAGGTGGTCGTCGGAGCCCGAGGTGACCTCCCGCTCGGGCGCCCCCGGTGGGCTGCCGCGCAGGCCGGCCGCGGCGGACAGCGCCGGGGCGTCGAACTCGCCGCGCCACAGGGCGATCTCGGCCTCCGCGAGCAGCCCCTCCAGCACGTCGTCGTGGCCGTGCGGCGCCGCCGCGCTGATGGCCCGGGCGCGCCGGGTGACCTGGGGCCCGTCGCCGAGGGCCAGCCGGGCGCGCAGCGAGATCCGGTTCAGCTGCGCGTACAGGTCCGTGAGCGCGGCGGCGCTGTCGCCGGCGCCGTCCGCCGTGCCCCCGGGGCCCGGGACCGCCCGGCGGCGCAGGACGGCCTCGGCCTCCGCCGCCACGCGTTCGGCCACCGAGGCGGCCGTGGAGTACCGTCCGCGCAGCAGCAGGTACCAGGCCCACCGGGTGAGCAGGCCCAGCACGTCCGCGGGACCGACCCCGCCGGTGTTCATCCCCTCGGCGGACAGCAGGTACGGGAACAGCTTCTCCAGCACCGGCCGCATGGCGTCGTACGGACGCCAGGTGGCCACGTCCGAGGTGGGCATCGGCAGGCTGCGCGCGAGCATGGCGACCAGCAGCTCCGTGCGCCACCGCTCGCCGCGCACCGTCACCTCGAAGATCTCGGGGAGCCGGTCCGGGACCACGGCGACGCGGCCGCGGCCCTCCCGCGTCAGCGTGCCCGCCTCGACGGCGGAGTCCACCGGCCCGCTGCCGCCGAGCACCAGCGCGAGCACGTCGGAGGACATGGCGCCCGTGCCGCTCGCCTCGTGCACGACCCAGGTCACGAACAGCACGCCGTCCGAGGCGGGGCCGCCGCGTGCGGGGTCCGCGTCCGCGGGGCCGGCGGTCGGCGCGTCCGTATCGGCGGGGCGGGCGCCCCCGGGGTCGGCGTCCACCGCGGGAGCGGGCGGCGGCGCGGACGGCTCAGCGGGGGCGGACGGCCCACCGGAAGCGGAAGCAGAAGCGGAGGCGGAGGCGGAGGTCGAGGCGGCGGCGGTGGGCGTGGGTGATCCGGCGCGGGCGGGCGGCGCCGCGTACGGGTCGGGGGGCTCCACGAACGAGGCGAGGTCCCAGACCTGGACGGACCCGTCCGCCGTCGCCGTGACGAGGCGCGAGTCGCCGCGCGGGCTGCCGAGGACGCCGAGCGCGACGAGCGCGGTGAGGCCGCCCGTGTGCAGTTCGCCGGCGGACGTGCCGGTCGCGGCGTCCCACAGCCGGACCACCGGCCCGCCGTCGATCGCCGCGAGCAGCTCGGGCTGCCCGGCCAGCCGCACGCAGACCAGCGCGGTCGCTCCCCGCAGCCGCTCGGTCAGGGGCGAGGTGAGGCGCCGCGCCTCGTTCACGTCCCACAGCTGCGCGGCCCCCGCCCTGGTCACCACGGCGAGCACCGGATCGCCTCCCGCCCCGGCGAAAGCGGTCATGGCCCTGATCGACCGCACCCGCTCGGTCAGTCCTGTGGGAATCGCCGCGCCGGTGACGGCGTCCCACAGCCGCAACGGCAGCGGGCCGCCGGTGGCCAGCGCGGACCGGCCGCCGCCGAGCGGGACGGCGGTCAGCAGCGTGACCGAGGAACGGATGGTGACGATCCGCCCGTCGGCGCGCTCCACCGGGACGCCGTACGCCTCGGTCCAGCGGTCGTCGACAGCCGGGCCCTGCGCGGGCGCGCCCTGGCCGGGGGCACCCTGGGCGGGCGGGCCCGCGTCGGCGCGGAGCGTGGCCGTCCGCGTGCCGTCGGGGAAGCCGAGCAGCTCGACCGTGGGTCCGCCGTCCGTGACGGCGAGCCCGGTGCCGTACCCGCCGCCCGGCAGCGCGGCCAGCGCCGTGGCCTGGACGCCCGAGGGGCCCAGCGGCCTGGACGTCACGGCGCCGCCGGACAGTTCGTACACCGTCACGGGGCGTCCTGCGGTGGCCACCACGAGGGCGTTGCGGCGCATCCCGGCGAGGGAGAGCACGGCGTTGCCGGTCTGCCAGCGGTACATGGGCGTGAGACGCGGACGCCGGGCCAGCTCAAGCTCGCGGACGAACTCCGCCCGCACGTCCACCCGCGCCAGCTCGCCGGGCAGCGAGGAGAGGCGGGCGACCAGGCGGTTGAGCACATGGGGGTGGCGCTCGTCGCGGGCCGGCAGGTCCGAGCCGACCTCGTGGCGCACATGGTCGGCGATCTCGGCGCGGGTGAGCGGTTCGAGGGTGATCACGGCGTCGGCGCGGCGGTGACCGTCGTACAGGCGGGCCGTGGTGACCAGGACGACGCCGCGGCCCTCCGGCGGCAGCACGCCGGGGGCGCCCAGGTCGTGCTCCGGGCCGAGGTCGTCCAGGACGAGCAGCCAGCCGTCGCGACGGGCGAGCCGCCGCCAGGCCGCGGGGGTGACGGCGGAGGAGTCCCCGGGGCGGGGGCGGTCGGCGTGCTCGGACGGCCCTGTTTGCGGGCCGGGTGCAGTGGCCTGCGGGGACGGTCCCGTTTGCGGGCCGGGTGGGGTGGTTTGCGCGGAGGGTGCGGTGTGCGGGCCGGGCGGGTCGGCTTGCGCGGACGGTGCGGTGTCCGGGCCGAGTGGGTCGGGCAGGCCGGGGCGGTCGGCGTGCGGGGGTACGGGCCCGGGCGCGGGCTCGGCACCGGTGTCCGGATCGGGGCCGAGGGCCGCGGCGAGCAGGCCGAGCCCGGCGTGGAGCGGCTCGGGACGGCCGGCGTCCACCCAGTGCACGAAGCTGTGCCGGTCGCCGTAGCGGCGCGCGTACTCCTGCACCAGGCGGCGCGCGCCCATGCCGAGCCGGCCTTCGACCACGACGACGCGGGGCCGTGTCCCGGAGACCGTGTCCGGGTCCAACAGCTCGCGCAACCGGCCGAGTTCGGGCTCGCGCCCGATCAACCCCTCCCGGTCGGGCGGCACCCGCAGGCGCGGCACCGCCACGAGGCGATGCGGGAACGCCACGCCGGGCGTCGCCGCTCGGCCGCCGCGGCTCGCGAGGTCGGGCCGGCCGGGCCGGTCATCCGGGTCCGGCGCCGATTCGCCTCCGGCGGCGGAGAGCCGGGATGCGTCGGCGTCCCGGGCGGTGACCGGTTCCGTCGCCTGCGCGGCGTCCGCGCCTGGCGCCGACTGCGGTTCAGCGGCCGGGAGTTCAATGGCTTCCGTGCCCTGGCGCGGGGCCGACGCCCGGTCGGATACGCCGTCCGCCTCGGGTGGGTTCGCGGGTGAGGGCGGCGACTGGGACTCGTCGGCCGGAGGTCGGGCGGTCTGCGTGCCCGGAGGCGGAGTTGGGGGCAGGGCGGGGTC
>JAJSZB010000415.1:0-6406 GCA_050613715.1 Streptomyces sp. IBSBF 3018
GTGGGGGGTCGCCGGTGGACGCGCTGGTGGCGGGGTATCACCGGGGGCTGATCGTCGCGGCGGTGTTCGCGGCGGCGACGACGGTGGTGACGGCGCTGGCGCCGAGGGTGGCGCCGACCCCCGAGCAGATCGCCTCCGGCGCGGTCCCCGCATAACGCTGGGCGCTGGCCCGACCGGGTGCGCTGCGTTGCGCTGACGCTGGGCGTCGCCCCGGCCGGGTGCTGCTGCGTCGCGCTGGGCGCTGGGCGTTGCCTTGGCCGGGTGCGCTGGGTTGCGTGTACGGGTCGGGTTCGTCCCGGGGGTGACTCCTCGAACTTCGAAAGTGGCNTTCTGCCGGTGTTGTTTTCGAAGTTCTGCGGGGACACCCCCGGACCGCCCCCTCGGGCCGGGATCGCGCTGCGGGTTGAGTCCCTCCCGGGCTGCGGGGCTTCTGCTCGGCTGTGCGCTGGGCGTTGCGTAATCAGGGGCGCGGGGAACTGCGCGACCAGCCACGACGGTGAGTCGGACGGCGACGGCGGGACCTGGGCAGACGCGTAGCCGGTTTTTCAGGGGCGCGGGGAACTGCGCGACAAGCTACGGCGGACCCGCGGCCGGGTACGGCCTGATCGGGGCAGACGGGTTGCCGGTTCTTCAGGGGCGCGACAGGCCACGGCGGTGGGGGAGTCAGAAGTGGCGGGGCCGGGGGGTCAGGGGGTGAGGACGAGGCGCTCGGGGGTCGGGGGCGTGGTCCACGCGGCCTCGACCTCGGCGAGCCGCACCGCCCGCGCGCGTACATCGAACGCGCCGCCCGCCACCGCGGCGACCAGCGCCGGGAGTTCGGCCACGATCTCCCGGCCCGGCACGGAACCGATACCGCTGCCGACGATCTGCAGCCGCGCCGACCGCAGCGCCGCGGACGGGACCGGCGCCTCCAGGCCGGCCACCGAGCCGATCTGCACCCAGGTCAGCTGCGCCGCGCGGTCGGCGCGGGCGGTGAGCACGTCGACCATGGCCCGCGCGGTCGGCGCGCCCCAGACGTAGTCGAGCACCACGTCGACGTCGGCCGCGCCGCTCAGGTCGTCCAGGGTGCACACCGCGTCCGCGCCGAGCGCCCGCAGCGGGGCGAGCCGCTGCGGGTCGCGCCCGGCCGCGATCACCTGGGACGCGCCGAACCGCTTGGCGACCTGGACCGCCATCCGGCCCGCGCTGCCGCTCGCGCCCAGGACCAGCACCCGCCCGCCCGCCGCGAAGCCGATGCGCCGGCGCAGCGCGATCCACGAGGACATCGCCGGGTTCATCGCCGCGGCCAGCAGCACCGGATCGGCGTCCGGCGGCAGCACGACGCTGCGGGCGGTCTCGATCACCGTCCGCTCGGCCATCGTGCCGAGCGCGGTGTCGCCCAGGACGGCGTAGCGCAGTCGGCCCTCGCCGTCGCGTACCACCGCGTCCACGCCCGGGACGAGCGGGAGTTCGCCGGTGCTGGTGTAGTGCGAGCCGTTCGCCTGCGAGCGCACACGGGGGTGCAGCGCCGCGGCGAGGACCTCCACCACGGCCTCGCCGGGGCCGCCCGCGACCGGTTCGGGGTGCTCGGTGTAGCGCGGCGGCGAGCCGAACGACGTGACGACGGCGGCGTGCATGGCGTCTCCAGGAAGAGTCGGGGCCAATGGTTCGTGTTGCGAACCATTGAATTATTGGTTGGCATTACGAACCATGTCAAGTAGAGTCCCGGACCATGGGCGGTGAGGCGGCGCAAGGCGCGGGGGAGTCCACGGGCGGTGTCGCCGGCGCGGACGAGGAACGGTTCGTGGACGCCCTCGCGACCAGCGCGTTCGTGGTGATGGGCACGCTGACCCGGATCGGCGCCGAGCACGACCTCTCGCTGACCCAGATGCGCGTCCTCGGCGTCCTGCGCGACCGCCGGCCGCGGATGGCCGAACTGGCCGACCACCTCGGGCTGGAGAAGTCGACCATGTCCGGCCTGGTCGCCCGCGCCGAGCGGCGCGGACTGCTCGCGCGCGCCAAGAGCCCCTCCGACGGCCGCGCCATAGACGTCTTCCTCACCGACGCCGGCCTCGACCTCGCCACCCGCGTGCACGACGAGGTGCGCCAGGCCCTCACCCCGCTGACCGGCGCGCTCGGCGCACAGGACGCCCGTACGGTCACCCGCCTGCTGGAACAGATGCTCGGCGACCCCTTCTGACGGTGTGTGAGCGCGGGGTTACGTACTCCTCTCCGGCCGGCCGGCGCGGCGGTCAGCGGGACCTGACGGCCCCTTAACCGCGCGCTCACGCGGCCGCAAGCGCCGGCGGCCACGGTGGAGCGCATGACCGACACCGCACCGTCCGCGCCCGCGTCCGCCACGGACCCCGGCGCGTCCTCGCCCGTCACGCTCTTCGAGCGGCTCGGCGGCGAACCCGCCGTCGCGGCCGTCGTCGACCTCTTCTACGCGCGGGTGCTCGCCGACGGCGACCTCGCGCCCTACTTCGCCGGCGTGGACACCGACCGGCTGGCGCAGCACCAGCGGCGCTTTATCGGGCAGGCGCTCGGCGCCGCCCGCCCGTACTCCGGCCGCTCCATGCGCAAGGCCCACGCGCACCTGGCGATCACCCCGGCCGCCTTCGCGCGCGTGGTGGAGCATCTCGCCGCCGCCCTCGGCGAGGCGGGCGCGGACGACGGTGCGATCGCCGAAGTCGCCGCACTGCTCGGGCCGTTGGAGGCGGAGATCGTCAGTGCGTGAAGGCGCGGCGGTAGGCGGTCGGGGTGGTGTTCAGGGCGCGGCGGAAGTGCAGCCGGAGGTTGGCCGCCGTGCCGAGACCGCAGTCGCCGGCCACGCGGTCCACCGAGTGGTCGGTGGTCTCCAGCAGTTCGCGGGCCCGGCCGAGCCGGGCGTTCACCAGCCACTGCAGCGGCGTGGTGCCGGCCTCCTCGGCGAACCGGCGCATGAAGTTGCGCTCGGACATGCCCGCGTGGCGCGCCAACTCCCGTACGGTCAGCGGTTCTTCGAGCCGTTCCAGGGCCCAGGCGCGGGTGCCGGCCAGCGAGGTGTCGCCGGCCTGCGGCACCGGCGCGGGCACGAACTGCGCCTGGCCGCCGTCGCGGTGCGGCGCCGCGACGATGCTGCGGGCCAGCCGGTTGGCGGCGACCGCGCCCACGTCGCGCCGCACGATGTGCAGGCACAGGTCGATGCCGCAGCACACGCCGGCCGAGGTCAGCACGTCGCCCTCGTCGACGTAGAGCACGTCCCGCTCGGTCCGCACCCGGGGGAACTCCCGCTCCAGATCGGCGATGTACTGCCAGTGCGTGGTGGCGCGCAGGCCGTCCAGGACGCCCGCGGCGGCCAGCGTGAACGCGCCGGTGCAGATGGACACCACCCGCCGGCCGCGGTCGTGCGCCTCGGCGAGCAGCTCCAGCACGGCGTCCGGCGCCCGCCGCAGATGCGCCTCGGCGCCGGGCACGACCACGGTGTCCGCCGCGCGCGCCTCGTCCAGCCCGCCGTCGACGAGCAGCGCGAAGCCCCCGCCGCCCGACACCCGGTCGGCCGGGCCGCACAGCGAGACCTTGTACGGGGTCTCCGCGCGCGGGCCGAAGATCTGCAGCGGGATCGCGACGTCGAGCGGGGTGACGCCGTCGAGGGCGAGGACGGCGACGCGGTGGACGGCGGGAGTGGTGGCCGCGCGGCCGGCCGCGCCGGCGGCGGTCGCACCGCCGCGCGTCGCGGTCGCGGGGCCGGCCTGTGCGGCGGCGGTTCCCGGGGCTCCCGCGGTCCCCGCGGTGGCGGTCGCGGCGGTCATGGCGTGATCCTCATGGCAGGATTCTAACGTAAGCAGGCAATTCCGCCACTCGTCGCCCGGCGGCCCCGGAGCGAGCCTGGAGGCCATGAACGGATCAGACGTCCCCGCCGTACGCATGCGCCGCTCCCTGCCCGCGCGGCGCCGCGCACTCCCGCGGCCCGCCGCCCGTCCGCTGCCGGCCGCGCCCGTCCTGCCCGCCGCGCGCCCGGCGTCCGCCGCCCGCGGGGGTGCCCTGTGACCACCGGGACCCTGCGGACCGACGGCGCCGCGACCGCATCGGCCGGCCGGGCGCCCGGCGCGGCCCGCCTCGCGCTCCTCGCCTCGATCGTCGTGTCGTTCCTCGCCTCCTCCAGCGCGCCGACGCCGCTCTACGCGGTCTACGCCGGCGCGTGGCACTTCTCGCCGATCACCACGACCGTGGTCTTCGGGGTGTACGCCATCGCCGTGCTGCTGGCGCTGCTCGTGCTCGGGCGGGTCTCCGACCATGTGGGCCGGCGGCCGGTGCTGCTGGCCGCGCTGGGGCTGCAGATCGCGGCGATGGCCGTGTTCGCGACGGCCGGCGGCACGCCGGAGCTGTTCGCCGGCCGGGTGCTCCAGGGCGTCGCCACCGGGGGCGCGCTCGGCGCGCTGGGCGCGGCGATGCTCGACGTCGACCGGGCCCGCGGCACCCTCGCCAACGCCGCCGCGCCGGGCCTGGGCACCGGCTTCGGCGCGCTGGCGTCCGGGGTGGTCGTGCAGTTCCTGCCGGCGCCGACCCATCTGGTGTACCTGCTGCTGATGGGCGTGTTCGCGGCGCAGACGGTGGGGGTGGCGCTGATGCCGGAGACCGTCACCCGCACGCCGGGCCTGCGGGCGTCGCTGGTACCGGAGCTGGCGGTGCCGCGACGACTGCGCGGGCCGGTGCTCGCGGCGGCGCCCGCGCTGTTCGCGGTGTGGGCGCTGGCCGGCTTCTACGGCTCGCTCGCGCCCGCCCTGGCACGGCAGTTGTCCGGTTCGACCTCCGAAGTCATCGGCGGGCTCGGCCTGTTCGTGCTGGCCTTCACCGCGTCGCTGGTCACGGTCGCGCTCAACCGCACCGCGCCGCGTACGGTGATGCTCCTCGGCGTCGCGCTGCTGGTGGCGGGCTCGCTCGGCACGTACGCGTCCACCGAGGCGTCCTCGACGGCCGGGTTCTTCGTGTGCGCGGTCGTCTCCGGCGTCGGCTTCGGCGCGGGCTTCCAGGGCGGCATCCGCACGGTCGTCCCGCTCGCCGAGCCCCACGAGCGGGCCGGAGTGCTCTCCGTCCTGTACGTCGTCTGCTACTTCGGCATGGGCGTGCCCGCGGTCGCCGCGGGCGTCCTCGTCGTCCACGGCGGAGGCGGCCTGACCGGCGTCACCCGCGACTACTGCCTCTTCGTCACGGCCCTGGCCCTCTCGGCCCTCACCGCCCTCCTCCGCACCCACCCCCCGGAGCCCGCCGCGGGTCGGTAGCATCCCCATCGCCTCGCCGATCCCGTGAAAGGCACGCCGATGACCTCGCAGCCACCGCAGGACCCGGTCCCTTCGCACGCCCCGGGCGATCTCGCGGGCCGGCGCGCCGTCGTGACCGGTGCGGCCAGTGGCATCGGGGCCGCGGTCGCGGACCGGCTCGCCGCCCTGGGCGCGCACGTCGTGGTGTGCGACGTGGACGCGGAGGGCGCCGAGCGCACTGCCGAGCGGGTCGGCGGCGAGGCCCTGGTCCTGGACCTGAGCCGTACCGACGAGCTGGCCGGACTGAGCCTGGACGCCGACATCCTGGTCAACAACGCCGGCATCCAGCACGTCTCGCCGATCGAACGCTTCAGCCCCGAACGGTTCGCCCTCATCCTGCGGCTGATGCTGGAGGCGCCGTTCCTGCTCAGCCGCGCGGTCGTCCCGGGCATGTACGCGCGCGGCTGGGGCCGCATCGTGCACATGTCCAGCGTGCACGGCATCCGCGCCAGCGCGTACAAGTCCGCCTACGTCAGCGCGAAGCACGGCCTCGAAGGACTGTCGAAGGTGATCGCGCTCGAAGGCGCCGCGCACGGGGTCACCAGCAACTGCGTGGCCCCGGGCTACGTCCGCACCCCGCTGGTCGAGCGCCAGCTCGCCGACCAGGCCGAGGCCCACGGCATCGGCGAGGACCAGGTCCTCTCCGAGGTGCTGCTCGCGCGGTCCGCGGTCAAGCGGCTCATCGAGCCGGAGGAGGTCGCCGGCGCGGTCGCGTACCTGTGCTCGCCGGCCGCGGCGTCCGTCACCGGCAGCCGGTTGGTCCTCGACGGAGGCTGGTCCGCGTCCTGACCCCGTGGGTGTGCGGATCGGCTGAATGGGTGTCACCAGCGGTAAGGGAACACATGTCAACACGTTCCCGGCGTCCTGCGGGGAGGAATGCAACAAATATTGACGCGTCCGCACAGCGGGCGTACGTTCCGTTGAGCCATCGCGCAGCGCCCACTCGACTGCCACATGGACGAGTTCAGCTCCATCCCCCACTCTCCAGGAGCATCCATGCGCAGAAACAGAAGGCGGAGCCACGCCCTGCTGAAGGCGGTGCTGTCGGTCGTCGCGACCTTCGCCGCCGTCGTGGGCGTGCTGGTCGGTGTGCCCGCGGCCTCGCAGGCCGCGGGTTCGCTGCCGTG
>JAJSZB010000416.1:0-6074 GCA_050613715.1 Streptomyces sp. IBSBF 3018
CACCCCGTACAGCACGCCCCCACCTCCCCGTCCGACCTTCCGCAGAAGAGAGAACCGTCATGAAGATCACCGTCCTCGGCGCCTCCGGGGCCCTCGGGCTGCAGCTGACCCGGCAGGCGCTGGAGCGCGGGCACGAGGTGGTCGCCGTCGCGCGCACCCCGCAGCGCATCGCCGTGCCCGACAGCGACCTGCTGCGGCGCGTGGCCGCCGACGTCCGGGACGCGGACGCGGTCGCCGCCGCGCTCGGGTCCGGCGCCACGGTCGTGTCGGGGCTGGGCATCGCGCAGGGAGACAAGCCCGGCGCCCTCACCGCCGGGGCGCGTGCCGTGGTGGCCACCGGGCCGGCCCACGTCGTCTGGGTCGGCGCGTTCGGCACCGGCACGTCGGCGGACGCGGCCGGACGGCTGACCAGGGGACTGCTCGGGACGTTCATGCGCGCCGAACTCCCCGACCGGGTCGGCGCGGACACGGTGGTCCTCGACGCCGGCGGCACGGTCTTCCACGCCGGGCCGTACTCAAGCGGTCCGCTCGGACCGCAGCGCCGCACCCTCGCGCTCGACCAGGCCCCGCGCCGGGCCTTCCCCGCCCGGGTCAGCCGCGCGACGGTCGCCGCCGCCATGCTCGACGAGGCCGAGACCCGGGCGCACCCCGGCACGACCCTCGTCCCCGTCGACCACTGACCGGCGGCGGTCGGCCCCCGCGGACACCCGGCCGTCGTCCGCGGGCGCCCCCGTCCGTTTGGCTACAGTCGGACCGGTGACCGTACCGCCGTCCCCGCCGCCCTCCTCCGCGTCCCAGACCGGGTCCCAGACCGGGTCCCAGACCGTGTCCCGGTCCGCGTCCCCGTCCCCGCGCTCCGACGCCCTCGACAACCGGGCCCGCATCCTGGACGCGGCCCGCGCGGTCTTCGCCGCCGACGGGCTGGGCGTGCCGATGCGCGAGATCGCCCGCCGGGCCGGCGTCGGGCCCGCCACGCTGTACCGGCACTTCCCGACCAAGGAGGCGCTGGCCACCGAGGCGTTCGCGGGACAGCTGCGGACCTGCCGCGACGTCGTGGACGAGGGGCTCGCCGACCCGGACCCCTGGCACGGCTTCAGCCTGCTGATCGAGAAGATCTGCGAGCTGCACGCCCGCGACCGCGGCTTCACCACGGCCTTCATGGCCGCCTACCCGGCCGCCGTGGACTTCACCGCCGAGCGCGAGTACACGGTCCGCGCCGCCGCCGAGGTCGCCCGCCGCGCGCAGGCGGCCGGCCGGCTGCGCGCCGACTTCGTGCTGGACGACCTGATCCTGGTGCTCATGGCCAACAGCGGCATCCACGCCGCCTCGCCGGCCGCCCGCGTCGCGGCCTCCCGGCGGTTCGCCGCGCTCACCCTCCAGGCGTTCCGCGCCGCGCCCGAGGCCGCGCCGCTGCCGCCCGTGCCCCGGCTGCGCCCGCGCGCCCGGCCCCGTACCGGTTCCGGCCGCACGGATGCCCATCGGACGGGTTCCGGTTCCCGGCCATGAAATGTCAGGTGCGATGGACGCCGCCCACCGGGTGATGCGACAGTCGGCGACGCGGGCGCGCGCAGCCGGGCGCGCCAGGCCACGCGGACGGGACGGCGCATGGAACCGGTGTATGTGATCGGCACCTCGATGACCCGCTTCGGGCCGTTCCCCGATACGGGCCTGAGAGCGCTGACCGCCGAGGCGGTCTCCGGCGCGCTGCGGGACGCGTCCCTGGCCCCGCCCGCGATCGGCGCGGTGTTCTTCGCCAACGCCACCCAGGGCGTGGTCGAGGGCCAGGTGTCGACGCCCGGTCAGTTCGCGCTCCAGGGCACGGGTCTCGCCGGAACGCCGGTGGTCAACGTGGAGAACGCGTGCGCGTCCGCCGCCACCGCCTTCTGGCTCGCCTGCCACCACGTCAGGTCGGGCGCCGCGGACGTGGCGCTCGCGGTCGGCGCGGAGAAGATGGTCTACCCCGACGACGAGCGCAGGTCCCGCGTCCTGGAGTCCTTCGGCGGCGCGCTGGACGTGGAGCGCGGCCCGGACGCGCTGGCCGGCATCCTCGCCCTGGGCGCGGCCGTGTCCGGCGAGTCCGGCGGCGGGCGCAGGACGGTCATGATGGACCTCTACGCGGGCCTGTGCCGCGCCCACATGGCCCGCTTCGGCACCACGCGGGAGCAGCTCGCCCTCATCGCGTCCAAGAACCACGCGCACGCCGCGCTCAACGACAAGTGCCACTTCGACCGGCCCATGACGCCGCAGGAGGTGCTGGCGGGGCGTCCGCTGGCCTACCCGCTGACGGTCCCGATGTGCTCGCCGCTCAGCGACGGCGCCTGCGCCGCGGTGCTCTGCAACCGCGCCGGGCTCGCCCGCATGCCGGCCGCGGTGCGTTCGCGCGCCGTGCTGGTCCGCGCCTGCGAGCTGCGCTCGGCCGTCGAACGCGACTGGGACGACATCGACCGGCACGTGGTGCGGCGCGCCGCGCGGGCCGCGTACGAGCGGGCGGGCGTGACGCCGGAGCAGGTGAGCGTGGCGGAGGTGCACGACGCGGCGTCCTTCGGGGAGCTGTTCGCGACCGAACTGCTCGGTCTGGCGCCGGTCGGGGGCGGCGGCGGGCTCGCCGAGTCCGGCGACACCGCGCTCGGCGGCGCGGTCCCGGTCAACCCCTCGGGCGGGCTGGAGTCGCGCGGCCACCCCATCGGCGCGACCGGCCTCGCGCAGATCCACGAACTGGTCACGCAGTTGCGCGGCGAGGCCGGCGCCCGCCAGGTCCCGGGAGCCGCGATCGGCGTCCAGGAGAACGGCGGCGCCTTCCTCGGCGTCGAGGAGGCGGCGGCCGTCGTCACGGTCCTGTCCGCGCACGGCTAGCACGCGGCGGCGCGCCGGGAGGGCTCCGTCCCGCGGATCGGGCCCGCGCGAAGTCACCCCTGCCGCCGAACGAGTTGCCTCGTGTGGGCCGACCGAGGGGCATGCCGGAATGGCGGCGCGACCGCGCGCGGCGGATGTGAGGTGATCGGCGCGCAGGACGAATTGGTCCCGCGACCCACCGGCCCGCCGGCCCGCCCGGTGGACTCGACCAGGAAGGCATCCATGCAGCGGCTCGTTACGTCGAAGTTGATGACCACCGTCGCCCTCACCGCCGGGGCCGCCGCCCTGAGCGTGCTGGGTTCCTCGCCCGCCGGCGCCACCGACGTGAACCCGGGCGCCGCGTCCGCACAGACGAGCACCCAGGCCGGCCAGCAGTCCGGCAGCCAGTCGGGCGTCGAGGCCGCCGCGTCCGTCGAGGGCAAGGTCGTCTCCCGCATCGCGCTGACCATCCGCGCCAAGGCCACCACGGACTCGGCCGCGCTGGGCAGCTACGCCCCCGGCACCATCGTGCACATCAAGTGCAAGGTGAACGGCCAGACCGTGGACGGCAACCCCCGCTGGTACAAGCTGTCCGACCGGACCGGCTGGCTGGCCGCCCGCTACGTCCAGAACCTGGCCACCGTCCCCTGGTGCTGACCCGCCGGTAGGCCGCTGCCGCCGGTCCCTGCCCCGTTCGCGCGGGCCGGGACCGGCGGCCGGTTGACTTCAAGCGCTTGAGGTGTGTGACGCTGCGACCATGCCGGTTTTCACCATCCAGGACGTGTCACGGCGCAGCGGGCTCAGCGAGCCGACGCTGCGCTACTACGAGGAGGTCGGGCTGATCGGCCCGATCGGCCGGGACGAGCGCAGCGGCCACCGCCGCTACGGCGAGCGCGACCTCGACACCCTCCAGGCGCTGGCCTGCCTGCGCGCGGTGGGCGTCGGCATCGAGGACATGCGCACGTACCAGGCCAACAGGTCGCGCGGCCGGGCCGCCGCGGCCGAGCAGCGCGACCTGCTGCTGCGGCACGCCGAGCGCATCGAGGCCGAGATCGTCGCCCAGCGCGCCCGGCTCGTCTACCTGCGCGAGAAGGCCGCCCTGTGGGACGCCCGCGAACGCGGTGACGCGGCGGCGGAGGAGGAGGCCAGGGCGCGTTCCGCGGAGGCGGCGGGCCGGCTGGAGCTGTTCTCCTGAACCGGGCGGGCCGCCCGCCCCGGCGCCCCGGGGGCCGCGCGCCGCGTCACTTGGGGTGGGTGTCGAGGACCTTGCCCGCGGGGTTCGCGCTGAGGTAGCCGCTGCCGTAGTCGTCGGAGAAGTACACCATCAGCCGCGGCGTCTCCTCGATGATGTCGTCGCCGATGATCAGGTAGCGGTTCTTCGGGTGGGGCACGTTGAGCTTCCGCTTCGCCGTCGCCATCAGCCCGGTGACCACGTCCCAGTGGTAGGCGGACAGGCTCACCGGCGACTGCGTGGCGTCCTTCATGGTGCCGCCCGGCTCCGAGGTGACCGTGCCGTCGCGGTACACCAGGTCGTCGTAGACGCTCGGGTCCTTCGGTGTGGGCGCCTCGGCGACGGCGTAGTCCTCGTAGACCGTCAGCGAGATGACCTTGCCGCCGGCGATGTGCGGGGTCAGCGCCGAGACCACCGAGCGCACGCCCGCTGGGGTCAGCAAGGTGCCCTCGGGCGCGGCGCCCTGCCCGCCGGAACCGCCCCGGCCCGCCTGGCCGTCCTGGCTGTTCCCGCCCGCGGACGCGCCCCCGGCGCCCGTCGCGCCGGCCGTGGTCCGGCCGCCCGAGCCGGCGGACGGTGTGCCCGTGACGGGCCGCCCGGCGGAGGACACACGGGCGGCCGGGGAGGTGCCGTCGTCGCCCGTGGCCGCGTCCGAGCCGTTCGGCAGCATGATCCACACCAGCGTGCCGACGGTCGTCAGCGACCCCACCGACAGCAGCGCCGCGAGCACGCCGCGCCTGCGCCGGCCGGCCCGCGCCCCGGGCGAGGCGTCCGGCCCGCCGGCCCGGCCCCCGGGAGTCTGTGCGGGCTGTCCCGGGCCGGGGCCTCCCTGCGGCGTCCAGCCCTGGTGGCCGTACGCCGACGGCGGAAGGCCGTTGCCGTACGGGACCGCGTCGGCCGGGGTGCCGCCCGAGTGGGAGGCCGCGCCCGGCCGCGGCGGCACGGCGGGCGGGACCTGGACGCCCGGGTACGGCGGCGCGCCCGGATACGCCTGCGGTCCCGCGGCCGCCGCCTCGGCCGCCGCGAGCATCCGGTCGAGGGACTCCGCGTCCGGCCGGACCGCCGGGTCCTTGGCGAGGATCGCCGCCAGCGCGGGTCCGAGCGCGCCCGCCCGCGCCGGCGGCGGCAGCGGTTCGTCCAGGACGGCGGCGAGCGTCGCCAGGGACGTGCTGCGGCGCAGCGGGTGCACGCCCTCCACCGCTACGTACAGCATCATCCCCAGCGACCACAGGTCGGAGGCGGGATCGCCCTCGACGCCGCGGATGCGTTCGGGCGCGATGTACTCCGGCGAGCCGATCAGCGCGCCGGTGGCGGTGAGCGCGGTGGAGCCGTGCACGGCCGCGATGCCGAAGTCGGTGAGCACCGGGGTGCCGTCGCGGCGCAGCAGCACGTTGCCGGGCTTGACGTCGCGGTGCTGGACTCCCGCCTCGTGCGCGGCGGCCAGCGCGCCGAGCACACCGCGGCCCAGCCGGGCCGCCTCGGCCACCGGCAGCGGGCCCCGCTCCAGCCGGTCGGCGAGCGTCCCGCCGCGCACCAGCTCCATCACCAGCCAGGGATAGGGGTGTTCGGGGCTGTCCACGATGTGGTGGATGATCACCACGTTGGGATGCTGGAGCCGCGCCAGCGCCTTGGCCTCGCGCAGCACCCGGGCGCGCATCTGCCGGGTGCCGTCCGGATCGGCCTCGACGGTCGCGGCGTCGGGCGGCCGGACCTCCTTGAGCGCCACCTCACGGTCCAGCGCCGTGTCCAGCGCCCGCCACACCAGGCCCATACCGCCGCCGCCGAGGCGTTCCAGCAGCTCGAAGCGGCCGTCCACGAGCCGTGCCCCCGGCCCCCCAGGATTCATGCCGGACATCGTAGAAGACCCGAAGGGGTGTCACGTCCCGCCCGTCCGCAGGCTGGACGCCCCTCCCGTCACCCCCGGCCGCACCCGCACCACCGGCCCGCACCGCCGCGGAATCCGTGCGTCCGCCACGCCCCCGTCGATGTCAGGCTTACGTCGGGGTCGGGG
>JAJSZB010000417.1:0-6029 GCA_050613715.1 Streptomyces sp. IBSBF 3018
CCGCTGACCCGCGCGGACCCGCGCGGCCCCGCCCCGCCCGCTCGCGTGTCCGGAGCGCCCCCCGGGGTCTGCTACGCTGATCCAGCGACATCGGCCCGCCGAAATGTCCGCCTGATCCGCAGAACCGCAGATCGGGGGCAGCACGGCGCGGAGGTCGCAAAAACCCGTGTGAGACCGGTGCACGACTTGTGCGACACTTGTCCCGCGCGGAGCGCACGAGCAAGGTCCTGTGGAGCAGTTTGGAGTGCTCGCCACCCTGTCAAGGTGGAGGCCGCGGGTTCAAATCCCGTCAGGACCGCTGCGGCTGGGTAGCTCAGTTGGTACGAGCGACCGCCTGAAAAGCGGTAGGTCGCCGGTTCGACCCCGGCCCCAGCCACCGCACGACGCGGGGCCCGTCTCATCGAGGCGGGCCCCGCGTCGTTTCGCTGTGCCCGGCAAGCGCTGAATTTGGCGCACGCCTCACCGGCCCCCCGGATGGCGGTGCCGCCAGACCCAGAACACCGACGTGGCCACCGCCGCCCACACCGCGAGCACCGCGAACGGGAAGACGTGCTGGTGGCCGCCGAAGTACACCGCGGTGTGCTGCGCATTGACCGAGGCGCCCGGCGGCAGCCACTGCCCGATCCGGCCGAGCAGCGAGGGCAGCAGCGGCCAGGACACCGCGCCGCCGGACGAGGGGTTGCCCAGCAGCACCATCAGGCCCCAGGTCGGCAGCATCGCCCAGCGGCCGAAGAGGGTGTTGAACATCGTGAAGACCATGCCGGACGTGAACATGGTGAACGCGAGGATCGCCCACGACTCCGCGAACGGCAGGTCGAGCGCCCCGAGCCCCCAGTCGACCACCGCGGCGATCGAGAACGCGCCGAGCATGGACATGGCCAGGATGAAGCAGATCCGCTCCCACGGGTGCAGCCCGCGCGCGTGCACGCTGAGCTGGATCGCGCCGACGAAGCCGAGGATCACCGCGGCCAGCGAGATGTAGAAGATCGCCAGGCCGCGCGGGTCGCCCTTCTGCAGCGGATTGATGTCCTGCACGGTGACCGGTACGCCGATCGAGGCGCCCACCCGCGGCGCGGTCTGCGCGAGCAGCTGCGCGACGCTCGCGCCCGAGGCGGAGGAGATGTAGAGCCGGGGGCCGGGCCCGGGGCCGGGCTCCTGGAGGATCGCGAACACCTTCTGCGCCTCGACGGCGCCCTGCGCGGAGGCGTAGTCGTCGTAGTGGTGCAGCTTCAGCGACGCGCCGAGGGCCTGCTCCATGCCGGCGACGAACTGCGCCCGCTTGACCTGCGAGGTCGGGATGCCGGTCACCGCGGTGGGGATGCGGCGCGGGGTCGGGTTGGCCATGTTGTACGTGTACGAGCCGGCGAAGAGGCCCGCGGCGGCGGCGATCAGCAGGAGCAGCACGCAGGCGGGCAGGAACGGCGACCCCCTGAACGCGTCCCACCTCGACGCCTGCGCCGCGCTCGCCCCGTTCTCCGCCACGACGCCACGGTATGCGGTGTACGTCACACCCGCCTGTCGGCGCCGGGCGGCAGCGCACCGGCGGCGCGGTGCACGGCGCCGGGGGCGCGAAACCTGTTCGCCGGGAGCGCGCCCCGGATGCGATGCTGGGGTGCGTATGCCTACCGACCAGCGCCCCGCCGACCGGGCGGAAGACCACACCGCGAGCCTCCCGGCCCTGGCCGGGAGGCTCCCCGCGCTCACGTTGCGCGACGAGCAGCGCCTGGGCCGGCGCCTGGAGGGCGCCCGCCGCATCCGCAAGCCCGAGGCGCGCGCCGCGGTGCTCGCCGAGATCGGCGCGGAGATCGACAGGGCCGAGCAGCGGACCGCGGCGCGCGCGGCGGCCGTGCCGCGGATCACGTATCCGCAGGAGCTGCCGGTCAGCCGGAAGAAGGACGACATCCTCGCGGCGGTCCGCGACCACCAGGTGGTGATCGTCGCGGGCGAGACCGGCTCGGGCAAGACCACCCAGATCCCGAAGATCTGTCTGGAGCTGGGCCGCGGTGTGCGCGGCCTGATCGGGCACACCCAGCCGCGCCGGATCGCCGCCCGCACGGTCGCCGAGCGGGTCGCGGAGGAGCTGCGCACGCCGCTGGGCGAGGCGGTCGGCTGGAAGGTCCGCTTCACCGACCAGGTGGGCGACTCCACGCTGGTGAAGCTGATGACCGACGGCATCCTGCTCGCGGAGATCCAGACCGACCGCGACCTGCGCGCCTACGACACGATCATCGTGGACGAGGCGCACGAGCGCAGTCTGAACATCGACTTCATCCTCGGCTATCTGGCCCAGCTGCTGCCGCGCCGCCCCGACCTGAAGGTGATCATCACCTCGGCGACGATCGACCCGGAGCGCTTCTCCCGGCACTTCGGCGACGCGCCGATCGTGGAGGTCAGCGGGCGTACGTACCCGGTCGAGGTGCGCTACCGGCCGCTGCTGGAGGAGGGCGGCGAGGACGCGGACCGCGACCAGGTCACCGCGATCTGCGACGCGGTCGACGAGCTGCAGGCGGAGGGGCCGGGCGACGTCCTGGTCTTCCTCTCCGGCGAGCGTGAGATCCGCGACACCGCGGACGCGCTGACCAAGCGGCAGCTGCGGCACACCGAGGTGCTGCCGCTGTACGCGCGGCTGTCCTCCGCCGAGCAGCACCGGGTCTTCCAGCGCCCCGGCGGCGACGCGGTGCGCCGCGTGGTGCTGGCCACGAACGTCGCGGAGACGTCGCTGACCGTGCCCGGCATCCGCTACGTGGTCGACCCGGGGACCGCGCGCATCTCCCGCTACAGCCACCGCACCAAGGTGCAGCGGCTGCCGATCGAGCGGATCAGCCAGGCCAGCGCCAACCAGCGCAAGGGCCGCTGCGGCCGCACGTCGGACGGCATCTGCATCCGGCTGTACGACGAGGAGGACTTCCTCTCCCGGCCGGAGTTCACCGACGCGGAGATCCTGCGCACCAACCTGGCGTCGGTGATCCTGCAGATGACCGCGGCGGGCCTCGGCGACATCGCGAAGTTCCCCTTCATCGACCCGCCGGACAGCCGCAACATCAAGGACGGCGTGCAGTTGCTGGAGGAGCTGGGCGCGCTCGACCCCCAGCAGAAGGACCCGCGCAAGCGGCTGACGACCACCGGCCGCAAACTGTCGCAGCTGCCGGTGGACCCGCGGCTGGCCCGGATGGTGCTGGAGGCGGAGCGCAACGGCTGTGTCCGCGAGGTGATGGTGATCGCCGCGGCGCTGTCCATCCAGGACCCGCGCGAGCGCCCCTCGGACAAGCAGCAGCAGGCCGACCAGCAGCACGCCCGGTTCCGCGACCCGACGTCGGACTTCCTGGCCTTCCTCAACCTGTGGGGCTACATCCGTGAGCGGCAGCGGGAGTTGTCGTCCTCGGCGTTCCGCCGGATGTGCCGCTCGGAGTTCCTGAACTACCTGCGGATTCGCGAATGGCAGGACATCTACAGCCAGTTGCGTACCGTCGCCCGCCAACTGGGCATCGACACCGGGGACTCGCACCGGGGCAAGGGCGACGGCCGGGGTGATGGCCGGCGCCGGGACGACGCCGAGGAGCGGCTCGACGACGCGGTGGACCCGCAGCGGGTGCACGTCTCCCTGCTGGCCGGGCTGCTGTCGCACCTGGGCCTGAAGGACCCGGAGAAGAACGAGTACGGTGGCGCGCGCGGCGCGAGGTTCGCGGTCTTCCCCGGCTCCGCGCTGTTCAAGAAGCCGCCGCGCTGGGTGATGTCGGCGGAGCTGGTGGAGACCTCCCGGCTGTGGGCGCGGGTCAACGCGCGGATCGAGCCGGAGTGGGTGGAGCCGCTGGCCCAGCACCTGGTCAAGCGCAGCTACAGCGAGCCGCACTGGGAGAAGGACCAGGCGGCGGTGATGGCGTTCGAGAAGGTGACGCTGTACGGCGTGCCGCTGGTCACCGACCGCAAGGTGAACTACGGGCGGATCGACCCCGAGGTCTCCCGCGAGCTGTTCATCCGCAACGCACTGGTGGAGGGCGACTGGCGCACCCACCACCAGTTCTTCCACGACAACCGCAAACTCCTCGGCGAGGTCGAGGAGTTGGAGCACCGGGCGCGCCGCCGGGACATCCTGGTCGACGACGAGACGCTGTACGACTTCTACGACGGCCGGATTCCCGAACACGTGGTGTCCGGTGCGCACTTCGACTCGTGGTGGAAGCACAAGCGGCGCGAGGAACCGGAGTTGCTGACCTTCGAGCACTCCATGCTGATCAACGAGAACGCGGAGGCGGTCACCAAGGCCGACTACCCCGACTCGTGGCGGCAGGGCGCGCTCACGTTCCGCGTGACGTACCAGTTCGAGCCGGGGGCCGACGCGGACGGCGTGACCGTGCACATCCCGTTGCAGGTGCTCAACCAGGTGTCCGCGGACGGCTTCGACTGGCAGATCCCGGGCCTGCGCGAGCAGATGGTCACCGAGCTGATCCGTTCGCTGCCCAAGGCGGTCCGCCGGCACTACGTGCCCGCGCCCAACTACGCGAAGGCGTTCCTGGACAAGGCCGTCGCCGGGCCCGATCCCCTGCCGGTGGTGCTGGCGCGGGAGTTGCAGCGGATGGTCGGCGTACCGGTGACCGCGGAGGACTTCGACCTGGCGAAGGTGCCGGACCATCTGAAGATCACCTTCCGGGTGGTGGACGAGCGGCGCCGCAAGATCGCCGAGGACAAGGACCTGGAGTCGCTGCGGCTGCGGCTGAAGCCGAAGACCCGCGAGGCGATCACCCGGGCCTTCGACCGGGCCTCCGCGGACCCTGCGCGGGGCGGCGAGGCGGCGGCCGGGCAGCGCACCGGGCTGACCGACTGGACGGTCGGCACGCTGCAGCGCACCTTCGAGACGCGGCGGGCCGGGCAGCCGGTCAAGGCGTACCCGGCGCTGGTGGACGAGGGCGCGACGGTCGCGGTGCGGCTGTTCGACACCGAGGCCGAGCAGGCCGAGGCGATGTGGCGCGGCACCCGGCGGCTGATCCTGCTGGGCGTGCCGGTGAACCCGGCGAAGTTCGCCGCGGACCGGCTGTCCAACCAGCAGAAGCTGGCGCTGTCCCGCAATCCGCACGGCAGCGTGCAGGCGCTCTTCGAGGACTGCGCGACCGCCGCGGCGGACCGGCTGATCGCCGCGCACGGCGGGCCGGCGTGGGACGAGCAGGGCTACCGCAAGCTGTACGACGCGGTGCGCGCGGACCTGGTGGAGCTGACCGTGCGCGCGGTGGAGCAGGTCCAGCAGGTGCTGGCGGCGGGGCAGGCGTGCGAGCGGCGGCTGAAGGACACCACGAGCCTGGTGCTGGTGGCCAACCTCCAGGACGTCAAGGAGCAGCTGGCCGGCCTGGTGCACCCGGGGTTCGTCACCGAGGCGGGGCTGAAGCGGCTGCCGGACCTGATGCGGTATCTGGTCGCGGTGGACCGCAGGCTGCAGCAGATGCCGACGGGGGCGCAGCGGGACGCGACGCGGATGGAGAAGGTCCGCGAGATCCAGGCGGAGTACGCGGAGCTGCTGGCCGCGCAGCCGCAGGGGCGGCCGGTGCCGGCCGCGGTGCGGGACATCCGCTGGATGGTCGAGGAGCTGCGGGTCAGCTATTTCGCGCATGCCCTCGGGACGGCGTTCCCGGTCTCCGACAAACGCGTGTTCAAGGCGCTCGACGAGGCGTGGTCGCGCACGCGGTCCTGAGTTCGACCCCGCGGCCTGACCTGCTGTACAGTCTGTCTCGCAGCCGCGCGGCCCCCTCCGGGGAAGCCCGCGCAGCCCAGGTCCTGTGGAGCAGTTTGGAGTGCTCGCCACCCTGTCAAGGTGGAGGCCGCGGGTTCAAATCCCGTCAGGACCGCAAGCTGAGCCTACGGCCCGTTTCCGCCCACCCGGCGGACGCGGGCCGCTTTGCGTTCCCCCACCGGCCCGGAGGGGCTCTTCCCTCCGATCCGGACCACCCGCCGGGGACGGCTGGTCGCGCAGTTCCCCGCGCCCCTGGAAGTGCACGCCCAGTGTCAGGCTGGCGGGGTGGCCGGGTGGCCGGGCCGGGGGC
>JAJSZB010000418.1:0-6016 GCA_050613715.1 Streptomyces sp. IBSBF 3018
ACCGGCGTGGGAGTCCCGGAAACCGGCCCGGGGGCCACCTGGGAAGCCGGCGCGGTGGCCTGGTGGCTGTCCGACGACGGCAGGACCCTGGCCGAGCGCGAGCTGCGGACGTACCGCGAGCGCACCGCGCTGCTGGCCCAGTTGTCCGGCAGCATGCTCTCCTCGCTGAACGTCCGGCGCTGCATGGCGCTGGCCGCCCGGCACGCGGCCGAGCACCTGGCCGAGGCGGCCGTGGTGGTCTCCCCCGCCGCCGGCCGCCGCATCCAGGTCATGGCCTGCGTACGCGGCGGCGAACCCGCGGAGACGCGGGTCGTGGCCGATCCGTCCGGCGTCCCCGGCCTCGCCGAGGCGCTGCGCGGGTTCCCGCCGGTGCCCTCGCGCTGGATAGACCCGGGCTCCGCCCCCGGCTGGCTGGTGCCCGAGGGCTTCGGGCCGGTGGGCGCGATGTCCGTCACCCCGCTGCCCGGCCACGGCGTCCCGGCCGGCGCCATGGTGCTGCTGCGCAGCGAGGGGCACGGCGTCTTCACCGACGACGAGGAGGCCTTCGCCCGGCTCTTCGCCGCCCGGGCGGGCGCCGCGGTGTCCGCGGCCACGATGTACTCCGAGCAGGCCGCGACGACCGACCTGCTCATGCGGGAGCTGCTGCCGCCGCAGCTCGGCCACATCGGCGGGGTCGGCTACGCCGGCGGCTACAGCGCGGCGGCCGAGCGCGAGCGGATCGGCGGCGACTTCTACGACGTCCACCCCGCCGTCGAACCGGGCGGCGAGGACCTGGCCGTCCTCGGCGACGTCTGCGGCAAGGGGATGGAGGCCGCGGTCCTCACCGGCAAGATCCGCAACACCCTGCACGCGCTGCTGCCCCTCGCCGACGACCACGAACGGCTGCTCAACATGCTCAACCGGGCGCTGCTCACCTCCCGGCACGCCCGTTTCGCCTCGATGGTGCTGGCGTCGGTGCGCCGCCAGGAGGACGGCGTACGGCTGCGGCTGGCCTCCGCGGGACACCCGGCGCCGCTGATCGTCCGGGCCGGCGGCCAGGTGGAGGAGGCCCCCACCCGCGGCTGCATCGTCGGAGCGCTCGACACCGTGTCCACCACCCCGGCCACCGTCACGCTGGCGCCGGGCGAGGCGTGCGTGCTCTACAGCGACGGGATCACCGAGGCCCGCGGCGGCCCGATGGGCGGCCGGGAGATGTTCGGCGAGGACCGGCTGCGGGCGGCGCTCGCGGAGTGCGCGGGCCTGCCGGCCGAGGCGATCGTCGAACGGGTGCAGATGCTGGCATCGCAGTGGGTCGGCCGGGGCAGCCACGACGACATGGCCGTCCTGGCGATCGCCGCCCCGTACGGCGCGCGGCTCTCCATGGTTGGCGGCGCGGGAGTGGGCAGGTTCACCCCATGAACGCACCGCAACCGAGCCCGGCCCCGCCGGCCGAGATCACCGTTCCGGCCGCGTCCGCCGTGTCGGACGGCACCGCCGTGTCGGACGGCACCGCCGTGTCGGACGGCACCGCTGAGACCGACGACGCCGAAAGCATCGGCGGCGTCCACGGCATCGAGGGCATCGACGGCTGGGCGTCGCGGCTGTGGGACGCCCTGGTCACGGGCGACGAGCGGGCCGCCGGAGCGACCGCCTTCGCCGCGCTGGACGCGGGGGTCGACCCCGAGGCCCTGCTGCTCGACGTGATCGGGGCGGCCCAGCGCAGGATCGGCGCCGAGTGGGCGGCCAACCGCCTGACCGTGGCGCAGGAGCACGCGGCGACCGCGATCAACGAACGGATCGTGGCCGCGCTCGCCCTCAGCCCCGCGACGGCGGCGGCGCGGTCCTCGACCGGCCGCGGACGCGTGACCGTCGCCTGCGTCGACGGCGAGTGGCACGCCTTCCCCGCGCGGCTGCTGGCCCAGGTGCTGGAGCTGCGCGGCTGGCAGGTGGACTACCTCGGCGCCCAGGTGCCCACCCCGCACCTGATAGCGCACCTGCACCGTACGGCGCCGCGCGCGGTCGCGCTCTCCGCCTCGCTGTCCACCCGGCTGCCGACCGCGCACGCGGCGATCACCGCGTGCCAGGCCACCGGCACGCCGGTGCTGGCCGGGGGCGCCGGGTTCGGCCCGCAGGGCCGCTACGCCCACCGGCTCGGCGCCGACGCCTGGGCGCCCGACGCCCGCGCCACCGCCGACCGGCTCGGCCGGGGGCTGCCCGCGCCGATGCCCGACCACCAGGCGCCCGACGACCTGCCGCACCTGAGCGACCAGGAGTACACGCTGGTCGGCCGCAGCGCGCCGGAGCTGGTGAAGTCGCTGTTCGCGGCGCTGGAGGAGAAGATCCCGGCGATGCGGGGGTACACCGAGCAGCAGCGCCGGCACACCGCCGAGGACCTCGCCCAGATCGTGGACTTCCTGTCCATCGCCCTCTACGTCGACGACCCCGAGCTGTTCACCGGCTTCCTGGAGTGGACGGCCGGCGTCCTGTCCGCGCGCGGCGTCCCGGCCGCGACGCTGACGCCCACCCTCGACGTCCTCGCCCACGAGCTGCGCGACCTGCCGCGCGCCCGCGCGATCCTGGCGGAAGGCCACGCGGCCCTGGCCCGGGCTGCCCTGACGGCGGCGTCGGCGCGGCCCGAGACGCCCGAGGACGCTGCGGTGGCGGCGGGCGGCGCGACCCGGAACGCCTCCGCGCGGCCCGTGCCGGAGGCGCCCGCGGAGGGTTCCGCTCCCGCGTCGGGGGATGCGGCATGACGACCTCCCCGACCACCGGCTCCACCCGGCCCTCGCCCCGCCGCGGCACGATCGTGCTGCCGGTCGAAGGCGACCTGGACCACGAGACCTGCGACGACCTGCTGGACGCCGTCGCCGAGGCGCTGCGCGGGCGCCCGGACGCGACCGAGCTGCGGCTGGACTGCTCCGGCCTGACGATGTGCGACTCCATGGGCCTGGCCGCGCTGCTGATGGTCCGCCGCCGCACCGACGCGGCAGGCGTGCAGTTGACGCTCGACGCGCGCCCCGCGTTCCTCGACCGGCTGCTGACGATCACCGGCACGGGTGACAACCTGCTGCGGCGGCTCCCGGCCGACGGCACCGACCGGGCCGACCGCGCGGACCGGGCGGACCGGGCGGACCGGGCGGACCGGGCCGGCGGCGAGGCGGACCGCGCCGACTCCAGCGGCTGAGCCGGGGCGACGGCGGGGGCGCCAGTCGCGCGGCCGACGTCCCGGAGGGCGCGGACGGGCCGGGTTCGGCCAGGACGGGCCGTGGCGGGGGCGGGTTCGGGCCGGTACGGACCGGGTTCCGTCCGGGTTCGGGCCGGTCACGGAGCCGGTACGGGCCGGGCCGGGAGCGTCCGGAGGGGCGCGCGCGGCGTGGGTGCCGTTCCGTTCCCAGAATGTGTCCCTCGTCCGTATTGAAAGGCGGCAGCGCGCATAGGAAACTTCCTCGGCAACGTTGTCATACGCTATGGCAACGTTGTCAAAGAGGCGCCGTGACCGCAGCGCCTCACCCAAGCCTTCGTGAACGGGAGCGGTGTCCATGCCGAAGAACCCTCCGCACGTGTCAGGACGCGACGCCACCCCGGGCCGCCTCCGAGGGATGGCGCCGGAGGTGGTCGGCACGCTGCTCGCGGAAGCGCGGCTGGATTCGGCGGCCGGGACACGGGGGCCGGCGGCTCTCACCGCAGGGTGGGACCTGGTGCTGGACGACCGCGCGGGGGTCGCGGAGGGGGCGGAGCTGTCGGCGACGGGGGCGGACGGGCTCGACGGCGCTGACGCCTTCGGCGGCCTGGGCAGCCTCGACGGCCTCGATGACCTCGATGACCTCGACGGGCCGGAGATGCCCGGCGGGTCCGCGCGCCACTCGTGGTGGTACGTGCGCCGGTTCGCGCTCCCGGCCGGCGCGGCGGCCGGCTTGCTGCTGGACGTCGAAGGAGTCGGCCACGACGCGGAGTTCTGGCTCGACGGCCGCCGGGTGGGCGCCCTGCCGCACCCGTTCGCGCGTGCGGAGTTCGACGTGACCGAGGCGGCGGGGGTCGCGGGACTCGCGGCGGCTGCGGCGGACGCCGGGGGCGCGCGGATCGCGGCCGGCACGAGCAGCGCGGCCGGCACGAGCGGCGCGGACAGCGGGACCCTCCCGAGCGGCGGCGTCGTCACGGACAGCGGCGTCCTTGCGGACGGCCTCCGCCCGCGGACGTTGGCCGTGCGGGTCGCGCCCGAGCCGCATCTGGCCGGGGCCTGCGGGCAGGCGGCCCCGGGGGCGCTGCGCTGCCCCGACGCGGCCGCGGGGCCGGCCGGGCGGGCCTCGGCGCGTGCGGTGGCCGCAGTGCTGGCGCCGCGGGTACGGGTGCGGGTGCGGGTGCGGCCGCCCGCGTCCCCGGCCGGTGCGCGGGGCGCGACCGCGTACCGCGAACCGGCGACGCTCGCCGCGCCGGGCCTCGGGGTCCGCGGCTGGTGGCCCGGTGAAGCCGGCGGGTGGCAGGCGGAGCAGCGGGAGGGCGCGGGGCTGCCCGAGGCGTTCGTGCGGGCGGTGGAGGAGCGGCTGGGCGCCGCGACCTCGGCGGCTGCCTTCCTGCGCCGGGCCCGGATCGTGGACTTCGAGAGCCTGCGCGCCGCTGTGGAGGCCGCCGCGACCCGGCCGCCGCGGCGCTCCGCGGCGTCCGAGGGCGCCGCGGAGTGGACGGACCCGGTGCCGGAGGACGTCACGGGGTGGACCGACGCGGGGCGCTGCGGTGCGCGGGCGGCGCTGGCGCGGCTGCACGTCCAGGCGGACCCGCGCGACGGTTCCGTGGTCGTGGTCAACCGGGAGCCGTTCGCGCTGCGCGGCGCCACGGTCACCGCGTCGTTGTACGACCTGGCCGGCCGGCCGCTGGCCGCGCCGGTGACGGCGGCTGCCGACGTCCCCGCGTCCGGGGTCGTTCGCGTGCTGGCCGTGCCGTTCCGACGCGCCCTGCCCGCGGCCCACTTGCTGCGGCTGACCCTCACCGGCCCGGACGGCGTTCCGGTCGCGGCCAACGACTACTGGCGCCACCGCACTCCCACGGACCTGCGCTCCCTGGGCGGCCTGCCGTTCGTAGCGCTCTCACTGCGGACCGCCGCGGCCGGCCGGTCGGCGGTGACGGCGGTGGTCACCAACACCGGTGCGTGGCCCGCTGCTTGGGTGCGCGTGGCGGTGCGCGGGCACGAAACGGCCCTGGACCGCGCCGCGCCGGACTTCGCGGTGTCGGACTCTGCCGTCTCGGACTCCGCCGTGTCGCACTCCGCGGTGTCGGACTCCGCCGCCTCGGGCTCCGCCGCACGGGAGGCCGCCGCGCCGGACTCCGCGCACTTCCCGTGCCTGCTGCCCGGCGAGTCGCGCGAGGTGACGCTGGGGTCCGGCGCGGGGGCGGCGGACTCCGGGGCGGCTGGTGGCGTGCAGGTGGTCGCGGAGGCGTACAACGCGCTTGCGGTGCGGGCTTGTTGAGCCCGTAGCGCGCAGAACGGACGCCGGCGGCGGCCGGAAGCCTTCCCGGCCGCCGCCGGCGTCTCGCATGTCGTCCCGGTGGATCGTCAACGGCCGCCCAGCGCGGCGGCTTTCGCGGCCAGCGCGGCGATCCGGTCCCAGGCGCGGGCGCGCAGCGCGTCCTGCGGCAGCATCCATGTGCCGCCGACGCAGGCGACGTTGGGCAGCCGCAGGTACGCCGGGGCGCGGTCGGCGTCGATGCCGCCGGTGGGGCAGAAGCGGGCGCGCGGCAGCGGTGAGGAGAGCGAGCGCAGGTAGTCCGGGCCGCCGGCCGCTTCCGCGGGGAAGAACTTCATGTCGGTGACGCCGCGCTCCAAAAGGCCGAGCGCCTCGCCGACGGTGGAGACGCCGGGCAGGAACGGCAGCCCGGAGCCCTTCAGTTCGCCGAGCAGGCGGTCGGTCCAGCCCGGGCTGACCAGGAAGCGGGCGCCGGCCTCCGCGGCGGCGGCGACCTGCTCCCGGCCGAGCACGGTCCCGGCGCCCACGACGGCTTCGGGCACGGTCCGTGCGACGGCCCGGATCGCCTCCAGGGCGGC
>JAJSZB010000419.1:0-6015 GCA_050613715.1 Streptomyces sp. IBSBF 3018
CGCGGGCACGGCAGGGGGCGCGGGGCGCGCGGGCACGGCAGGGCGACGCGGGGCGCCGGGGCGCGTCAGGGGCGGACGTACGGGTCAGGCGCGGACGTAGCGGGTGAAGAGGAAGCCGTCCTCCTCCAGCACCGAGCGCGGTACGTAGCGGGCCGGCGGGGTGACGCTCGGGCCGTTCATGATCCGCGGCGCGTCGCCGCCGGTCAGCAGCGGCGAGACGGTCAGGCACAGTTCGTCCAGCACGCCGGCCGCGGCGAACTGCGCGAGCACCCGGGGTCCGCCCTCGTGCAGCAGCCGGGCGTGGCCGCGCGCCGCCAGCTCCCGCACCACCCGCGCCGGGTCCACGCCGTCCCCGTCGCCGGCGACCACCACCTCGGCGCCGGCCGCACGCGCCCGGTCCAGCGCGGCGCGCGGCGCCCCCGCGCCGGTCAGCAGCAGCGTGGGCACGGACGGCGCGGCGAACAGCGGCGCGTCGAAGTCCAGGTCGAGCCGGCGGCTGATCACCGCGATCGCCGGGGCCGGCGGCTGGCCGTCCGCGGCCCGCCGCGCGGCGAACGCGGCGCGGGCCTTCGCCGGGCGGTAGCCCTCCTGGCGGGCGGTCTCCGCGCCCACGAGGATCACGTCGGCGAGGGCGCGCAGGATGCCGAAGACGCGCATGTCGGCGTCGGAGGACAGGGGGGCGGAGCGGCCTTCGGCGCGGGCGGCGCCGTCGAGCGACCCGACCATGTTGGCCCGTAGGTACGGGCCCGCCTCTCGCGGCGGGTACGCGTACGCCTCGGCCAGGCCGAGGGGCGTGTTCAGGGCTTCGCCCTGGCGGGCGGCCTCTTCCTCTTCGGGAACGGGATAGATCCGCAGCACTCCGCGATCCTCGCACGTCGCTCAGGCGCTGTGCGTTCCCCGTCCCTCAGCGCGGCGCCGGGCGCTGCGCCGGCTGGTGCGCGTACGTCAGCCCGACGCTGGGCGCTGAGATCAGGGGCGCGGGGAACTGCTCCCCCAGACTCCGTCCGGGAGGTACCCCCATCAGCCCACCACCGGGCCGGTGGTCCTGGGGGCACCTCCCAGGCGCAGCTCTGGGGGAGGACCGATCTGCCCCTTCGGGCCGGTGACGACCTGCGGGCCGCTGGGGGCACCGCCCAGGCGAAGCTCTGGGGGAGGCTGGTCGCGCAGTTCCCCGCGCCCCTGGGTTGAGGTCCAGCGCCGAGCTGAACGCGTCGGGTTGCCCGGGGGAAGGGGAGGGCGGCGCTCGGCGTCGGGGCGGCGCGGACTAGGGTTGGGTGGCGTGTCGAGAATGCCCGCGCCGGACGGCGCCCGCACCGTGGAGAGCCTGACCGGGCGCCGCCCGGAAGTGGACGCCACCCGCCTGGTGGGCGACATGGTCCCACCCCCGAGGTTCGACTCCGTACGGTTCGAGACGTACGTCCCCGACCCCGGGCAGCCCAGCCAGTCCGCCGCCGTCCAGAAGCTCGCCGCCTTCGCCGCGACCCTCGGCGAGAACGGCAGGGCGCCCCGCAGGCGCTGGTTCACCCGCGCCGCCCCCGCGAGCCCGGCCGGCGAGGCCGCAGGCGTGTATCTGGACGGCGGCTTCGGCGTCGGCAAGACGCACCTGCTCGCCTCGCTGTGGCACGCCGCCCCCGCCCCGCGCGAGCGCAAGGCCTTCGGCACCTTCGTCGAGCTGACCAACCTCGTCGGCGCGCTGGGCTTCCAGCAGGCCGTCGAGGCCCTCAGCGGCCACCGCCTGGTCTGCATCGACGAGTTCGAGCTGGACGACCCGGGCGACACCGTCCTGGTCTCGACGCTGCTCGGCCGGCTCGCCGACGCCGGCGTACGGCTCGCCGCGACCTCCAACACCCTGCCCGGCAAGCTCGGCGAGGGCCGCTTCGCCGCCGCCGACTTCATGCGCGAGATCCAGGGCCTGTCCGCCCGCTTCAGCTCGCTGCGGATCGACGGCGAGGACTTCCGGCACCGCGGCCTGCCCGAGGCGCCCGCGCCGTACCGCGACGAGCAGGTCACCGAGGCGGCGCTGGGCACGGCCGGCGCGGCGCTCGACGACTTCGGGCCGCTCGTCGCCCACCTGGCGACGGTGCACCCCAGCCGGTACGGCGCGCTGTGCGACGGCGTCCACGCGCTGTTCCTGCGGGGCGTCGAGCAGGTCACCGACCAGGCGACGGCGCTGCGGCTGGTCGTCCTCGCGGACCGGCTCTACGACCGCGAGGTCCCGGTGATGGCCTCGGGCGTGCCGTTCGACCGGCTCTTCGCGGAGGAGCTGCTGGCCGGCGGCTACCGGAAGAAGTACTTCCGCGCGGTCTCCCGGCTCACCTCGCTGGCCCGCGACGCCTCCACCCGATCCTCCTGACGCCGGCGCCCGGTGTCAGCCGGAACAGGCGGTGCGCTGGGCCTCCTGCCACTCACAGACCGGGCACAGCGTGGCGCCGCGGGTGGACGCCGGGTACTCCGTGGGGTCGCCGCAGTGGACGCAGTCCGCGAGCTCGATCTCGTTGTCCGTAGGAGTGGTCACGGTTCCAGCGTAACCTCGGCCGCCGGCGCGGCCGCCTCGCGCAGGACCGCCGCGCCGCGCGGCGGGAGCTGGACCGCGGGACCGGGCAGCACCTTGCAGGGGGGCCGGGACAGGACCACGTCGCAGGGCGCGTTGAGCGGCACCCGGGCCGGCGCGTCGGAGAAGTTGACCAGCACCCGGAAGGGCCCGCGGGCGATCCGCAGCGTGCGGCCGCCCGCGGTGGCGGCGACCGTGTCGAGCCGGGGGTCGCTGAGGGCCGGCTCGGCCCGCCGCAACGCGATCAAGTCGCGGTACCACGCCAGGAGTTCGCGGTGCTCCGGCCGGTCGGGCTCCGACCAGTCGAGCACCGAGCGGTCCCGCGTCGCCGGGTCCTGCGGGTCCGGCACGTCCTCCTCGGCCCAGCCGTGCGCGGCGAACTCCCGCCGCCGGCCGCGGGTGATGGCCGCCGCGAGCTCCGGGTCGTCGTGGTCGGTGAAGAACTGCCACGGCGTGGACGCCCCCCACTCCTCGCCCATGAACAGCATCGGCGTGAACGGCGAGGTGAGCACCAGCGCCGCCGCCGCGCCGAGCTGGACCGGCGTCAGCCGGTCGCCGGTGGCCCGGTTGCCGATCTGGTCGTGGGTCTGGGCGTAGCCGAGCAGCCGGTGGCCCGCGGTCTCCGAGGTGTCGACCGGGCGGCCGTGGTGCCGGCCGCGGAAGGAGGACCAGGTGCCGTCGTGGAAGAAGCCGTGGGTGAGCACCTTGGCCACCGCGGCCGGACCGGCCGCGGCGAAGTCGGCGTAGTAGCCCTGCGCCTCGCCGGTCACCGCGGTGTGCACCGCGTGGTGGAAGTCGTCGTTCCACTGCGCGTCCAGGCCGAGGCCGCCGGCCTCGCGGGGCGCGGTGGTGCGCGGGTCGTTCAGGTCGGACTCGCCGATCAGGAACAGCGGTCGGCCCACCGCCGCCGACAGGCCCTCCACCGCGGTCGACAGCTCCTCCAGGAAGTGCAGCGCCCGGGTGTCCACCAGCGCGTGCACCGCGTCCAGCCGCAGCCCGTCCAGCCGGTAGTCGCGCAGCCAGGCCAGCGCGCTGCCGATCAGGAAGTCCCGGACCTCGTCGGAGCCGGGCGCGTCCAGGTTGACCGCGTCGCCCCACGGCGTGTGGTGCCGGTCGGTGAAGTACGGCCCGAACGGCGGCAGGTGGTTGCCGGAAGGCCCGAGGTGGTTGTGCACCACGTCGAGCACCACGCCCAGGCACTGGCGGTGCGCCGCGTCGACGAACCGCTGCAGCGCCTCCGGGCCGCCGTACGGCTCGTGCACCGCCCACAGCGACACGCCCTCGTACCCCCAGCCGTTGACGCCGGGGAACGGGCACAGCGGCATCAGCTCCACGTGCGTGACGCCGAGCCTGGCCAGGTGCGGCAGCCGCTCGATCGCCGCGTCGAGGGTGCCCTCGGGGGTGAAGGTGCCGACGTGCAGCTCGTAGAGCACCGCGCCGGGCAGGCCGCGGCCGGGCCACGGCACCTGCCAGGCGAACGCGTCGAGGTCGACCACCGCGCTCAGGCCGTCAGGGCCGTCCGGCTGCCGGCGCGAGCGCGGGTCGGGCAGCAGCGGGCCGCCGTCCAGCCGGTAGCCGTAGCGCGCGCCGGGCGCGGCCGGCAGTTCGGCGTGCCACCAGCCGGCCCTGGCCGGGTCCGGGCCCAGGCGCTGCGCCCGGCCGTCGACCTCGATCTCCACCTGCCGTGCGTTCGGCGCCCACACCTCGAACAGCACCCGCTGACTCCCGTCGGATCGGCTCATCCCCGCGTCGGTCCTCCGGGCAGATGCATGCCCGGCCGCCGGCGGCTTCGAACGAGGATCACACACCCCGCGGGCCGGCCCGCCGGATTTCCCCTCCCCTCTGCTGCCCGCGCGGGGCCGGCCCACGCCGGCCGGCCGTGCGGAGTCCCGCCCGCGCCCGGGATCCCGTCGCCGGACGGACGCGGACGCAGACGCGGACGCAGACGCGGGCGGGGTGCGGGCTCACTCGTCGCGGGTCAGGAGCGCCACCGGGGCGTCGGCGAACAGGGTCCTGGCCGGGACCGTGCCCTCGTGGGCGGCGCCGGTCAGGCGGTCGGTCCAGCGGCCGGGAGGCAGCGGGAGCGCGGTGTCCCGCCAGCCGCCCGCCTCCTCCAGACGCCGTGACAGCCGGGTCACCGCGGTGAGCGCGCCGCCGCCGCGGACGTACGCCACGCAGTGCCCGGCCGCCGGACCGCGCGCGGCCAGCGGCTCGTACGACGCCTGCGGGCCGTACCACCGCGGGTGGTCCCGGCGCAGCCGCAGCGCCACCGCGGTCAGCCGCAGCTTGGCGTGCTCCAGGTCCCGCGGCGCGGCGCCGTCCAGCGCGGCGCGCAGCGTGCCCGGCAGGTCGAAGCGGACCGTGCCCGGCTCGGCCTCGGTCAGCGGCCCCCGGTTGTCCGGGTCGACCAGCGTGAACACCGGGAACTCCGTGCCCTGGTAGACGTCCGGGACGCCCGGCATGGTCAGGTGCAGCAGCGCGGCGCCCAGGATGTTGGCCCGCGCGTACGGCTCCAGCCGGCCGGCCAGCTCGCCGACGTCGTAGACCTGCGCGCCGCACGGCCCCTGGTCGGTGAACTCGGTGACCGCCTTCTCGTACGCCTCGTCCTGCTCGGTCCAGCTGGTCCGCAGGCCCGCCTCGCGCACCGCCTTGAGCGCGGCGGGGATCAGCCGGTCGGGGTGGCAGAAGCCGAGCCCGAGCGCGGTCTGGAAGACGGTGTACGCGGTGTGCGGGTCGGGCGCGGCGGGGGAGGGGCGGCACCCGGCCAGCCATTCGCGCCAGGCCCGCGGCATCTCCGACAGCACGGCCAGCCGCAGCCGTACGTCGGCGCTGCGCTTGGTGTCGTGGGTGGACAGCACCGTCCCGGTGGCCGGCCGCTCCCGCGCGGTCCGCGCGCAGTAGGCGTGGAACTCCTCCGGCGCGGTGGCCGGGCGCCCGGGGTCGCGGCCGACCTCGCACAGCGACAGCAGCGGCGTGTAGCGGTAGAAGGCGGCGTCCTCCACCGACTTGGCGTGCAGCGCGGAGGCGACCTGCGCGAACCGCACGGCGAAGTCCGCGGCGGCGTCGAGTGCGCGTTCCGAGACCGCGCCCCGGCCGACCGCCCCTTCCCCGGCCGCGTCGGCCGCACCCTCGGCGGCTGCCTCGTCCCCGGCCGCGCCGGCCGCACCCTCGGCGGCTGCCTCGTCCCCGGCCGCGTCGGCCGCCCCCGGGCCGCCGGTCCGTCCCAGCGCCAGATCGCGTACGGCGTCGATCGCCGGGCCCAGCGCGGGGGCGCACCCGGCGCGGGCGGCCTCGGCCGCGGCGGTCAGCATCGCCGTGTCGTGCGCGGAGGCGGGGGCGCCCGGCACCACGTACGGCCGGTACACCGGGACCCGCACCAGCAGCTCGCGGACGGCCTGCGCGAGCGCCTCCTCCCCGAGCGCCCCGGCGAGCGTGGCCGCCTCCTCCCCGGGCCTCCCCCCCAA
>JAJSZB010000041.1:0-29898 GCA_050613715.1 Streptomyces sp. IBSBF 3018
CCCCCCCCCCCCCCCCCCCCCCCCCCCCCCCCCCCCCCCCCCCCCCCCCCCCGCTCCTGCGTACGGCCGGTCAGCGGGCGGCCGTACGCTCGCGGAGGTAGTGGTCGGCGATCGACTCGTGCAGCGGTTTCCAGCCCATCTCACGCCGCGTCTTCTCCGAGCTGACCTCCTGGTCGAAGCGCATCAGCGGGCCGATCAGGCCGATCTCCGGCGGCACCGGGGCGTCCTCCGGCCAGGACACGGCGACGCCGCCGCCCACCGCCGCGGCGAGCCGGTCGACGGTGACGGTCTCGCTGACGCCGTTCCACGCGGTGCCGGGGGCCGCCTTCGCCGCCACCTCCAGATACAGCCGCGCCAGGTCCTCCACATGCACTGCCGCCCAGCGCACGCCGGGCGCGCCGACGTAGACCCCGGCGCCGATCCGGTCCGCCAGCGGCACGAACATCTCCTGCACCACGCCGCCGCGGTTGCCGTAGATCAGCCCGGGCCGGACCACGACGCCTCCGCCGGCCAGCACCGTGCGCTCCACCTCGGCCCGCCAGCCGACGATCGGCGGCGGCTTGGGGTCGTCGTCCTCGGCGACCTCGCCGGACCCGAGCACGTCCGCGCCCGAGGTGTGGATCAGCCGGGCGCCGGAGTCGAGCAGCGCCCTCGCGCCCTCCCGTTCGACGTCACCCTCGATCCGGCCGATCTGCACCACGAGGTCGAAGCCGCGGGCCGCGGCGGTCAGCGAGGCCGGGTCGGCCAGGTCGCCCGGTACCGCGGGGTACCGGGCGGGGACGCTGCGGCCGCCGGGCCGCTGCAGGGCCGAGACCTGGTGGCCGGCCTCGGCGAAGGCCGCGGCCACGTAGGCGCCTGAGTAGCCGGTCGCGCCGATGACCAGGACGCTCGTCATCGCTCTTCCCCTCCTTCGGACGGGTACGGCCGGGCGGGATGTCCGGTCGGCTGGGGCAGCCGGGCACCGCCCGGTCCTCCGCATCATCGGCCGCCGCCGCACGGCCCGGCTTCTCCGGTGCTGCCGTACGCCGCCGTGGACCCGCGAGCGCACCTGTGCGCAGGAATTCGGCCGCGGCGTTGTCGATTCGGCCGCGTTCCCGTTCGTCGTAGGGGTGGAGACCGGAAACGTGCTCCCGGCGGATCGCAGCACCGCCGCTCCCAATCAGGAGGTCGTCGCATGCCCAGCAGGCTCAGGGAACTGGCGGCCGCACGATGGCACATCGTGCGGCTGCTTCCCCGGGGCGGCCCCGCCCTGGTCGCCGGGCTCGCACTGGTGAACGTGGCGCTCGCCGCGCTGCCGGTCGCCTTCGTCGTCACCACCAGCGTCGTGCTGGGCAAGGTGCCGGCCGCGGTCGCGGGCGGGCTGCACTCCTCGCAGTGGCACGATCTGGTCCCCGTCTTCCTCGCCGCCGCCGCGATCTTCGTGGCCCAGCAGATCCTCGCGGTCGTGCAGACCTCCCTCGGCGTACTGCTCTCCCGCACCGTCGACGGCACGGTCATCGAGGAGTTGATGGAGGCGGCGACGCGCAGCGCCCACGTGACCTCGCTGGAGGATGAGCAGGTGGTCGCCGACCTGCGGTTCGCCGCGCGCGAGCTGGAGTTCGGCCTGCAGTTCTGGAGTCCCGGCACCGGCACGGCGGGCACGCTGGCGCTCATCGCCCGCTACGGACAGCTGCTCGGCTACAGCCTGGTGATCGCGATCGCCTTCTCCTGGCCGGCCGGGATCGTGGTGGCCCTGGCCGTGGCCGGTTTCCGCGTCGGCGAGCGCGGCGGGCTGCGCCGCTACGTCCGGGCCCGGTTCGACCTCAACGGCCACGAGAACAAGGTCGAGTACATGCGCCACCTCGCGGTACAGGCCGACGCAGGCAAGGAGATCCGGGTGTTCGGGCTCTCCGACTGGACCGGTGGCCAGATGCGCGGGGCGTACCAGGACTGGTTCACCCCGATGTGGCGGGAGCGCCGCCGCATCTACCTGTGGCCCGGCATCTTCGTCTTCGTCTTCGGACTGCTGGTGTGCGGGGCGCTGTTCGGGTACATCGGGTCCGACGCGCACGGCGCGCTGACCCTCACCGAGTTCGCCATGGTGATGCAGTCGGCGATCGGCGCGCTGCGGCTCTCGGAGTTCTACCCCGAGGCCGACCTGCAGACCGCGATCGGCAGCGTGACCTACGGGGCGGTGCGGCGCTTCGCCGCGCACGTCGAGCACGACGTCACCAGCGCCGAGCTGCGGCCGGAGCGCGCCGCGCAGGCGCCCGTCCCCGAACGCGACGTCCGCTTCGAGAAGGTCAGCTTCCGCTACCCCGGCACCGACCGGCTGGTCCTGGACGGCCTCGACCTGACCATCGAGGCCGGCAAGTGCACCGCCATCGTGGGGGTCAACGGCGCCGGCAAGACCACCCTGGTCAAGCTGCTGGCCCGGCTCTACGAACCGGACTCCGGGGCGGTGCTGCTGGACGGCGCCGACATCCGCTCGTACGACCTGGAGTCCTGGCGCCGCCGGCTGGCGGTGATCTTCCAGGACTACCTGCGCTACCAACTCTCGGCCGCCGACAACGTCGCGCTGGGCTCGGTGGCCTCGACGGACGACCGCGCCGGGGTGCGTGACGCGATCGAGGCGATGGGCGTCGCCCCCGCGCTGGATGCGCTGCCGCGCGGCATGGACACCCCGCTCGCCCCGCATCTGAGCGGCGGCGCCGGGCTGTCCGGCGGCCAGTGGCAGCGGGTGGCGCTGGCGCGGGCGGTGTTCGCGCTGCGGCACGGCTCGCCGGTGGTCGTGCTCGACGAGCCGACCGCCAGCCTGGACGCCCGCGCGGAAGCCCGCTTCTTCGACCGGTTCGCCGAACTGACCCGCGGCGCGACCACGCTGCTGATCTCCCACCGCTTCTCCACCGTCCGGCACGCCGACCGGATCGTCGTGCTGGAGCACGGCAGGATCAGCGAGCAGGGCAGCCACGAGGAACTGCTGGCACTCGGCGGCCGCTACGCCGAGCTGTTCCGGCTCCAGGCCGACCGCTTCACCGGCGACGGCGACCGCGACGACCTCGACACGGACGACGGGGACGACACCGAGAACGCCACCGACGAGCCGGACGAGGTGCTGCTGTGAGAGAGATCGTCAGTTGCGCGCGCACGCTGACCGCCATCGGCTGGCGCACCGACAAGCGCAAGTTCTCGGTGGCCGTCGCGCTGATGCTCGCCTTCACCCTGTCCACCCCGCTGCTCGCGGTCACGCTCGGCCGGATGACCGACGCGATGATGGACGGCCGCAACGGCGAGGCGGCCGCGACCGGGGTGCTCGTCGCCCTGTTCGCCGTGCTCGCCCTGGCCTTCGGGCACTTCGGGCCCATCGCGTACTTCGAGCTGTCCGAGCTGGCCGAACTGGACTTCCACGAGACGCTGCTGCGGATCTCGAACGGCTCCCCGGGCATCGAGCACCACGAACGCGCCGAGCACGCGGATACGCTTTCGGTGCTGTACGAGGAGAGCGGCCAGCTCCGGATGAGCCTGGAGGCGCTGCTCAACGGTGTCGGGCTGCTGCTGTCCATCGTGTTCGGCTCGGCGATCCTCGCCCAGCAGAGTCCGCTGCTGCTGCTGCTTCCGGTCGCCGCGCTGGTTCCGCTGGCCACCGGCCGACTGGCCGAGCGGGTGCTGGACCAAGCGAAGACCAAGGTCGCCGAGCCCACCCGGCTGGCCCTCAACCTCTTCCAGCTCACCACCACCGCCCGGTACGCGGGCGAGCTGCGGGTGTTCGGCGTCGGTCCTGAACTGCGGCGGCGGCACGCCGAGCTGTGGCGGACCGGCACCCGGGGCCTGGCCCGCGCCCATCTGCGGGCGATGGCCCTGCGCGCGGCCGGCCAGGTCTTCTTCGGTCTGACCTACGTCGGGGCGGTGCTGATCGTGGTGCGCGGCGCGATCTCCGGCCACCGCAGCGTCGGCGACGTGGTGCTGGTGATCGCGCTGGCCACGCAGGTCAACGGCCAGGTGACGGCGGCGGTGACCTTCCTGCAGAACCTGCAGCGGATGGCCGGTGCGTTCCGCCGGATCGAGCTGCTGCGGGCGGCCGTCGACGAGACCGGCCGGGTCCCCGCCGACCGGCCGGCGCCCCAGCGGCTGCGCGACGGCATCCGCCTGGAAGGTGTCGGCTTCCGCTACCCCGACAGCCCGAGCGAGGCGCTCGCGGACGTCGACCTGACGCTGGCCGCCGGCAGCACCGTGGCGATCGTCGGCGAGAACGGCGCCGGCAAGTCCACGCTGGTCAAGCTGCTGTGCGGGTTCTACCGTCCGTCCAGCGGCCGCATCCTGGTGGACGGCACCGACCTCCAGCGGGTGCCGATCGAGGACTGGCGCCGCCGGATCGCCGCCGGCTTCCAGGACTTCGTGCGGTACGAGATCCGGGCGCTGGAAGCGGTCGGGGTCGGCGACGTGCGCCGCGTCGACGACGAGTCGGCGGTCCGCACCGCGCTCGGCCGGTCCAGCGCCGAGGGCGTGGTGGACCGGCTGGAGGAGGGCCTGGCCACCCAGCTGGGCACCTCGTGGGCGGACGGCGCGGAACTGTCCGGCGGCCAGTGGCAGAAGCTCGCGCTGGCTCGGGCGATGATGCGCGACGACCCGCTGCTCCTGGTGCTGGACGAGCCGACCTCCGCGCTCGACGCGCAGGCTGAACACGACCTGTTCCTGAAGTACGCCGAGCGGGCCAAACAGGCCGGCGCCGAGTCGGGCGCGGTCACCGTGCTGATCTCGCACCGCTTCTCCACCGTGCGGATGGCCGACGTCATCGTCGTGGTCGGCGACGGCCGGCTGCTCGAAGTCGGCGACCACGAATCGCTGATGGCCGCGGGCGGCACGTACGCGGAGATGTTCGCCATCCAGGCGGAGGCGTATCGCTGAGCGCCCGCTCCACGAACCCCCCTTTCACCGGAAGAAGAGAGAAGGACGATGGACAATCCCGTGGTCTCCAGGGCCGAATGGCTGGCGGCCCGCAAGGACCTGCTCGCCAAGGAGGCCGAACTCGCCAGGACCCGGCAGGAGCTGATCGAGGCCCGGCGGAAGCTGCCGATGACGGAGGTGACGAGCGAGTACCGCTTCGAGGGCCCGGACGGGCAGGTGGGCCTGGCCGACCTCTTCGAGGGCCGGCGCCAGCTGATCGTCTACCACTTCATGTTCGACCCGCAGTGGTCCGAGGGCTGCAAGCACTGCTCGCTGATCCTGGACAACGTCGGGCACCTGTCCCACATCAACGCCCTCAACACCACGTTCGCGCTCGCCTCGCGCGCGCCGTACCAGAAGATCGCGGCCTTCCGCGAGCGGATGGGCTGGTCCGTGCCGTGGTACTCGGTCGACGGCCCGAGCTTCAACCACGACTTCCACGTGGCGCTCGGCGACGCCTACAACCCGGAGGAGATGGGCGACCCGGAGGACCCCGCCCGGTTCCTGGAGGGCGAGGCCGGGGTGTTCGTCCGTGAGGGCGACCGCATCCTGCACGCGTACTCGACCTACGACGGCGGCATCGAGATCGACCTGCTGCACGGCACGTTCAACCTGCTCGACATGACGCCGCTGGGGCGGCAGGACGACGCGCCGGGCCGGCCGTGGCTGTTCCACCACGACCGGTACCCGCAGGAGGCGCTGGCCGGCCGCTGACCGACGACCTCCGGGGGCGGACCGCACACCGAGGCGCTCCGCCCCCGGGCATGTTGCAGACCCGGACCCGTCACGAACCAGAGCGGAGAACACCATGTCCAGGCGCGACCTGCGGGTTTCCGTCGTCATCGCCACCTACAACGCCGCCGACCTGCTGGCCGAGACGCTCGGCCACCTGACCCGCCAGACCCTGCCCACCACCGCGTTCGAGGTGATCGTCGGCGACGACGGGTCCAGCGACGGCACCGAAGCAGTGGTGCGGTCCTTCGCCGACCGTCTGCAGATCAAGTACTACTTCCAGGAGGACCTCGGGTTCCGCGCCGGCGCCGCCCGCAACGGCGCGGCCCGGCTGGCCGCGGCACCGCTGCTGGTCTTCCTCGACACCGGCCACTTCCCCGGGCCGGGCTTCCTGCAGGCGCACCTGGCCGCGCACCCGCCGGGCCGGCCGCGGCGCGCGGTGATCGGCCCGAGCTGGGGGTACAACCCGCCGTCGCCGATGGAGGGGCTGGCCGCGATCGTGGAGAGCATGACACCGCAGGACGCGGTGGCCGCCTACCGCGACGTGCCGGCGTTCCAGGACATCCGGCAGCCCGCGCTGGAGGCGGTCGGCTTCGACATGACGAAGCTGCTGGTGCCCTGGCAGATCTTCTGGGCCGCGAACTGCTCGGTGCACGCGGACGACTTCCGCAGGATCGGCGGCTTCGACGAGACGTTCCACGGCTGGGGCGGCGAGGACCAGGACCTCGGCTACCGCCTGCACAAGCTCGGGCTGACCTTCCACTACACCGACGACGCCTGGAACCTGGCCTACCCGCACGGTCGCGACCACCCGGCGAACGAGCAGACTTTCGAGGCCAACACCCGCATGATCACGGCCAAGCTCCCCGAGCCGCCGCTGGAACTGGGCTACGGCCTGATGGTCGGCAAAGACGAGTACTGGCCCTGGGAGGAGGAGTACCGCGCGTTCGTCCGCTGGCGCGACGAGGTACGGGGGACGGACGTCGCCGACGAGATCGCCAAGGCGGTCGCCGATCTCGGGGACGGTGAGCGGATCGCGGTCTTCGGAAGCGGCGGGGTGCTGCCGGCCGACCTGGACTCGGCCGTGCTGGTGGAGTTCGACCAGGAGCTGCTGGACCGCGCGCTGGAGACCGGCGATCACTCCGGTTACTGGGCCATCGGCATCAAGACGACGCTGGCGGACGACACCGTCGACACCGTCGTCATCACCTCGCGGCTGGCCGGGCTGTGGGAGTCGTGGGGCGAGCTGATCCTCGCCGAGGCGCGTCGGGTCGGCGACCGGGTGCGCGTCTTCGACGGCGCGGCCGGCTGACGGCCGTTCCTCGTGCGGGGTCGTACGGGGGTCCCGCACAAGCAGGCGGCCGGGACGCGGACTCCGCGTCCCGGCCGCACTGTGCGGTACGGGCGCCGGGCCGGCACCCGCGCCGATGCCGACGCGGGGCCCGATGCCGGTACCGGCGCCGCCCCTCTCAGCGTGAGCCGAGCGTGCCGTCGGTGCCGAGCCTGCTCAGCACCTCGACCAGGGCGGAGGTCGCCCGGTCGGCCTCGTCGTCGGTGAGCACCAGCGGGGGGCCCATGACGACCGTCGAGCCGTAGTCGCGGACCAGCACGCCGTGCACGTCCTGGAGTTCGTCGATGGCGGCGATCACCGCCGGGTTGGGCAGGTTCTCCCGGGTGGCGCGGTCGGTGACCAGCTCGACACCGATCATCGCGCCGACCTGCCGGATGTCGCCGACGACCGGCAGGTCGGCCGCCGGGGCCAGCCCGCGGGCCAGCCGCTCGCCCACCGCGGAGGCCCGCTCGACCAGCTTCTCGCCGGCCAGCAGGTCGAGATTGGCGAGCGCCACCGCCGCGGCGACCGGATGGCCGTAGTAGGTGTGGCCGTGGAAGAAGTGGGTGTCGCCGCCGCTGATCGCGGAACCGATGCTGTCGCGCATCAGGACGGCGCCCAGCGGGGCGTAGCCGCTGGTGATGCCCTTGGCCGTGATGACCACGTCGGGGTCCATGCCGTTGTGCGCCGACTGGAACCACTCGCCTGAGCGGCCGAAGCCGGTGATCACCTCGTCGGCGATGAGCAGGATGCCGTGGGCGCTGAGGAGCTCGCGGACCCGCGGCCAGTAGTCGACCGGCGGGGCGATGGCGCCCGCGCCGCCGAGGATCGGCTCGCCGATCATCGCGGCGATCCGGTCGGCGCCGATCCGCGCGATCGTCTCCTCCAGCTCGCGCAACAGGAAATCGCTGGGGTCCTCCCCGCCGTACAGCTCGGCGTGGTACGGCATCGGCGAGCCGACCTTGGCGATGTGCGGCAGCGTCGGGCCGACCGCGTACTGCATGTCGTCGAAGCCGGTGACGCTGCCGCTGCCCAGCGTGGAGCCGTGGTAGCTGCCGTAGCGGCCGATGATCCAGGTGCGATCCGGATTGCCCTGCTCGAAGTGGTAGCGGCGGACGATCTTCACCGCGGTGTCGGTGCCCTCGGAGCCGCCCGAGGTGAAGAACACCTTGTTGAGGTCACCCGGGGACAGCTCCGCGAGCCGGGCGGCCAGATGGACGGCACGGTCGTTGGAGTACTCGCGCCAGCAGGAGAAGAACTCCAGGGTGCCGGTCTGATCGGCGCTCGCCTGCGCCAGCTCCGGACGGCCGTGGCCGACCTGGGCCAGCCAGTTGCCGCCGCCCATCATGTCCAGGTAGTCCCGGCCCGTGGTGTCCCACACGGTGCTGCCGCTGCCGCGGGAGAAGACGTGGCGGCCGGGCCGCAGCACGGTCTGGTGCGGGTGGATCAGGTGCCGGCGGTCGAGGTCCTCAAGTGCCGCTGCGTCCGCCGCCGTGAGAGGCGCGGTCGAGGTGGTCGACATCATCGTGCCCTTCCTGACCGCCGGGAGGCGGTCGCATCGGCCCGCGCGGGCGGTCAACCCGTCCCTTGCGACAGTAGGCGCGCCCCGCGCCGCGGCCTTCTCCGAGACTGCCGGGAGGGCCGCCGCGGCCCGCGCGAGCGCGGGCGACCCGCGTCCGGGCGCCGAACGGCACGCCGGACAGAGCACGCTGGAAGTCGATCGGCGCACAACCGCCGTGGACCATACGGAAGAGTCCACACCGGTGAGGTTCATGACGGGAGAGCATATGTACGACTACGTCATCGTCGGCGGCGGCTCCGCCGGCAGCGTACTGGCCGCCCGGCTGAGCGAGGACCCGGGTGTCACCGTCTGCCTGGTGGAGGCCGGGCCGGCGGACCACGACCCCAACATCCGGGTGCCGATCGACTCGCCCAAGCTCTTCCGGACCCACCAGGACTGGGACCTGGACAGCCACCCCGAGGCGCGGGCCGACGGCCGCCGCATCTACCTGCCGCGCGGCCGGGTCCTCGGCGGCTCCGGGGCGCTCAACGGCATGGTCTACGTCCGTGGCGCCCGCAGCGACTACGACGGCTGGGGACAACCCGGCTGGTCCTACGAAGAGTTGCTGCCCTACTTCCTGCGCTCGGAGGACAACGAGCGCGGCGCCTCCCCCTACCACGGCGTCGGCGGCCCGATGGCCGTCTCGGACGCCCGCTCGCGCAACCCCAGCGCGGTCGCCTTCGTCGACGCGGCGGTCGAGGCCGGCCACCGCGCCGCCGACGACTTCAACGGCCCCGACCAGGAGGGCTTCGGGCTGTTCCAGCTGACCCAGCGCGACGGCGAGCGGGTCAACTCCTCGATCGCCTTCCTGCGGCCGGCGCTGTCCCGGCCCAACCTGACCGTCGAGACCAACGTGCACGTGACCCGGGTGGTCATCGAGCACGGCCGGGCCAGCGCGGTCCGCGGTCGCCGGCTGGACGAGGAGGTGGAGTTCCCGGCCGCGCGCGAAGTGGTGCTGGCCGCGGGCGCGTTCGGCTCGCCGCAGCTGCTGATGCTGTCCGGCGTCGGCGACGCGGACGAACTGCGCGCCCTGGGGCTCGACGTGGTGCTGGACCAGCCGGAGGTCGGCCGCAACCTCCAGGACCACCCGCACGTCTGGCTGGGCTTCGCCCACCCGCACCCGATCAGCCTGATCTCCGCCCGCGATCCGCGCAACGTCGAGGAGTACGAGGCGCACCGCACCGGGCCGCTGACCTCCAACGGCCCGGAGTCCGGCGGCTTCGTCCGGTCCCGGCCCGGGCTCGCGGCGCCCGATCTGCAGTTCCAGTGCCTGCCGGTGCTGCTGCTCGACGGCGGGCTGACCCCGCCACCGGGCCACGGCATCAGCTTCGGGGCGAGCGTGCTGCGTCCGCTCAGCCGCGGCCGGCTCGCCCTGGCCTCGGACCAGCCGACCGCCAAGCCGCGGATCGTCTTCGACTACTTCGCGGAGCCGGCCGACCTGGACACGGCGGCGACCGGGGTCCGCATCGGGCTGGAGATCTCCCGGCAGAGCGCGCTCAAGACGTACACACAAACCCCGTACGCGGTGCCGGACTCGGAGTCGGACGCCGACGTCCGCGCGTTCGTCCGGCGCCATGTGCAGTCACTGCACCACCCGGTGGGCACCTGCGCGATGGGCGCCGTGGTCGACGCGGAACTGCGCGTGCGCGGCGTCGAGGGGTTGCGCGTCGCCGACGCCTCGGTCATTCCGCTGCTGGTGAGCGGCAACACGAACGCGCCGACGGTGGCGATCGCGGAGAAGGCGGCGGACCTCATCCTGGGGCGGCCGGCGCTGCCGCGGGCCGCGGTCGCGGCGGCCTGAGCCCGGCGGTACGGGCGGGCCGTCCTCCCGGACGACGGCCCGCCCGTGCAGGCCCGGGCTCTAGCGTCCCGCGAGGGCCTGCACGATCGGCGCGCTGGTCTCCGGGTCGTCGAGGACGATCGAGCTGATGCCGAACCGCTCGCGCATCTCGGTGAACTTCGCCACGATGCCGCGCACCGTGCCGATGAAGACGTGCGGGGAGTCCATGACCTCCTCGACCGTCAGCTCGATGCCGGTGGCGTGCCGGATGACGTCGGCGCGTCGGCCCGCCTCGCCGCGGGCGTCGCTGGTGATCACCAGCGGGCCGAAGACGGTGTACGTGTTCAGCTCCAGCGTGTCGAAGCGGTCGCCCGCGGCCTCCCGCACCCACCGGACCTTCTCCTCGGTGGCCGCGGCGGTCATCGTGCGCGCGTCCGGCTTCGGATCGCTCTGGTCGCCGGGGAGCATGCGCGGCGAGAGGCCGACGCCCTGCGCCTCGCGTGCGGCGAGCGACAGCACCTTGCGGCTGCCGCCGCCGATGAAGAAGGGCGGGTGCGGGCGCTGCACGGGCTTCGGCGGTCCGTCGTGCGCGGTGATCCGGTAGTGCTCGCCGTCGAAGGAGAACGGGCCGGGCCCGAAGCATCCCTTCAGCACGGCCACCGCCTCGGCGAGCCGCGCGATCCGGGTGCCCACCGGCTCGAACGGCAGCCCGAGGGCCAGGTGTTCCGGCTTGTTCCAGCCCGCCCCGATCCCCACCCGCAGCCGGCCCCCGGACAGCACGTCCAGCGTGGCCAACTCCTGTGCCAGCACGGCGGGATGACGCAGCGCGGCGTTGAACACGAAGGCGCCGAGCCGCAACCGCTCCGTGGCCGCCGCGGCGGTCGCCAGTACCGGGACCGGCGCGAGCTGCTCGACGACGTGGTCGTTGACGATGAGTTCGTCGTACCCGATGGTTTCCGCCTGGCGCGCGAACGCGGCGAGCTTCGCCCCGTCGAACCAGCCCTGCGGCGGCGTGAGGAACCGGAAGGGATGCATGCGCCCATCGTCGGCGAGCGGCGGCGGGGCCGACATCCGCCGTATTGCCCTCTTGCGCACCGGACCCGGACGCGCACCGGGACTGCCCGCGCACCGGGACTGCCCGCGCGGCAGCACGCGGAGAACGGCAGCCGGAGCAACCACGAAGGTGGCGGGCGGGTCCGGGGTTGCGACGATGGGATGCCGGTGCCCGGTCCCGGATCGGCGTGACGAGAGGACAGGTCCTGCGATGGCGACGAACCGGTCCGCCTTCTCCCTGGACGTGCTGACGCGCGGCGGTGCGCGGGCGGTCGTCGTCGCCGACTTCCGGCCGGTGTCCTCGGCGCCGCGGCTCGCCGAACGACTGGCGGCGGCCGTGCGCAGCGACGCGGCCGAGGGCGAGGGCCGGGACCGGTACCCGGGCCGGGACAGTGGCGAGCGGTCCGGTGACGCACGCGCGTCGGACGCTGCCGCCCCCGCCGCCGAGGTGACGATCTGCCAGCTGGACCCGGCACGGGACTTCGCACGGAGCCTGGACGACGATCCGCGGGCGCCGTCGCTCGACGAGGCGGCGGCGCACTACACGGAGCTGATCCGGGAAGCCTGTCCGCACCAGGACGTGACGATCGCGGCGGACTGCAGCGCGTCCGCGCTGGCGCTGCGGATCGCCGCGGGCCTGGAGGCCCCGCGGACGTCGGCCGGCCGCGACGGCGGCCCTCCGGAGCGGACGGCGGTCGTGCTGCTGCGGCCGGTGTGGCCGGACACGGCGCTGGTGCGCGAGATCCTCGACGATTTGCGCGCCGAGGTGAGGTCGGGGCTGCGCGGGGCGACCGCGACGGCGACGCCCGAGCTGGCGGGCGGTCCCGACGCCGCGCTCGACGCGGCGCTGGGCGTCCTGCGCGCGGACCTCGACGCGCTGGCCGCCCAGCACGGCATCGACCCGCGCGGCCGGACGATCGCCGACCTGTACGGCCGCTACCGCGGCTGGCTGGGCTACCTGCTCGCCGCCCGCGAGGCGCTCCGCACCCCTTGGCCGCCCAACGCCTCGACCGGCCCCCGCCCCGGCCGGGAAACCGGCCCCGGTCAGGGCGCCGGCCCGTCCGTCGGCGGGGCCTTCCCGAACCCGCGGGTCTGGGTGGAGCCCGGAGGCTCGACAGACCACGCGCACGGTCCCTGGTTCGCCGGCGCCGGGTACCCGGTGACCGAGGTGCGCGCGCCCGAGGGCATGCCGTGGCCCGGCCCGGACCTTCCGCGCCTGCTCCTGGCCGCGGCCGAGGCGCCGGCCGCTCCCGGCCCCGCCCGGACCGTCGCCGCCGACGGCGCCACGGCCGGGACGCGCGCCCCGGCGTGACCCTGTTCCGTACGCCGAGCCCGGAAGGGGGGCCGCAGCCGCATGCGGATCGACGTGGTGGACGACATCGCCGAGGCGGGCGCGGCGGAGTTCGACCGGCTCGACCGGAGCGCCGGGGCCGCGGGCTGCCACGCGCGGACCGCGCAGCGGCAGCGGGACGGGCGGTGGCGTACCGGGTACGTGCGATGCGTCGACGGCACGCGGCTGCTCGCGTTCGTCCCCTTCTACGCGCCGCGCGGTGCCACCTGGCCCGATCCCGCGTACGACCCGCGCACCTGGGGGCTGCCGCAGGACGCGGTGCGGCGGGCGGACGCCGCCGACTGTCTGCTGGTGGGCGGCCACGGCGACCTGCGCACCGGCTTCCCGGTGGCCGCGCAACTGCGGTCACCCGCGTTGTTACGGCCGGTGCTCGGCGCGCTCGCGGGCGTGGCGGCCGCGGAGGGCCGCGGCCTCGCGCTGCCGTACGTCTACGGCTGGGTGCGCGACGCCGTCACGGCGGTCTGCGGCGACGCGGCGGTGTGGGCGCCGCTCGGCCAGGACGCGCGGCTGCCCGGCGACGTCACCGACCCGCGCTGGACCGACCGGCTCGGCCGCAGGGCCCGGCGCAACATACGGGCCGACCGCGACCTGATCACCGCCTCCCGCGTCCGTGTCACCGCCGGGCGGTGGAACGACGTCGAGGACCGCGCGGCCGCGCTGATCGCCGCGCACAACCAGCGCAAGGGCCGCCCCGACCACGCGGCGTTCGTGAAGATGCGCACCCGGCTGTGGGACCGCTGTCCCGGCGTCGAAGTCGTCGCGTTCACCGCCCGGTTCGGCGCCGCGGAGGGCTACACCACGGCACGCGTCTGGGCGGACGAGCTGGACATGGTCGAGATCGGGCTCGGCGGCGAACCCGGACCCGCTCGCCTGGCCGCCTACCTGGACCTGCTCGTGCACACCCCCCTGCGCTACGCCCGCGACCGCGGTCTGCGCACCATCCGCCTCGGCGCGGCGGCCCGCTCCACCAAGGAGGGCCGCGGCGCCGTGTTCGAGACGCAGTACGGAGGTTTCCTCGATGGCCCAGCGACCGCACGTCTGGCCGGGGCGGCGCGGTGACGGCGTCCGTGTCGTGGTGCTCGTCGGGCCCGGCGGCTCGCTGACGCCCACCGACCTCGCGCTGGCCTGCAAGGGGCTGGCCGAGCCGCGGTTCCTGCTCGACTCGCGCGACCCGGCGTCGGAGCCGCTGTACGAGGTGTGCCGCGCTCTCGGGTCGGCCGAGCGGGTGGACTTCGCCGATCCGGCGGCCTGCCTCGCCGCGGTCCGCGAGGCCGGCGCGGACGCCGTGACCACCTTCACCGAGCAGCTCTGCGCCCTCGCCGCGGTGCTCGACCGCGAGGGCTGCGGCTACGACGGCAACCACGTCGCCTGGGGCCGCAAGGACCTCCAGCGCCACGCCCTGCGCCGGGCCGGCGTCTCCGGGGTCCGCTCGGCCCCCCTCCCCGACGCCGGCGCCCTGCGCGCCTTCGCGGCCGAGGTCGGCTTCCCGTTCGTCGTCAAGCCCGTCGACGGCTTCGCCAGCCGTGACACCTGGCAGCTGAACGCACCCGCCGACATGGACGAGTTCATCGAGGCGGAGACCGCCCGCCACTCTGGCGGGGACTTTGGCCGGGATGCGAGGACCGGTCCGGGCGGCGAAGCCGGCGCGCGCCACGGGTCGGCCGGCCAGGGCAGCGGGGGCGGCGGGGCCGGCGGCTGGTCGCAGGGGCTCTACGCCGAGGAGTTCATCGCGGGCCGCCCGGCCGCCGCGTCCATGCCTTCGTGGGTGGCCGACTACGGATCGGCCGACGTCCTGCTCGGCGGCGTACGGCCGGACGCGTACACCGGACCCGACGGTCACGCCGCGCACGACGCCCACGCCCCCGCGCTGATCACCTCGCGGTCGCCGCTGGCCTGGCCGTTCCGGGAGACGGGCATGATCCTGCCGTCCCCGTTGCCGGAGGACGAGCAGCGCGCGTACGCCGCGGTGGCGCGCCGCGCGCTCGCGGCGGTCGGCGCGACCAAGGGCGCCTTCCACGTGGAGCTGAAGTCGACTGCCGCCGGTCCCGAGGTCATCGAGATCAACGGCCGGATCGGCGGCTTCCTGGCCCGTCTCCTGCGGCTGGCCTCCGACGCGGATCTGGGCCGCCAGGCGGTGGCCTGCGCGCTCGGGCACACGCCCGTGCTCGAACCGCGCTGGCGGCGCTGCGTCGCCCTGGTCGTCCACCAGCCGCCGCCCGCCGCACGGCGGGTGACGGCGGTGCCGACCCGCGCGGCACTCGCCGCGCTCCCCGGCGTGATCGGGGTGGACATGCTGGCCGCGCCGGGCGACCAGGTGCACTGGCGCTACGGGACGCTCGGCATGACCGCCCGGCTGTGGGTGGTCGGCGACGATCACGCGCAGCTGCGCGAACGCTTCGCCGGGGTGACGGAGTTCCTGGTCGACCGGATCGGCTACGCGGACGGGGCCGGGCGGCCGGTCCGCGACCGTACGTGGCTGGAGGCCCTGGCCGGCTCCGGCCCGGCCCCGCGTGCCGTACCCGCCCCGGGCGCACCCCCGCCGGCATCCGCGACCGCCGTACCCGCCCGCCCCGTTGCCGACGACCAGACGACCGTGATGGAGGCCGAACGATGACCGGAGGCGAGATGGCCGAGCTGTTCGCCCGGCTGCTGGAGACCGACATCGAGCCCGAGGACAACTTCTTCGACATGGGCGGCACGTCGGTCCTGGCGCTCCGGCTGCTCGCGGAGATCGAGCGGACCTGGGGCACCGCCCTGGAGCTGATCGACGTGGTGGAGCACCCGACGCCCGAACTGCTGGCAGCCTACGCCGCGCGGGCCGGTGAGCAGGCGGACTCCACGGGCGGAGCGCGGTGACCGGCACGGTGTGGGACGCCGTGCTGCGGCACGTGGCGCACACGCCCCTCGCGGTCGCCGTGCGCGGCGACGGCGAGGACGTGACCTACGCGCAACTCGCCGATCGCGCCGGTGCGTTGCGCGACAGGCTCGCCGCGCACTGCCGGCCGGGCGACGTCGTCGCGCTGACCGTGGGCCGGTCGAGCGCGGCCGTCCCGGTGCTGCTCGCCGCCGCGGCACTGCGCTGCCCGGTGCTGCCGCTCAGCGCCGACAGCCCGCCGCTGCACCGGGAGTTCGTGCTGTCGGACGCCGCGCCGCGCGTCCTCGTCGCCGAGGAGCCGGACGACGGCCTCTCCGTGCGGCCCCTCACCGAAGGCGCCCCCGCGGGCGCCCCCGCCGGCACGGACGGCCGGCGTCGCGACGCCGAGGACGACGCCGCGGCGGAGGACGCCGCGTACATCATGTACACCTCCGGCTCGACCGGCCGTCCCAAGGGCGTCGTCGTCCCGCACGAGGCGCTGCTGAGCAGGCTCGACGCGCTCGCGACGGTGCCGGGCTTCGGGCCGGGGGACTCCATGCTGGCGCTCACCGCGCCGTCGTTCGACATCTCCATGGCCGAGCTGCTGATGCCCCTCGCCGTGGGAGGCACGGTGGTCTCCGCGCCGGCCGCCGCCAGGCTCGACCCGGCCGTCTTCGCCGACACGGTGCGGCGCCACCGGCCGAGCGTCGTGCAGGCCACACCGAGCTTCTGGCGGCTGGTGCTGGCCTGGGGCTGGACCGGCGCGGCCCACGCCCGGCTGTGGTCGGGCGGCGAAGCGCTGACGCCGAGCCTGGCGGACCCGCTGGCCGGCCTCGGCGCGCAGGCGTGGAACCTCTACGGTCCGACCGAGGCGACGATCTGGGCCACCGCGGCGCGTGTCGAGGCCGGCCGCCCGGTGTACCTGGGCGAGCCGCTGCCGGGCGCGCGGCTGTATCTGGAGGGCGAGGACGGCGCACCGGTCGACGGCCCCGGCGCGCTGGGCGAGATCATGCTCTACGGCGAGGGTCTCGCGCGCGGCTATCTGCACCGGCCCGAGCTGACCGCGGACCGGTTCCGTATCCAGCGGACACCGGACGGTGAGCGCCGCTGCTACCGCACCGGTGACCGGGCCCGCAGACTCCCGGACGGGCGGCTGGAGTTCGTCGGCCGCGTCGACGGTCAGGTCAAGCTGCGCGGGCACCGGATCGAACCGTCCGAGGTCGAGGCGGTCGCCGAGGAGCAGCCGGGCGTCCACCAGGCCGCGGTCGTCCTCCGGTCCGGCGAGGGCGGTTCGGGCCTGGGCTCAGAACCGCACCTGGCCCTCTTCGCGGTCGCCGCCCCCGGCCTCACCGCCCGCGACGTCCGCCGCTGGCTCGCCGACCGTCTTCCCCCGCCGATGCGCCCGGCCAGGGTCCGGCTGCTGCCGGCTCTGCCGCGAACCCCCGCGGGCAAGATCGACCGGGTGCGGCTCGCCCAGGAGCCCTGACCGCTCCGTCCGGCCGTTCACGGCGCCCCCGCGTCGGCCGTCCCCGCCGGCCCGGACGCCTGGGCGCGGCGGGGGATCGGCCCGCGTGCTTCACCCCGCTTCGAGCGACAGCTTCGCGTCCGGGTCGGCCACATGGGTGTCGAGGATGGTGAGGTATCGGGCGACCATGTCGGCGACCGCGGCGGAGGAGAACTCGTCGCGGCGGTACTGGACGGTGCCGGCGTAGCGGCCGGGCCCGACCAGGCCGACGACCCAGAGCATGCCGTCGGCGAGGTCGGGGCAGTCGCCCTCGGGGGGCGCCTCGTGGTGGGACTCGGCGTAGCGGAGGTCGCCGGCCGTGCCGGTGCGGCCGTACAGCGGAGACTGGACCATCTCGAAGGTCGGCGCGATGCGCCCGGTCAGCCCGTCCGGGCCGAACAGGTCGGGCGCGACGCGGTCGATGTCGCCGAAAAGCACCTCGTGGGAGAACGCCTCGACGCAGGTCTCGCGGGCGCGGCGGACCACGTCACGGAAGGAGGCCGCCCCGGCCAGGTCGGTGCGCAGCGGCAGCATGTTGATGAACAGTCCCACGGTGTCGCGGAAGGTGGGCTCGGCGCGCCCGGAGCTGAAGGTGGTCACCGTCAGGTCGGTGCCGCCGCCAAGTCCGTGCGCCAGCAGGTAGAAGGCGGACAACATCACCATGTACGGGGTGCTGCCCGTCTCCGCGGCCAGCCGCTGCACCGCCGCTCCGGTCGCCGCGCCGACCTCGAAGTTGCGCATGACGTACGCGCCGCGCCCCGGCTCCGGCCGCGCCGGAGGGGACGCCGGGATGGAGAACGCCTCGGCGCCCCGCAGGCGTTCACGCCACAGGCCGAGGTCGGGCGGCTCCTCGCCGCGCTGCCTGCGGGCGGCCTCCGCCAGCGCGTGCTCGCGGTACTGGCGGACCTCAGGGAGCGCGGCCGGGCCGTGCCCGGTCCGCTCCGCGTAGAAGGCGGCGAGGTCGCGCATCACCACCTGCGCCGACCAGGCATCGCCCGCGCTGTGGTGCATGGTCAGCACCAGCACCGCGTCGTCCGCCGCGAACCGGCCCAGCACCGCGCGCAGCAGCGGCAGGTCGCGCACGTCGAAGTCCTCGGTCGACGCGTCGGCCAGCACCGCGTCGCTCAGCCGCTCGCGCTCCGGCCCGGCAGGCGCGGGCAGTTCGCGCACGGTGAGCCGGACGGGCTTGGCCGCTTCCACGACCTGATAGCGGGGACTGGCCTCGCGTACCACGACGGTGCGCAGGCTCTCGTGCCGCGCCACGACGTCGTCCAGCGCGCCCTGCAGGGCCGCCACGTCGATCGGCCCGGTCAGTCGCCAGCTGTTGATCATCAGGTGCCGGACGCCGAACGCGCCGCTCTCGCTGCCCTTGTCCATCACGCAGAAGAAGTCCTGGCACGGCGCCAGGGGCAGGGCGTCGGGCGGCGCGGCGGCGGTCGGCGTCCCGGCGTCCCGCCGCGTCCCCCCGGGCTCCGCGGCGGCGCCCCCGGCCTCCGCTCGCTCCAGTGGGCTCTCGGCAGTGATGCCGAGCCGCTGCGCGAGCCGGTTCGGAGTGGGCGCCTCGAACAGCTCGGACAGGGCGACCTCGGCGCCCAGTTCCTCGCCGATCCGCGACACCAGCAGCATCGCCGACACGGACTGGCCGCCGTACTCGAAGAAGTCCTCGTCGGGCCCGAAGTGTTCGCGGTCCAGCGCCCGCGCGAACAGCGTGCACAAGGTCTCGGCCACTGCTGCAACCTTTCCTCGACGATGCCTTCCCTCATCGTCGGAAGCGGCTTCGGCGCGCCGCATCTCCCGTGTTGCCGCGCCGCACGCGGCGCTCGGCACCGCAGACCGCGTCAGCACCGGAGCGCCGGGCCGGGCCCCCCGGTGGCTGAGGGGCGTCGGGCCGGCCTCGTCCTCGATCCGGCGGAGACGAACTGCCGGCCCGTCGATCAGGCCGCCCCGGCCGAGTAACCCGGCCAGGGGGCAGCGAGTCCGCGATCGAGAGGGCCGAATCGCAAGGGGAGCCGGGACGGTACACGCCCGCGGCGCTGAACGATCACATCAGCCATGTGCGTTTCGAACTGGGGGACATCCAAGGCTCTGTCGGAGCGTTGGAGCAGGCGGACCGCCTGCGCCCCGACGTCTACCGCGGAACCCGGGTCAGAAAGCGCCAACTCCTGGCGGAACGCCAGCTGTCCCTCGGTCACCTCGAAGCCGCGTGCGTGACATGGCACACCGCGCTGGACGACTTCCCCCTCGTCCGATCCGGCGTGCCGACCAGCGCATCGTCGAGATGTTCCGCCTCATCCGGCCGCACCTCAAGAACCCCACCGCCCGCCACCTCCACGAGCGCGCAAGGGCCGTCGCCCCTAAGCTCGCGGCCTGATCGCGCCGTCAGCGAGCGTCAGGGGAGGGCCGATGGTCTGGCCGGGTGTCACGGTGGTCGATGCGTGCGTGCGGCGCGACGGCCGGGGCGGTAGCCCCACGGCCGTCGCCGACGACGACCCGGCGGCGACGGACGCGGACCGGCGCGCGGTCGCCGCCGCGGCCGGCGCCTCGCACGCGGCGTTCCTCGGCCCGGGGCGGACGCCGGACGGGGGCCTGCCGGTCCGGTTCTTCACCGCCGCCGCCGAACTGTCCGGCTGCGGCCACGGCACCGTCGCCGCGCAGGCCGTACGGTTGGCCCGCACCGCGCTGGACGAGTTGAAGGACCGCCAGCACACCGGCGGGCGCACGTTCGACACCGTCGCGATCCGCCGCCCCGCCGGCATCGAGGTGTGGTTCGACCAGGGCCGCGTCGCGCTGCGCGACCCGGCGCCCGACGAGCGCGCCGCGGTCGTCGCCGCGCTCGGGCTGACCGCGGACGATCCGCATCCGGCCGACGCGCCGCGGATCGCCTCGCCCGGCGCGCCACGCATGCTCGTGCCGGTCCGTGACCGGTCGGCGCTGCTGCGGGTCCGCCCCCGTCCGGGCAGGCTCGCCGAGGCGTGCCGCCGGTACGGGCTCCTCGGCTGCTTCGTGTACGTACCGCCGGTGGGCGACGGGCCGGGTGCGGCGCGGATGTTCGCGCCGGCCATCGGTGTCGACGAGGACGTCGCCAACGCCAACAGCACCGGCTGCCTGGCCGCCCACCTGCTCGACACGGCAGGCGCGCGGACGATCGCGATCGAGGTGGAGCAGGGCGACGCACTCGGCCGACCGGCCGCCGTGCTCGCGTCGGCCCGGCGCGGCCCCGCGGGCATCACGACCCGGGTCGGCGGGCTGGCGGTCGTCCGCGGCTCTCACACGTAGTCCGACCCCCCACGGACGAGGCGCTGTCGAAAGCACCCCGGCGTTCGTAACCCCCCGATCGGCAAACCCCTTGCGCAATGGTCAAGAAACGTTGACCATTGTGGGCATGCCAACCGACGATCTTCCCGAGACGTTTCACGTCACCACGGACGAGCAGCTGCGCGCCGTCTCCAACCTCACGCGCCACCGGATCATGGCCGTGCTCCGCTTCGAGCCGGCGACGATCACGCAGATCGCCGAGCGGGTGGGCCTTGCGAAGGGAAGTTCCAGCTATCACGTGCGGCTGCTGGAGCGGGCCGGCCTGGTCAGGGTGGTACGGACACGGAAGGTTCGGGGCGTCACCGAGCGGTACTACGCGATGGCCGCCCGGTCGATCGCGCTGCCCGACCCCGGTGAGGGAGGGCCGGACGTGCTGATGCGCCATGCGGTGGCAGACCTGGAGGCGTCGCCGGCGGACGGCGAGCGGCACGTACGGATGGCGCACCTGCGGCTCACCGAGGAGCAGTTCGCGCAGCTGGGAGCGCGGCTGCACGCCCTGGCGGACGAGTACCGGCAGCTGTCCGATCCGTCGCTGCCCGACACGTCGCTCGTCTTCGCACTGTTCCACCCGGCATGGCGCGAGCAGGCCGAAGGGGACGCCAAGTGACCCCACGCGTTCGGACGTTGCCGGCCGGCTTCGGACGGCTGTGGACCGCGCAGGCGGTGTCCTCGCTCGGCGACGGCGTGTCGCATGCCGCGCTGCCGCTGATCGCGCTGACGCTGACACGGGACCCGATGGCGCTCGCCGTCGTCACGGCGGCCGGGACGCTGCCGTGGCTGCTCTTCGGGGTGCTCGGCGGCGCGCTGGTGGACCGGTGGGACCGTCGGCGCACCATGTGGGTCATGGACGCGGCGCGTGCGGTGCTGCTCGCCATAACCGCGGCGGCAGCCGCGTCCGGCGTCCTGAGCGTTGCGCTGCTCGCGGCCGTCGCCTTCCTGCTCGGCCTCGGCGGACTCTTCTTCGACACCGCGGCCACGGCCTACCTGCCGGGCCTGCTCGGCCGCGATCCCGCGCTCCTGGAGCGGGCCAACTCCCGTTTGCGCGGCGCCCAGACCGCCATGTCCGGCTTCGCCGGGCCGCCCGCGGGCAGTGCGCTGCTGGCACTCGGGCGGGCGGTTCCGCTGCTGGCCGACGCGGTGTCGTTCCTGCTCTCCGCGTTGCTCGTACGGTCGCTTCCCGCCGTGCCCCGGCCCGTGCCGGAGATCCGCGAGCCGCTGCTCCGGCAGGCGCGGGCCGGAGCCTCGTACGTCTTCCGCGACCGGCTGCTGCTCGGGCTCGCGCTCCGCCCGGCGGTCGGGAACATCGCCTTCCTCGCCGTGGAGACCGTTCTCGCCCTCTACGCGCACGACAGCCTCGGCGTCGACACCTACGGCTTCGGCCTGCTCCTCACCGCGGAGGCCACCGGCGGGCTGCTCGGCGCGGGCATCGCCTCCCGCCTCGGCCGACGGCTCGGCACCGGCACCGCGCTGACCTGCACGGCGGCCGTCGAGGGGCTTGCCGTCCTGGGCCTGGCCGCCGCCCCGAACGCCTATGCGGCAGGGCCGGCGCTCGCCGTCTGCGGGGCCGGCATGGGCGCCACGATGGTGCTCGCCCCCTCCCTCCGGCAGGCGATCGTCCCGTCGCACCTCATGGGCCGGGTCGCCTCCACCTCCCGCATGCTGGCCATGTGCGCCGCGCCCGTCGGGGCCTTCCTCGGCGGCTGGCTGGCCACCGCCTACGACGTCCGCACCCCGCTGTACGCCGCCGCCGTGCTCCTCCTGGCGATGACGGCCGTCACGGCGTCCATGACCAGCAACCGCCGGGTCGAAGCGGCGCTGCGTGCCGCGGCCCCGGCCGGCGGTCCGGATCACCCGGCGTCCGGGGAATCCGTCCCGGAGGTTGCGCCGGCCCTGTTGTGACGCACGCCGCGTCCGCGAGCGAAGCCGGGGCACGCCCGCCGCGCTCCGCCGGCTCCGGCGCGTGGTGTGCCCTGCGGCCGGTGTGGATGTGGCCGGAATGGTACGGCAGGTGTCCCCCCGGCCACTCATCCGCCGTCCCTCGCGCCCGGCAGGCTGGACACCGCCGGGCACCTGCCCGGCGCGACAGCGCGGACGACGGAGATGAGCGAGGAACATGAGCGAGCACACCAGCACGCGGGCGGGCGAGCACACACGGGTCGGCGAGCACCCGCGGGCGGCCGACCACACCGGCACGCGGGCCGGCGAGCACACCAGCACGGCGGGCGCGCACACCATGCGGGCCGTGACCGTCGCGCGGTTCGGCAGACCCGAGGTGCTGACCCCGGCGCGGGTCGCCAGGCCCGAGCCGTTGCCGACCGAGGTGCTGGTGCGCGTGCACGCGGCGGGCGTCAACCCGGTGGACTGGAAGACCCGGGCCGGCCGGGGCATGGCGGGGCTCCAGACGCTGCCGCTGGTGCTGGGCTGGGACGTCTCGGGCGTGGTCGAGGAGGTCGGCTTCGGCGTCACCACGCTCGCGCCCGGCGACGAGGTCTACGCGATGCCGTGGTTCCCGCGACCCGCCGGCGCCTACGCGGAGTTCGTCACCGCTCCCTCCCGCCACTTCGCCCGCAAGCCGGCCTCGATCGGCCACGTCGAGGCCGCGGCGCTGCCGCTGGCGGCGCTCACCGCGTGGCAGGCGCTGGTCGACACCGCGGACGTGCGGGCCGGGCAGCGGGTGCTCGTGCACGCCGCGGCCGGCGGCGTCGGGCACCTGGCGGTGCAGTTCGCCAAGCACCTGGGCGCCGAGGTGGTGGCGACCGCCCGCGAGCCCCGGCACGCGTGGCTCAAGGAGTTGGGCGCGGACCTGACCGTCGACTACACCCGGCAGCCGTTCGAGGAGGCGACCGGCGAGGTCGACGTGGTCATCGACCTGGTCGGCGACGTGGACCGCACCGACGCGCGCTCGGTGTCCGTGGTCCGCCCCGGCGGCCTGGTCGTGTCGATCCCCGGCGGCGTCTCGGACCGCCTGGCCGCCGCGGCCGGGCAGGCCGGGGTGCGCACCAGCCCGTTCCTGGTGGAGCCGGACTCCGCCGCGCTCACGACGATCGCCGGGCTGGTCGACTCCGGCGCGGTCCGCGTCGAGGTGGCGGACACCTTCCCGCTGGAACGGGCCGCCGACGCCCACCGGGCGGGCGAGACCGACCGCACCCGCGGCAAGCTCGTGCTCACCGTCGCCGACTGAGCCCCGGCCCCTGAGCCCCGTGCCCTGAACCCCGGCGGCTTCCAGTGGTCGTCGCCTCCTGCAACGGCGTCCGGGAGGTGAGCGAGTTCTTGACCCTGCGCCGGCACCGCCGGCGTGGAGTGGGCCGCGCACGGGCGGTGCCGCGGGCCCGCCCCACTCCACGCCGGCTGGGGGCGGGTCGGGTCCGCTGTACGGCTCGGTCCGTACGGCTCACAGGACCGTGTAGCGGAAGTACACGGTCCGGGAGCGATCGGCGGTCGTGGCGCTGCCCAGCAGGGCGCCCTGTTCGGTGATCGCGTTGACGGACATGTCGGCGAATCCGGGCGGCGGTGTGACGGCGATCATCTCGCCCGCGCGCCACAGGAAGATGCTGTAGGAGCCGTCCGCGAGCATGGAGACGCCCGTGACCTGCCGGCCGTTGTTGACTCCGACCGGGTAGGCGTTGGTGCCGCCGAGGGTGCCGAGGTCGGTGACCTCGCCGTGGCTCCACAGGAAGGGGCGTCGGGCGCCGGGAGTGCTGCTGGCGCCGACGACGTCGCCGGCGTCGTTGAGCACCCGCCATCGCTCGGGATCGGACAGCGAGGCAGTCCCGTCGCCCGGGCCGGTAAAGGTCGTGAGGGTGCCGCCGGACCACATGAAGCCGCGCGGGTCGGGCCCGCCGTACGGCGAGGAGTAGTCGCCCGCGACGTCCCCGGCGACGTTCAGGCCGGCGACGCCCTGGAGGCCGCGGTAGCCGTCCAGGGTGCTGAAGTCGGCGACGACGGCTCCGTCATGCCACAGGAACGCGCCTTTGGGGCCGCCCTGCGGTACGAACGTGGTCACCAGGACCTCGCCCCGGTCGTTGACCGCCTGCGCGCGCAGGGCCGCGCCGCTCCTGGCGTCGATCGTGGTCACCGTGGTCCCGTCGACGAGGCAGACCGTGTTCCAGGTGGCGGTGTCCCCGCCCTGCGTGTCGAAGCCGCGGACCGCGACCCGCCCGGCGTTGTCGAGAGCGGTGGCCTCGCTGTAGTTGGTGCCGATGTCCAGCACGCGCGGCACGCCGTCGGTCCACACGGTGGCGTGCGAGCGGCCGGCGAGGGTGTACTGACCAACCGCCTGGCACCGGTCGTTGAGGCGGGTCGCGCTGCAGTACGCGCCCTCCACGGGTGGCGGCAGCACGGTGACCCGGCCGTCGGCCCAGATCGCCGGCAGCCACTGCTGCGTGACGCCGTCATCCGTCTCGATCAGGCCCAGCACCTGGCCGGCGCGGTTGACGTCCCTGATCTGGAGCAGCGGATTCGTCCCGTCCGCGTTCGCCAGCGGCTCGGCGACGACGGTGTGCCCGCCCGAGGTGTACGACCGCGCCACCGCGGCGGCCGTCCTGGAGGCGGTCAGCGCCCGGGCCGGCGCCGCCGACAGGGCCGTGCCGCCGAGCACCGTCCCCGCCAGTACCGCCCGCCGGCTGATCCCCCGCCTGCCGTCGCTCATCCGGTCCCTCCCCTTTTCGCGTCCTGCGCACGCCCCCGCCCACGACGGGCGCGGCTCACGGGGCTGATGATGCGTCACGTAGATGTCGCCGCGCCACCCTCGTTCGCACGGCGGGGCCCGCGGCGGATCCCGGAGCATGTCCGCCCGGCGACCCGTTCACTCCCGAGGAGACCGACCTCCGCGAACGCCTCCAGGCCCAGCCTCACCCGGGACCGACCCCGGGTGCGGGGCGTGGAGTTGGCTGCCTCTACGATCTGGCGTCGGCCCGATCGGGCCGACGCCAGATCAGCGGCAGAGCGCTGCCGAACGAACGAGTGAGGGTGGGGATTGTCCAGGCTGTCCAAGCACAGACTGTCCAGGAAGGGCCGCTACATCGCCTGGGGCACGGCGGGCGCCGCGGTCGTGGCGGGGGGAGTGGTCATGGCGCAGACGTCGATGGCCGCGACCACCTGGCCCGCGCAGCGGACGTTCACCGGGCGGGCCTTCGACGCCTGCACGGCGCCGTCGGCATCGGCGATGAAGGCGTGGCGGTCCGACGGCTACTACGGCGCCGCGGCCGTCTACGTCGGCGGTAAGAACCGCGGCTGCGCGCAGCCGAACCTCACCGCGTCCTGGGTGAAGACCGTCAACGCGTCCGGCTGGAAGCTCGTCCCGATCTACGTCGGCGCCCAGCCGCCGTGCCAGACGGGCACGAGCAAGGAGAAGATCACCGCGGCGACGGCCACCGCGCTCGGCGCGAGCGACGGCAACGACGCGGTCGCGAAGGCCGCGGCCCTCGGCATGAAGGCCGGCTCCGCGGTCTACCTCGACATGGAGTCGTACGACATCACCAACACCTCGTGCAACAACGCGGTGCTGACGTACGTGCGGTCCTTCACCAAGGCGCTGCGCGCCAAGACGTACCGGGCCGGCTACTACGGCTTCACGTCCTCCAGTGCCAAGGCGGTCGCCACCGCGACGAACCGCACCGACCTGCCGGGCAACCTCTGGTACGCCCTGTACGACGGCAAGGCCACCACGACCACGGACTGGCCCTGGGCCGCCGGCCTGTACACCGACCACAGCCGTGGCCACCAGTACACGGTCAACAGCAAGGAGACCCGCAAGGGTTACACCATCACCGTCGACCGCGACGCCTGGGACGGCCCGGTCGCGATCGTCTGACCCGGGCCCGACCGCCCGGAGCACCAGGGCCCGCCCGTACACGGGGGGGGGCCCCGCGCGTTCCGGCCCCACCCCCCCCCCGCGCCCCCCCCCCCCCCCCCCCCCCGCCCCCCCCCCCCCCGGGGGGCCCCCCCCGCGCGTTCCCGAGCCGGCGGGGGAGGGGCGGGGACGGCCGGGGGATCAGGACAGGAGGGTTCCGAGGAGCTCCGGGTCGATGTTGCCGCCGGAGACCACCGCCACCGTGCGGCCCGGGGGGAGTTCGGCGGCGTGGGAGAGGTAGGCCGCGGTCGTCGCGGCGCCGCTCGGCTCGGCCACCAGGCGGGCGCGGCGGGCCAGCACGCGGATCGCGTCGCGGATCTCGTCCTCGGTGACGGTCACCATCGCGTCGACCACCTCGCGCAGGTGCGCGAAGGTGAGGTCGGAGGGCTGGGCGCGCAGGCCGTCGGCGATCGTACGGGCCCGGTCGGCGGTGGGCCAGTCCACCCGGTGGCCGAGCCGCAGCCCCTCGGTCGCGTCGGCGGCCAACTCGGGCTCGACGCCGATGACGCGGGCCCGCGGGCACCTCGCCCTGATCGCCGCCCCGACGCCCGAGGCCAGCCCGCCGCCGCTCACCGGCACCAGCACGACCTCGACGTCCGGCAGGTCCTCGGCGATCTCCAGCCCCGCGGTGCCCTGACCGGCGATGATCGCCCGGTCGTCGAACGGCGGCACGAGCGTCAGCCCCCGCGCCGCGGCCAGTTCGTGAGCCTCCGCCTCGTGCTCGTCGATCGGCACCTGGACGACCTCCGCGCCGTACCCGCGGGTGGCCTCCACCTTGATGCGCGGCGCGATGTCCGGGACGACGATCACCGCGGGCACGCCGTAGTGCCGCGCCGCGTACGCGACGGCCTGCGCGTGGTTGCCGCTGGAGTACGTCACGACGCCCCGGGCGCGCGCCGCGTCGTCCAGCGCGCCGACCGCGTTGAACGCCCCGCGCAGCTTGAACGCGCCGATGGGCTGGAGGTTCTCCGGCTTGAGCCACAGCGACCCGCGCGGGTCCCAGGTCTGGAACAGCAGCGGAGTGCGTACCGCGACGCCCTCCACGCGCTTCGCGGCGGCCTCGATGTCGGCGATCGTCACCAGTTCCATGCGCCGAGTATGAACCAGCCGCCCGCGGGGGATCACGGCCGGTACGGGCTCCGGAGGTCCCGGGGGTCCGCACGGCTCCCGGGCGCGGGGGTGCGCCGTCCCGGCGCGTCCGGGCCGGCCGCCGCGCACGCCCTGGCCAGTTCGAGCGACCGGGCCACCGCCGTGCCCGGGTCCGTGACGGGGAACAGCGCGTGCCGTACGCGGTGTGCCGCGTCGACCACCAGCACGGCGGATTCGAGGCGCAGCCGGTCGGCGTCGCGCAGGACCGGCAGCCGCAGCGCGGCGGTGACCTGGTGCCGCTGGTCGCTGAGCAGTGGATACGGAAGCGGGCCGCCGTGTTCGGCCAGCTCGCGCGGGGACTGCAGGGCCATGCCGCGTACGGCGACGCCGGCCGCGTGCAGCTCCGGCCAGGCGTCGGCGAACAGCCGGTGTCCGGACGCGGCGGGGGCCGCCGGGTCCTGGCGGCCCGTCACATCGGCGCCGGGGAAGGTGAAGAGCACGGTCGCCCGGGCGTCCGCCGGCGCCAGCGGCTGGGGCGCCCCGTGCGCCGCCGGGAGTTCGACCGCCGGCAGCGGCGTGCCGGCCAGGCGCCGGAGGCGCGCGCGTCCGCCGCGGTCCGCCCCTGCGTCCGCGGTCGCTTCCGCGGTCGCGTCCACGGCCGCGGCCGGGCGTCCGTCCACCGCGTCGTCGGCGACGTCGCCCCCCGTGCCGCTCGCCGCCTCGCCCGAAGCGGCCTCGCCCCCCGTCCCGTTCACCGTCTCGTGTGCCGCGGCCGCACCCCCCGCCGCGCCGCCCTCGCCCGGCATCCACCGGTCGCCCCACTCCTGGAGGGCGACCAGCACCGGGAGCAGCGCTTCGCCCGCGTCGGTGAGCAGGTACTCGTAACGGGTCGGGCGCCGCTGGTAGAGGCTGCGGCGCAGCACCCCGCGGGCGACGAGCGCGCCGAGCCGCTCGGTGAGCAGCTTGCGGGACAGCCCCAGTTCGGCCGCGATCGCATCGAAGCGGACCCGGCCGCGGGCCACTTCGCGCAGCACCAGGACGTTCCACCAGTCGCCCGTCACGACCGCGGCCCGGGCGATGCCGCACGTCGCGTCGGCGTTGTGCATCTTCATGGGGCCATAGTAGATTCCCTTTCTGTACCCACTTTGTTTCGGGTGGGAACTTATGGCTCGCCGGGGCGCGGGCCCGACGTGGGGAGACGGACATGACCGCGATCAGCCGGGTCGTCGCACGGGAGATCATCGACAGCCGGGGCAACCCGACCGTCGAGGTGGACGTGGAGCTCAAGGACGGGTCGCTCGGCCGCGCGGCCGTCCCCTCGGGCGCCTCGACCGGCGCCCGCGAGGCCGTCGAACTGCGCGACGGCGACCCCGCGCGCTTCCACGGCAAGGGCGTGCGCCGCGCCGTCGACGCCGTCAACGAGGGCATCGCGGACACGGTGACCGGGCTGCACGCCGAGGACCAGGCGGCGGTGGACGGCGCCATGATCGCGCTGGACGGCACCCCGGCGAAGTCCCGCCTGGGCGCCAACGCGCTGCTCGGCGTCTCGCTCGCCGTCGCCAAGGCCGCGGCGGCCGCGCACCGCCTGCCGCTGTACCGCTACGTCGGCGGGGTGGACGCGCGCCTGCTGCCGGTGCCGATGATGAACATCGTCAACGGCGGCGCGCACGCCGACAACCCGCTGGACTTCCAGGAGTTCATGATCGCGCCGATCGGCGCGAGCAGCTTCGCCGAGGCCGTGCGGATGGGCTCGGAGGTCTTCCACACGCTGCGCGCGGATCTCGTCGCGGCCGGCCACAGCGTGAACGTCGGCGACGAGGGCGGCTTCGCCCCCGACCTGCGCACCGCCGACGAGGCGCTGGAGTTCGTCGTCCGCGCCGTCGAGCGCACCGGCTACAAGCCCGGCTCCGACATCACCGTCGTGATGGACCCGGCCGCCTCGGAGTTCTTCCGCGACGGCGTCTACGACTACCGCGGCGAGGGCGTGCGCCGTACGTCCGAGGAGCACGCCGACCACCTGGCCGCCCTGGTCGAGCGCTATCCCGTCGCCTCGATCGAGGACCCGATGGCCGAGGACGACCACGCCGGCTGGCAGGCCCTCACCGCCCGGCTCGGCGACCGCGTCCAGCTCACCGGCGACGACGTGTTCTGCACCAACGAGACCCTGCTGCGCGCCGGCATCCGCGACGGGATCGCCAACTCCATCCTGGTCAAGGTCAACCAGATCGGCACGCTCACCGAGACCCTGGCCACCGTCACCACCGCCCACCGCGCGGGCTACACCGTGGTGATGTCCCACCGCTCGGGCGAGACCGAGGACACCACGATCGCCGATCTCGCCGTCGCCACCGGCTGCGGCCAGATCAAGACCGGCTCGCTGTCCCGCGCGGACCGCACGGCCAAGTACAACCAGCTCGTACGGATCGAGGAGGAGCTGGGCGGCCGGTCCCGGTACGCGGGCCGCGAGGCGCTCGGCCTGCGCGGCTGAAGTCGGCCGGCGGCGGTTCGTGCCGCCCGGACGGCGGAGGGCGGCGGCGTGTCGGGCGGGGGATCGG
>JAJSZB010000420.1:0-6007 GCA_050613715.1 Streptomyces sp. IBSBF 3018
TGATGAGACTGAGGCTGGAATTCACGACCGAGCCGAGCATCCAGTACGCGCTGCGGATGCCGGCCACGCCGTGCAGGTGCTCCCCGGCCGGGCCGAGCAGCGGGAAGTCCTCCGTGGCCGTCGACGGCTGCCAGCGCGTCACCCGCCCCGCCCCGAACGCGGACTCGTGGGCCCGCCGCACCGCCGCCCCGGCGGCCGGATCGTTGACCGTGACCCCCGACCGCGCCACCTCGCGGATCTCCGGCTCACGGTCCGCGCCGGACGCCGCCGCCTCCGCGTGCACGATCCGCCGCACCGCGGCAAGCGCCCGGTCCAGCGTGCGCGGCGCGAACGCCCGCAGCGTCACTTCGAGCGCGGCCGACTCCGGGATGACGTTCCCCGCGCCGCCCGCGTGCAGCGACCCGACGGTCAGCACCAGCGGCTCGCCCGGCCCGGTCTCGCGGGAGACGATCGTCTGCAGCCGCAGCACCAGCGCCGCCGCGGCCACCACCGGGTCGACGGCCAGGTGCGGCGCGGACGCGTGGCCGCCGCGGCCGTGCAGCACCACCTCGACCGTCGCGCTCGCCGCGAGCAGCGGGCCCTCGGCGTGCGCGACCATGCCCGCGGGCAGCGGCACGGTGTGCTGCGCGAGCACCACGCCGGGCGCGGGGAACCGCTCATAGAGGCCGTCGGCGAGCATCGCGGCGGCCCCGGTCAGCGTCTCCTCGGCCGGCTGGCCGACCACCACGAGCGTGCCGCGCCAGCCGCCGGCGTCCGCGGCCAGGGCGTGCGCGGCGCCGGCCACGCAGGCGAGGTGCGCGTCGTGGCCGCACGCGTGCATCACCGGCACCGGCTCGGTGACCGTGCTCGCGTACGGCAGCCCGGTGGCCTCGCGCACCGGCAGCGCGTCGAGTTCGGCCCGCAGCAGCACGGTCGGCCCGTCGCCGCGGCGCAGCACGCCCACCACGCCGTGGCCGCCGACGCCGGTCGCGACCTCGTACCCGGTGGTACGCAGCCGGCCGGCGAACCGTGCCGCGGTCCGCTCCTCCGCGCCCGACAGCTCCGGCTCGCGGTGCACCTCGGCGTAGAGCCGCGCCGCCTCCGCGAGCACCTCGGCGCCGACCGCGCCCGCGTCACCGGCCACGGCGGACGCCTCACCCGTCACCGCGGAGGCCACGTCCGCCGCCCCGGACGCCACGTCCCTTGCCTCGGACACCGCGTCCATCGCCCCGCTCACGCCCTCCCGCCTCACGGACGCACCCCTCCTGTCACGACAACACCACTCACCCCACCCGCACCTCCGCCACCACTGCCGCCCGCCACCGCGTTCACGACAGCAGCACCCCGCGCAGGGGTGACAGCGATGTGACAGCGATCGGCCAGCGGATGTGCCAGTGGACGCGCGTAGAAAAGGAGTCGCGGCCCGAGGTGGGCCGCCGGAGCCGGCAGGCGGCGGCCTGCCGGATTTCGACCCCGCCGAGAAGGAGTCACCATGGCTGACATCTCCAAGCTGGACACTCCGCTCGCCTCCCTCGCCCAGGAGATCCTGGAGCTGGAGTCCGAGACGTTCGAGATCACCGACTACTCCGACGCGAGCGAGGTCATGCTCGGCTCGTCGACCAGCTGCTCCAGCACCAGCACCTGCTCGAGCACCACCAGCACGACGAGCTGCACCGCCTGACCCCTGCTCCACCCGTTCCACCGCTGGGACCGAAGGGTCCGCGGCCGGCTCCCCGGCCCGCGGGCCCTTCGGCCGTCGCGCCTCTGGTGCCGACGCCGGCACCGGCACCGCAGACGCACGCCCGGCCCCGGCGTCAGCGCCTTCTCACGGGAACGGGTGCGGCACGCGCCGCAGTTCGTCCACGCGCAGGTCCCGGTCGCGCAGCCCCCCGCGCCGCTGCGCGGTCAGCAGCCTCGGCATCGTCAGCGCGCGCTGCCGCGCCCAGCCGAAGTCGATGGGCAGCAGCCCCGGCACGATGGTGCACACCGTGCGCAGACCGGCCCGCCGCTGCTCGGGCGTGGTCTGGTCGACCACGATCACGTCGAAGCCCGCGTCCGCCAGCGCGTCGCGCAGCGCCAGCACGTCCTCGCGCAGATCGGTCCCCCGCGGCCGGCCGCTCCGCTCCCACTCGGCGTACGTGTCGGCCAACGACCGTACGGCGGGCGGCCGCAGATAACCGCGCACATGCTCCTTCATCCGGGGCAGCCCGAACAGCGCCGCGTGGTCCGGGAGTCGGCGGACCAGGCCGAATTCCTCGGCCATCGCCTCCAGTTCGGCGGGCCGCTCGGCGACCTGGCGGGGCAGGTGCGGGAGGTAGGTGAGGATCTCGGAGACCGCGGACTCCACCGCGGTCTCCGGGTCGAGCGCCGCGCCCGCGGCGAAGGCCAGCGTGCCCGGCCCCTCGTCGCGCCGGACCGCGAGCCCGGTGACCACCGGCACCGGCAGGTCGATGCGGTTGTCGTAGACGTGCACGTCGTAGCCGCACAGCGCGGCGCGGTCGGTCATCGCGCGGATCACCGGGCTGTCGCAGGACGCGAGGTCGATCTCGGGCAGCGGCGCGTCGCCGTACCAGCCGTTCAGGAAGGCGTCGCGCTCGATCAGTTCGAGCAGGCCGAAGAGGATCGCCTCCTCCAGGCAACTGCCGGTCGCACAGCCGTTGGAGCACTCGAAGACGAAGTGGTCGGCGTCGGTGCCGGCGCTGTAGTAGACCAGCCGGGCGGGCACCAGCAGCGGCCGGTCGTCGCGCAGCGAGTGTCCGCGCACCCACGGGATCGGGCGGGCCGGGTCGAACGGCGCGAGCATCGGGTCGGCGGCGTACGTCTCGTCGGTGTACAGGCCGCAGTCGCGCGGGTCCAGCGCACGGTCGCCGAGGCTGTCGTACGACGCGGTGACCAGTCCGCGCGGCGAGCGGCGGTGGGTGCCGGCGTAGCGTTCGAGCCCTTCGAGGAACGCCAGGTCGCGGCTGGCCGCGAAGGAGTTGGCCTGGCCGCTCCACGTCACGTCGGTCAGCCCCGCGTAGCCGCGCATGAACACCGTGCCGGCCACCGGCGCCGTCGTCGGCGACGTGATGTCGTTCCAGGTGCCCGCGCCGAGCACGCCGCAGACCGGGTTCGCGAGCGCGGCGGTGGGCAGCGCGTAGCCGGCCGGCGAGCGCAGCCGATAGCGGCCGGGGGCCGCCTTCTCCCGCGACCGAAGCGTCAACGCGCCGTCCTCCGGCGGGGGTTGGTGATGCGGGCAGAGCGGTTCCGTGAGCAGCGGCACGGTGCCGATCAGGCCGGTCTCCAGGTCGTAGCGGGTGACCTTCGGCAACGCGGCGTCGGCGTCGGTGACGTGGGGGCGCCCGGCTGAGCGCCCGCGTCCGCCGCCGGCCTGCGCGGCGCTCTCCGGGCCGCCGGCTCGCGTGCGGCCGACTCGCGTACCGCCCGCGTCGTCCCCGAACGCCCAGGCGTACAGGGCCCATACGGCATCCGCGGCGTAGTCCGGCAGCACCGGCCAGCGGCCTGCCGCGGTCACGTCCTGCCCGGTCTCCAGCGCCTCGCGCTCGGTCCGGGTCCGCAGCCGCTGCCAGCGCACCCCCAGGCACACCCCGCAGGCGCCCGGATCGCCACTGGCCGGATCGCCACTGGCCGGGTCGCCGCTCGCCGAACCGCCCTCCGCCACATGCCCGGCCGCGTGCCCGGCCACCGGATCGCCCGCCGGATCGCCCGCCGCCGTGGGGTCGACGCCGCGCGCCTCGGCATCGTCGGCAGGACCACCGTCCGCCGGGGCCGGCGCCGGAGCCGTCGCCGCGTACGAGCCGGGGCCCCACGGCCCGACCAGCACCGCGTCGGGCGTGAGGTGGACGACCGCCGCGGCGCGGTGCCGCGCCCGGTCGGGCGACTCGGGCCGCAGCACGTCGTACGCGCCGAGGACGGCCACGGCGGGTGCGGGCAGACCTGCCCGCGCGGCCCGCAGCGCCAGCCGCCGCTGGAGGTCGAACCCCGCGGCCTCAAGCGGTCCGAGCGCGCCGAGCGGCTCGGGTGATCCGGGTGATCCGGGTGATCCGGACCGACCGGGCTGCGGCCCAACAGGCGTCGCCGCCCCGGCCGTTACGGATGTCGCAGCCGGGCGCTCGGGCGATCCGCCCGCCCCGGCCGGGGGATGAACCGTGTCGAGGGTCATGTCCGGTTGCTCCAGCGGAAGGTGCGGGCGGCGATCAGGCCGAAGACCGCCGCGAAGCCGGCGAGTCCCAGGCAGTCGAGGGCCAGCGGCCCCAGATCGGCGCGCCCGGCGAGGACGTTGGTCAGCCCGTGGTCGAGGTAGCGCAGCGGGAAGATCCAGGACAGCGTCCTGATCCAGCCGGGCAGCAGGTCCGCGGGGTAGAAGGCGCCGGACAGGAACGCCATCGGCACCATCACGCAGTTGGCGATCGCGGCGACCGCCTCGGGGGTGTCCGCGAGGCTGCCGACGACCAGCCCCATCGCGAGGAACGCGGTGACGCCGAGCACCAGCAGCGGCAGCGCCAGCGGCCAGTCCCCGGACAGCCGCAGCCCGAACACCGGCAGCACCGCGACCGCGGTGAACAGCACCGCCTGCACGAGGCCGGTGCCGACGGCGACCGCGAACCGGGAGCCGAGCACGGTCGGCAGCGGCGTCGGCGTGCGCCACACCAGCCGCAGGATGTCGTCGCGCCGCCAGTGCATCAGCGCGAAAGCGGGCCCGAACAGCGCGGCGTTGCCGACGCCCCAGGACAGCACGCCCGGCGCCGTGTAATTGATGTACGGCAGCCCGTCGTTGACCGTCTGGTCGCGGAAGAGCAGGCCGAACACCAGCAGGAAGACCAACGGGAAGGCGAAGGTGAAGAAGACCGTGGTGCGGTCGCGCACCGAGGCCAGGTAGGCGGCCCTGGTCAGCGCGGCGTAGGCGGTGCTCATCGGGCGTGCTCCGATCCGGTCAGCCGCAGGTAGGCGTCCTCAAGAGTGGCGGTACGGGTCTGGATCGCGTCCATGTCCACGAACTCCCCGACGGCGACCAGCACCCGGTTGGCGGCGTGCGTCTCGATGACCACCTCGCCGCCCTCGACCAGGACGCGTTCCACGCCCTCGATGGCCCGCGCCTGGTCGGGGGTGATCCGGTCGGCGGGCACCAGCAGCCGGGCGGGCGCGGCGAGCGAGCGGATCAGCGCGTTGGGCGTGTCGAGCGCGACCAGCCGGCCGGCCGCGATGATCGCGACGCGGTCGCACAGCGCCTCGGCCTCGTCCAGGTAGTGGGTGGTGTAGACGATGGTGCGGCCCTGCCCGCGCAGTGAGCGCAGCACGTCCCACAGCGAGCGGCGGGCCTCGGGGTCGAGCGCGGCGGTCGGCTCGTCGAGGAAGATCAGGTCGGGCTCGTGCACCAGCGCGGTGGCCAGCGCGAGCCGCTGGCGCTGGCCGCCGGAGAGGGTGTCGACGCGGCTGCGGGCCTTGTCGCCGAGGTCGACGGCGTCCAGCGCGCGGTGCGCGGCCTTGCGGTCCAGGCCGTGCAGCGCGGCGACCGTCTCCAGGTGCTCGGCGGCGGTCAGCCGGGTGAAGAACGCCGAGGTCTGCGTCTGCACGCCGATGCGGCGCAGCAGCGCGATGTTGCGCGGCCACGGGCTGCCGCCGAGCACCGTGACGGTCCCGGAGTCGGCCTGCCGCATGCCCTCGACGATCTCCACGAGGGTGGTCTTGCCGGCGCCGTTGGGCCCGAGCACGCCGAAGAACTCGCCGCGGCCGACGGTCAGCGACACCCCGTCGAGCGCCCGCACCTCCCCGTACCGCTTGCTCACGCCGTCGAGCACGACGGCCGGTTCCTGCGACCGTGGCGCGGCCTGTTCCATGAGCGCCTCCGGCGCGGTCTCGTCGTGCGGTACGGATCTGGGCGCGCTTGCGGGCACGGTACGGCTTCCGCTCTCGGTACGGGGCTGGGCGTCGGTACGGGCAGGGGTTTCGGTGCGGGGCGGCGCATCGGCGGTACGAGCCGGGGCATCGCCGGTACGGGCCGGGGTGTCGGCGCGCTTCCCGGTCCCGG
>JAJSZB010000421.1:0-5994 GCA_050613715.1 Streptomyces sp. IBSBF 3018
GACAGGCCGTCGAGCGCCACGGGCCGCCCGCGGGCGCCCGCGGCCGGGGGCGGATCGGTGGTCGCCCGCGGCCGACAGCGGATCGGTCGGCGTCCGCGGCCGGGAAGCAGCAGTCGGCGCCCGCGGCCGGTGGCGGATCGGTCCGGGCCTGCGGCCCCAGGGCGATCAGTCGGCGCCCGCGGCGGCCGGCAACGGGTTCCTCGCCGGACAGCAGCCGACCGGGCACACGTCGTGACTGGGCCCGAGCGCCCCCAGCGCGCAGCGGTCCGGGCGGGCGCCGCGCTCGGCCGCGGCCCGCTCCAGCACCAGGTCGCGCACCGCCGCGGCGAACCGCGGGTCGGCGCCCACGGTGCCGGCGCGGGACACCGGCAGCCCCAGCTCGGCGGCCTTGGCGGCGGCCTCGGTGTCGAGGTCGTACTTGACCTCCATGTGGTCCGAGACGAAGCCGATCGGCGCCATCACCACGGCCGGCGCGCCGGCCGCGTGGACCTCCTCCAGGTGGTCGCAGATGTCCGGCTCCAGCCACGGGATGTGCGGGGCGCCGCTGCGCGACTGGTAGACCAGCGACCACGGCCGGTCCACGCCGGTGGCCTCGCGCACCCGCTCGGCGACCAGCCGGGCGACGTCCAGGTGCTGGGCGACGTACGCGCCGCCGTCGCCGTGGCCCTCGACCGGGCCGGAGGTGTCGGCCGCGGCGGTCGGGATCGAGTGGGTGGTGAAGGCGATCCGCGCGCCGTCCCTGACCTGCTCGGGCAGTTCGGCGAGCGCGGTCAGCACCGCGTCGGCCATCGGCTCGACGAAGCCCGGGTGGTTGAAGTAGTGCCGCAGCTTGTCCACCCGCGGCCGCGGCCGGCCCTCCTCGGCCAGGACGGCGAGCGAGGCGGCAAGGTTCTCGCGGTACTGCCGGCAGCCGGAGTACGAGGCGTACGCGCTGGTGGCCAGCACCAGGACCCGCCGGTGCCCGGCGTCGCTGATCTCGCGCAGCGTGTCGGTCAGGTAGGGCGCCCAGTTGCGGTTGCCCCAGTACACCGGCAGGTCCAGGCCGTGCTCCGCGAAGTCCTTGCGCAGCGCCTGCAGCAGCTCGCGGTTCTGCGCGTTGATCGGGCTGACGCCGCCGAACAGGAAGTAGTGCCGGCCCACCTCCTTCAGCCGCTCGCGGGGGATGCCGCGGCCGCGGGTGACGTTCTCCAGGAACGGCACCACGTCGTCGGGCCCCTCCGGGCCGCCGAAGGAGAGCAGCAGCAGCGCGTCGTAGGGCGCGGTGTCGGCGCCGGCGCCGGGGGCCGGGTCGGGCGTCGCCCCGGCGGCCGCGCCGGGCGTCACGGCAGGCGTCGCGGCAGGCGCCGGGGCAGACGTCGCGCCGGGTGCCGTGCCGGGGGTGGGTGTCGCGTCGGACTGATCGGGCATGCCTCGATCCTGCCACCCGGCGCCGCCCGGCCCCGCATCGCCCGCGGCCCGCCCGGCGGGATCGCGCCGGGGAAAACCGGTTGCCCGGCTCCGTAAGCTGTGTAGAGCAGAGATGTTCCTTACGTGAGCAGGCCCGGGAGGGACCGTTGCACAGCCCTTACCGCGCCATCTTCACCGCGCCGGGCGCCCGCGCCTTCTCCCTCGCGGGGCTGGTCGGCCGGATGCCGCTGTCGATGACGGGCATCGGGATCGTGACGATGATCTCCCAGGTCACCGGGCGGTACGGACTGGCCGGCGCGCTCTCGGCGACGCTCGCGCTGGCCGGGGCGGTGTGCGGGCCGCAGGTCTCCCGCCTGGTCGACCGGCACGGTCAGAGCAGGGTGCTGCCGCCGGTGTGCGCGGTCACGGTGGCCTCTGTGGCCGCCCTGCTGGTGGCGGTGCGCGCCGGGGCGCCGGACTGGGTGTACTTCGTGTGCGTGCTGGGCGCCGGCCTCACCCCGAGCCTGGGCGCGATGGTCAGGGCCCGCTGGTCGGCGATCCACCGGGGCGATCCCGAACTGCTGCACACCGCGTACTCCTTCGAGTCCGTGGTGGACGAGATCGTGTTCATCCTCGGGCCGATCCTGTCGATCGGGCTGTGCACGGTCTGGTTCGCCGAGGCCGGGCCGCTGCTCGCCGCGGTCTTCCTCGCCGTCGGCGTGCTGCTGCTGACCGCGCAGCGCGCCACCGAGCCGCCCGCGCACCCGCGCGGTTCCGGCGGGGGCCGCTCGGCGCTGCGCGAGCCGGGGATGCCGGTCCTCGCGGGCGTGTTCGTCGGCACCGGGGCGCTGTTCGGCGCGGTGGACGTGTCGACCGTGGCGTTCGCCGACGAGCGCGGCCACAAGGCGCTGGCCAGTCTGGTGCTGGCCTCGTACGCGCTCGGGTCGTGCCTGGCCGGGCTGGTCTTCGGACTGCTGCGGCCGCCGGGGACGCTGGCCCAGCGGTTCCGGGTGGGGATCTGCCTGATGGCGGTGAGTATGATCCCGCCACTACTGGTCGGGAACCTGTGGTTCCTGGCCGGTGCGCTGTTCTTCTCGGGCCTGACGATCGCGCCGACAATGGTGACCGCCATGGGCCTGGTGGAGCAGCTGGTACCGCGGTCCAGGCTGACCGAGGGCATCACGTGGACCTCCACGGGGCTCGCGGTGGGCGTCGCTGCGGGCGCCGCGCTGGCCGGCCGGGTGGTCGACGGGCACGGCGCCTCGGCGGCCTTCGCGGTACCCGCCGGCTCGGCGCTCGTCGCCGTGGCGGTGGCGTTCCTCGGGTACCGCCGGCTGCACCCGCGGCCGGCGCCGGAGCGGGAGGAGCACGGCCATGAGCCGCACAGGGATGGGCCGCACGCGCGCGGGGCTGACGGGCCGCTCGGCCTCCCGCCGCACCAGGACGGGCCCCCGCCGGCCGACCGGCACGGCGACCGGGACCGCACCGGCGGCGTGGCGTAACTGGGCCGGAAACGTCTCGGCCCTGCCGCGGCGCGTGGTGGCGCCCGCCTCGGCGGAGGAGCTGGCGCAGGTGCTGCGCGCGGCGGCGGCCGACGGGCTGACGGCCAAGGCGGTCGGCTCCGGCCACTCCTTCACCGCCGCCGCGGCCACCGGCGGGGTGCTGATCCGCCCGGAGGGGCTGAGCGCGATACGTGCGATCGACCGCGAGGCCGGCACCGTGACCGCCGAGGCCGGCGTGCCGCTGCACCAGCTGAACGCGGTACTGGCGGCCGAGGGCCTCTCGCTCACCAATATGGGCGACATCATGGTGCAGACGGTGGCCGGCGCGACCAGCACCGGCACCCACGGCACCGGCCGCGACTCGGGCTCCGTCGCGGCGCAGATCACCGCCTTCGAACTGGTGACGGCGGACGGCTCGGTGCTCACCTGCTCGGCGCGGGAGAACGCCGAGGTGTTCGCCGCCGGCCGGATCGGGCTCGGCGCGCTCGGGGTGATCAGCGCGGTGACCTTCGCGGTCGAGCCGGTCTTCCTGCTGACCGCCCGTGAGGAGCCGATGCGCTTCGACCGGGTGATGGCGGAGTTCGACCGACTGGTCGAGGAGAACGAGCACTTCGAGTTCTACTGGTTCCCGCACACCGACGGCTGCAACACCAAGCGGAACAACCGCAGCCAGGGGCCGGCCGCGCCGCTGCCGCCGGTGCGCGGCTGGATCGACGACGAACTGCTGTCCAACGGCGTCTTCCAGGCCGCCTGCGCGGTCGGCAGGGCCGCGCCCGCCGTGATCCCGCGCATCGCGCAGCTGTCCAGCCGCGCGCTGTCCGCGCGGACCTACACCGACGTGCCGTACAAGGTCTTCACCAGCCCGCGCCGGGTGCGTTTCGTGGAGATGGAGTACGCGATCCCGCGGGAGGCCGCGGTGGCGGCGATCCGCGAGCTGAAGGCCACCGTGGAGCGGTCGGACCTGCGGGTCAGCTTCCCGGTCGAGGTGCGGGTCGCGCCCGCCGACGACATCGCGCTGTCCACCGCCTCGGGCCGCGACAGCGCGTACGTGGCGGTGCACATGTATCGCGGCAGCCGCTACCAGGAGTACTTCACCGCGGTGGAGAAGATCATGACCTCGGTGGGCGGCCGGCCGCACTGGGGCAAGATGCACACCCGCGACGCGGCGTATCTGGAATCCGTGTATCCCCGGTTCGGTGAGTTCACGGCGCTGCGCGACCGGTTGGACCCCGATCGGCTGTTCGCCAACGACTACCTGCGCCGGGTGCTGGGTTCGTAGCCGTACGTCCCGTTTTGCCCGGCGCACTTCGCACTCCGACGTGAGCCGTGTCACCCAACTCCCGCCCCCCGCACGACATTCGGCGGCGCGGCAGCCGCCCCTGACTGGCCCGAATGGAGTACCGTGACGATCCTGGCCGCCGGTGCCCGACCGGTGGTCCGGACGAGCGGGAGGGGAGTCGGCAGGCGCTCGTCCCGGGGCGTCCCGACTGGTCACACAGCGTGGCCAATCGACTACCGTCCCATGACGGCGTGTCACCGTGTTGTCCCGACACGCCGGGCAACTCTGCAAGGTTGTGGCACGCTGCACCCGGGCAGGCCACACTCTGTCCAGCGGGAGCAGCGACGCACGTGACGTCGGCAGGCACCACCCGGGAGGTAACCGTGCCCGAACTGCGGGTCGTGGCCGTCAGCAACGACGGCACACGACTGGTGCTCAAGGCTGCCGACAGCACGGAATACACGCTCCCCATCGACGAGCGGCTGCGTGCCGCGGTCCGCAACGACCGGGCCCGCCTCGGGCAGATCGAGATCGAGGTCGAGAGCCATCTGCGGCCCCGCGACATCCAGGCGCGGATACGGGCCGGCGCCTCCGCCGAGGAGGTCGCCCAGATGGGCAACATCCCGGTCGAGCGGGTCCGCCGCTTCGAGGGTCCGGTGCTGGCCGAGCGCGCCTTCATGGCCGAGCGGGCCAGGAAGACGCCGGTACGCCGTCAGGGCGAGAGCACCGGGCCGCAGTTGGGCGAGGCGGTGTCCGAACGGCTGCTGCTGCGCGGCGCGGAGAAGGACACCGTGCTGTGGGACTCCTGGCGCCGCGACGACGGCACGTGGGAGGTCCTGCTCGTCTACCGCGTGGCCGGCGAGCCGCACTCCGCGAGCTGGACGTACGACCCACCGCGGCGGCTGGTGCAGGCGGTGGACGACGAGGCGCGCTCGCTCATCGGCGAGACCGCGCAGACGCAGGCGCAGGAGCCGAGCTTCCCGTTCGTGCCGCGCATCGCCCGGCTGCCGCGCGACCGCCCGCTCGACCGGGCGCTGGAGCGCGGCTCCGACCGGCCCGAGCGGCCGGACCGGGCGGAGCGCCCCGAGCGGCCCGCGGACGAGCCGCGCGAGGCGTCGGCGGAGCTGGCCGAGCCGGAGGAACGGGACTCGCTGACCAGCCTGCTGGAGGCGGTGCCGAGCTTCCGCGGCGACATGGTCGTGCCCGCGGCTCCCACGGCGTCCCCCGACGCCGAGCCTCCTTCCGAAGCCCCTGCCGAGGAGGCGGAGGAGGAGGCTCCGGCCGCCAGCGCGGCGGGGTCCGCGGGGTCCGCGTACGCGGACGTGCTGATGCCGCGGGCGGTGGCCGGGCACCGGGAGCGGCTCGTCGGCACGACGGATCGGCAGGCCGAGGCGGACGGGGTGCGGCCCGGGCGCCGGGCGACGGTTCCCAGCTGGGACGAGATCGTCTTCGGGAGCCGGCGCAAGAAGGAGTGAGACTCCTGCCCGGCTGGGCGTTCGGCTCGCGCCGGGCGTCCCGCCGTGCCGGTCCGCCCGGCCCCCGTCGGCTCCGTGCTGGGCGCCCCCGCGGCCCGCAGGTCGTCACCGCCCCGAAGGGGCCGTTGCTGTCGCGGACGGACCACCGGCCGGTGGGGGCTTTGGGGGTACCTCCCGGACGGAGTCTGGGGGAGCAGTTCCCCGCGCCCTGAACAACACGCCCGGCGCGAGGCTGACCGGCGAGCGGCGGCGCCCCTGAAAAGCACGCCCGGGACGGGGCCGACCGGCGAGGGGCGGCACCCTGGAACGGCACGCCCGGCGCGGAGCCGGCCCGCGGTCAGGGGGTGGGGCC
>JAJSZB010000422.1:0-8030 GCA_050613715.1 Streptomyces sp. IBSBF 3018
CTCCGGCGCCCGCGCGCCGTCCCCCTCGGCATGCCTGCGAACCAGGCCCGTGAAAGGTTCTACGATGCGTCACTTGTCCGCCCCGTCCCGCCGTCTGGGCGCGATCGCCATAGGTCTGGCCCTTGCCGGAGGGGCCGTCGCCTGCGGCCCCAAGAGCGGCGACGACGCGAAGTCCGGGAGCGGCGACGGCGCGCCGCACAAGGGCGGCACCCTCTACGTGCTGAACAACCAGGCGCAGGAGGACTTCGACCCCGCGCGCCTCTACACCTCCGGCGGCGGCAACATCCCCTCGCTGGTCTACCGGACCCTGACCACCCGCAACCGCGCGAACGGCGCGGCCGGCTCCAAGGTCGTCCCGGACCTCGCGACGAACACCGGCGAGCCCAGCGTGAACGCCACCGTGTGGACGTACCACCTCAAGGACGGCCTGACCTACGAGGACGGCAGCCCGATCACCACCGCCGACATCAAGTACGACATCGAGCGCTCCTTCGCGCCCGAACTGTCCGGCGGCGCCCCCTACCTGCGGGACTGGCTGGTCGGCGCGGCGGACTACCAGGGCCCGTACAAGGATCCGAAGGGCCTGGCGTCGATCCAGACGCCCGACGCGAAGACCATCGTCTTCCACCTGAACAAGCCCGAGGGCGAATTCCCGCTGCTGGCCACCCAGACGTCCTTCGCACCGGTGCCCAAGTCCAAGGACACCGGCACCAAGTACGCCGAGCACCCGGTCTCCTCCGGCCCGTACGTGGTGGTCAGCAACCAGAACAACGGCGAGCACATCGTGCTCAAGCGCAACCCGCACTGGTCCTCGGCCACCGACTCCCAGCGCAAGGCGTACCCCGACGTCATCGACGTGCAGTCGGGCCTGGACCAGGCCGTGATCAACCAGCGGCTGGCCTCCGGCGTCGGCAAGGACGCGGACGCGATCACCACCGACACCAACCTCGGCCCGGCCGAACTCGCCAAGATCACCGGCGACAAGAGCCTGGCCTCGCGGGTCGGCACCGGCCACTTCGGCTACACCGACTACATCGCCTTCAACCCCAAGGTGAAGCCGTTCGACGACATCCGGGTGCGCGAGGCCATCGCCTACGCGGTCAACCGCACCACCGTCATCAACGCGCAGGGCGGGTCCTCGCTCAACGAGCCGGCCACCACCTTCCTGCCTCCGCAGGCGTCCTTCGGCTACACGCCCTACGACCCGTTCCCGGCCGGCCCGACCGGCGACCCTGCCAAGGCCAAGGAGCTGCTGAAGCAGGCGGGCTACCCGAACGGCCTGACCGTCAGCCTCACCCACGACGTCACCAAGGGCGACGAGCAGGGCCCCGAGGTCGCCACCGCCGTCCAGGAGGCCCTGAAGGCCGCCGGCATCACCGTCAAGCTCGACGGCGAGGAGCACAACGCCTTCAGCGACAAGGTCCACAACGTCTCGACCGAGCCCGGCTTCTTCCTGGCCGGCTGGGGCGCCGACTGGCCGTCCGGCGGCCCGTTCCTCGGCCCGATCTTCGACGGCCGGCAGATCGTCAAGGACGGCGACAACTTCAACAACGCGCAGCTGAACGACCCTTCGGTGAACAGCGAGATCGACGCGATCAACAAGATCACCGACCTGAAGGCCGCCGCGGTCCGCTGGGGCGCGCTGGACAAGAAGATCGGCGCCCAGGCGCTGACCGTGCCGCTCTACCACCCGGTCTACAAGCGGCTGTTCGGCAAGAACATCAAGAACGTCGTGATCAGCGACTGGACCGGTGTGCTCGACGCGTCCCAGGTGGCGGTGAAGTGACGCCGTGACGCTCGAAGCGATAACCGCCGTCGAGGCGGGGGCGGGCGTCCAGGCGTCCGCCCCCGCCTCGGGGGCGCGGCAGGTCTGGCGGCGGCTGCGCGGCCGGCCCGCCGCCCTGGCCGGCGGCGCGGTCGTCGTGCTGCTGGTCCTGATCGCGCTGGGCGCGCCGCTGCTCGCCGCGATCGAGGGCCAGGACACCACCACCTACCACGCCGACCTGGTCGACTCCGCGTCCGGCGGCGTCCCGCTCGGCCACCTCGGCGGCATCGGCGGCAGCCACTGGCTCGGCGTCGAACCCGGCACCGGGCGCGACATGTTCGCCCGCATCGTCTACGGCGCCCGGGTCTCGCTCGGCGTCGCGATCGGCGCGACCGTCCTCCAGGTCGTCATCGGCGTCGCCCTCGGCCTCGCCGCCGGCCTCGGCAACCGCTTCGTCGACGGCCTGCTCAGCCGGATCACCGACGTCTTCGTGGTGATGCCCGCGCTGATCCTCGCCATCGCGCTGCTCGCGGTGGTGCCCGGCAGCTTCCCCCGCCCGGTGCTGCTGACCCTGGTGCTCGGCCTGCTCGCCTGGGGCGGCTTCGCCAAGATCGTACGCGCCCAGGTGCTCGCCCAGCGCTCGCTGGACTACGTGGCCGCGTCCCGGCTGGCCGGCTCCTCGCGCTGGCGCACCGCCCGCCGCGAACTGCTGCCCGCACTCGTCGCACCCGTACTGACCTACGCGGCCGTCACGCTCCCCACCAACATCGTCTCCGAGGCGGGCCTGTCCTTCCTCGGCATCGGCGTCACCCCGCCCACCCCGTCCTGGGGCCAGATGCTCTCCAGCGCCACGACCTGGTACCAGGCCGACTCCGCGTACGTGATCATCCCGGCCGCGCTGCTGTTCGTGACCGTGCTCGCCTTCACCGTCTTCGCCGAGGGCGTGCGCGCCGCGCTCGACCCGCGCACCGCCAGCCGTATCAACGTCGGCAGGAAGCGCAGCAGGGCCGAGCGGCAGGAGACGGCGGCCGGCGGCGAGGCGCGGACCGCCGGGAGCTCCGGTGGCGAGGCGCGGACCGCCGGGAATGCCGGCGGCGACGCGACGGCCCTCGGAAAGGGCGCCCAGTGATCCCGTTCGTCCTGCGCCGCCTCCTCCAGGCGGTGCTCGTCCTGCTCGCGCTGGCCGCCGTGCTCTACGCGGTCTTCTACCTCGCGCCCGGCGACTCCGCCCGGCTGGCCTGCGGCCCCAAGTGCTCCACCGCCCAGGTCGACCAGATCCGCGTCCAGATGGGCCTGAACGACCCCGTCTACCAGCAGTTCTGGCACTTCCTGCAAGGCGTGCTGACCGGCCACACGTACAGCACCGGGACCGGCACCCTGCACTGCCCGGCGCCCTGCCTCGGCCAGTCCTACCGCAGCGGCGAACTCGTCACCCACATCATCGCCCAGAAGCTCCCGGCCACCGCCTCGCTCGCCGTCGGCGCGATGGTGCTGTGGCTGGTCATCGGCCTGGGCACCGGCCTCGCCTCCGCGCTGCGCCGCGGCGGCGTCACCGAGCGGCTGCTCACCGGCTTCACCCTGGTCGGCGTCGCCACCCCGGTCTTCATCACCGGCATCGTGCTGCTGCTGGTCTTCTGCTCCTGGCTGCAGTGGCTGCCCTACCCGTCGTACGTCTCGCTCACCGACGACCCCCAGCAGTGGGCGTGGAACCTGCTGCTGCCGTGGCTCGCGCTGGCCCTGGTCGAGGCGGCCAAGTACGCCCGGCTGACCCGCTCGGCGATGCTGGAGACACTCGCCGAGGACCACATCAGGACCTTCCGCGCGTACGGCGTCAGCGAACGCGCGCTGGTCTGGCGGCACGCCCTGCGCGGCGCGCTCGCCCCGGTGATCGCGCTGTCCGCGCTGGACCTCGGCACGATCTTCGGCGGCGCGCTGCTCACCGAGACCCTCTTCGGCATCCCCGGCCTGGGCCAGCAGCTGGTGCAGGCCGTGCAGTCGAAGGACCTGCCCATCGTCGTCGGCATCGTGCTGGTGATGGGCCTGGCCGTGGTGGTGGCCAACGCCGTCGCCGACGTGCTCTACGCGATCGCCGACCGGAGGGTGGTGCTGGCATGACGAGGCCCGAGGAGTCCCGCGGGGAGGCCCGCGAGCCGGCGGGCGGCGCGGAGCACGCCGCGGCGGCCGGGGCAGCGGTCGACGCGGCCGGGAAGCCGGCCGAGCGGGCGGGCGGGCGGCCTGCCGGGCACTCGGCCGGGCACCTGGTCGAGGTCGCGGACCTGCGGATCGAGTTCCCGACCGAGAGCGGCGCGGTCACCGCCGTGGCCGGCCTCGGCTTCACGCTCGCGCCCGGCGCCGCGCTCGGCCTGGTCGGCGAGTCCGGCTCCGGCAAGAGCGCCACCGCCTACGCGCTGCTCGGCCTGCACCGCGGCACCGGCGCCAAGGTCACCGGCACCGTGCGGGTGGCCGGCACCGACGTGCTCGCCGCATCCGACGCCGAACTGCGCCGGCTGCGCGGCGGCACCGCGGCCATGGTCTTCCAGGACCCGCTGTCCTCCCTCGACCCGTACCAGGCGATCGGCGACCAGATCGCCGAGGTGCACCGCGTGCACCACCGCGTCTCCCGGTCCGCCGCCCGCGCCCGCGCGGTGCGGGTGCTCGACCGGGTCGGCATCGCCGACGCCGCGCGACGGGCGCGGTCCCGGCCGCACGAGTTCAGCGGCGGCATGCGGCAGCGCGCGCTGATCGCCATGGCGCTGGCCTGCGAGCCGCGCCTCATCGTCGCCGACGAGCCGACCACCGCGCTCGACGTCACCGTCCAGGCGCAGATCCTGGACCTGCTGCACGAGCTGCGCGCCGAGGAGGGCGTCGGTCTGCTGCTGGTCACCCACGACCTGGGCGTGGCCGCGGGCAGCGTCGACGAACTGCTGGTGCTGCGCGACGGCGCGCCCGTCGAACGCGGCCCGCTGACCCAGGTGCTGTCCGCGCCCGCCGCCGACTACACGCGGGCGCTGCTGACCGCGGTGCCGCGGCTGGACGCGGGGCCCGCGTCCGCGGGCGAGGAGTCCGGTGGCCGTACGGCGGCGGGTGCGGCATCCGCGGGCCGTACGGGCGCGGGTGCGGGCGCCGAGGTCCGCGAGTCGGCCGGTGCGGCGGGTGCCGGCGGCCAGGCCGGCGCGGGCGCGGCTTCGGGCGACGGCACGGTCGAGGGCTCCGGCGATTCCCGTAGTCTCGGCGGCTTCGGCGGCTTCGGCGGCTTCGGCGGCTCCGGCGGCTCCGGCGGGTCCCGTGGGGACGAGCTGCTCGTGGTGTCCGGGCTGAGCCGGGAGTTCGGGCCGGCCAGGCACCGTGTGCACGCCGTGCGCGACGTGGACCTGACGCTGCGGGAGGGCGAGACGCTCGGCGTCGTCGGCGAGTCGGGCTCCGGCAAGACCACGCTCGGCCGGATGCTGGTCCGGCTGCTCGACCCCAGCGCCGGCCGCATCCTCTACCGCGGCCGGGACATCGCGCCGCTCGGCGACCGGGCGCTGCGCCCGCTCCGCCGCGAGCTGCAGATGGTCTTCCAGGACCCGGTCTCCTCGCTCAACCCCCGCCGCAGCATCGGCGAGTCCATCGCCGACCCGCTGCGGGCCGCGGGCGCGCTGACCGACAAGGAGATCCGCGCCCGGGTGCGGGAACTGCTGGAACGCGTCGGGCTCGACCCCGACTGGTACCACCGCTACCCGCACGAGTTCAGTGGCGGTCAGCGCCAACGCGTCGGCATCGCACGGGCGTTGGCCCCGGCGCCGAAGCTGGTGGTCTGCGACGAGCCGGTGTCCGCGCTCGACGTGACCACGCAGGCCCAGGTGGTCGCCCTGCTCGGCGAACTGCAGCGCGACCTCGGCCTGTCGCTGATCTTCATCGCGCACGACCTCGCCGTCGTCCGCCAGGTCAGCGACCGCGTCGCGGTGATGCGCGGCGGCCGGATCGTGGAGACGGGGACGGCCGCGCAGGTCTACGACGCGCCCCAGGACCCGTACACCAAGTCGCTGCTGGCCGCCGTGCCGGTGCTCGACCCGGCCGAGGCCGCGGCCCGCAGGACCGGCCGCGCGGAGCTGCGGAAGGCGACCGCAGCGGCACCATAAGCCGCCCCAACGCCCCGCGTTGGGAGAAGTTACGTCTCTTCACCCCTTTTGGTGGGGGGGGGGGGGGGGGGGGGGGGGGGGGGGGGGGGGGGGGGGGGGGGGGGNCTGTTTTTAATATTAAGTATATTTAGCCGGGTGGGGGGGCCGGCCCCCCCCCCCCCCCCCCCCCCCACCGTCCTTGCGGCATACGGTCGTCGCGTTCCGCCGGGATCGGGGCCGGAACCGGGCCTCCCGCCCGGCGGCCCGGACCCGGACGCCGATCGGGACCGGGCCGAGAACCCGGCACGCCGTACAGGAAGAGGGTGCACTCGTGCGCATCGCGCTGCTCACCGAGGGTGGCTATCCGTACGCGCGTGGTGAGGGCGGCGTGTGGTGCGACCGGCTCGTCCGCGGGCTGCCGCAACACGACTTCGACGTCTACGCGTTGAGCCGCTCGGCCGCGACCGAGGCGGGCGGCACGGTCCAACCGCCGCGGAACGTACGGCGGTTGCGCACCGCGCGGCTGTGGGGGCCGCCCGACCCCGCGGAGTTCGCCCCCGCGCCCGAGCGCGGCAGGGCCGCCCGGCGGGCCAGGACGGCAGCCTTCCGCTGGCACTTCGGGGAGTTCGCGGCGGCGCTCGCGGGCGGTTCGGCCGAACCGGGCGGCTCGGCGGAACCGGGCGGCTCGGCCGTACGGGCCGACAGGTTCGCCGCCGGACTGTACGGGTTGGCCGGCGCGGCGGCCGAACACGGCGGCCTGGCCGAGCAGTTGCGCGGCGACGACGCGATCGCCGCGCTGGAGACCGCGTGCCGCGCACCCCGCGTGCGCCCGCTGCTCGCCGACATCACCGTCACCGAACTGCTCACCGTCGCCGACCTGTTGGAGCGCCAGCTGCGACCGCTGGCGCTGCCCTGGTACGGGGAGGGGGAGCTGGCCGCGGCCGACCTGTGCCACGCCGTCTCCGGGGGCCCAGCGGCCCTCCCCGGCCTGCTGGCCAAACGGTTCTGCGGTACGCCGCTGGTGGTCACCGAGTACACCGTGCGGCTGCGTGAGGCGCTCCTGGCCCACCGCGCGGCCGGACTCACCCCCGCGGTACGGGTGTTGCTCGGCGACTACCACCGGCTGCTGGCCGGCGAGGTCTACCGGCGCGCCGCGCTGATCACCCCCGGCTCCACGCACGTGCGCCGCTGGCAGGAGCGGTGCGGGGCGCCGCGCGAGCGGATGCGGACCGTCCACCCGGGCATCGACGCGGCGCGGTTCGCCCGCGCGGGCGAGGCGGCCGAGGCGGAAGCGGCCGAGGCGGTGGCGCGGGCCGCGCAGCCGGCGGACCCGCGCGGCCCCGCCGACCCCGTCCTGGTGTGGGTCGGCCGCCCCGACCCGGCGAAGGACCTCATCGCGCTGCTGCACGCGTTCCACGCGATACGCGCGGAGGAGCCGGGGGCGCGGCTGCGGATCTTCCTGCGCAGGGGCGGGGGAGCCGGAGCGGGCGTCGCGGCGGGCGCCGCGGCGACGGTCGGTGACGTGGCGGGCGCCGGCGGGTCGGCCGGCGCGGTGCCGGCCGCCGGGACGGGCGCGGACGCGGGCGCGGACCCGGCGGCGCGGTATCTGGACCACTGCCGGGCGCTGGCCGCGCAGCTCTTCCCCGACGAGGCGGAGAGCGCGCACGCGGTGGGGGAGAGCCCGGTGACGTTCGAGGAGGTGGGCTCGCCCGCGGCGCCCGACCTCGCGGACGCCTACGCGGCGGGCGATGTCGTGGTGCTGTCCAGCAGCGCGGAGGGCTTTCCGCTGAGCCTGGTCGAGGCGATGTTCTGCGGGCGCGCGACGGTGTCCACGGATGTGGGCGCGGTGCGCGAGGTCATCGGCGGTACGGGGCTGGTGGTGCCGCCGCGCAACCCCCGGGCGCTGGCCGGCGCGGCGCTGGCGCTGGTACGCGATCCGGGGCGCGTCGCCCGACTCGGCGCGGCCGCGCGCGAGCGGGCGCTCGCGCTCTTCACGGTCACGCGCTGCGTGGAGGCGTTCCGCGAGGGCTACCTCGATGTCGTGGCCCACCACGCGGTCGTCCGTGAGCCGCTGATCGGGGCCGCGGGTGCGGCTCGCCCCTTCGCGGCGCCCGCGGAGTCCTGGTCGCCCACCCGCCTGGCGCCCCTCACCCGCCGCGCCGACG
>JAJSZB010000423.1:0-5977 GCA_050613715.1 Streptomyces sp. IBSBF 3018
GGTGCGCCGCGGGAGCCGGGGTGGCCGCGTCGGCCGTCCGCGCCGCGGGGGCCGCGGGGTGCGCCGCGAAGCCCGGGGTGGCCCTGTCGGCCGTCCGCGCCGCGGGGGTCGGGGCGGCGGCGTCCGCAGTGTCCTCAGCGTCCGCAGTGTCCGCCGTGCTCGTCGGCCCGGCCGCTGCCGCCGCTCCCTCGCTCGCCGCTCCCGCCGCCGTACGTATCCGCGCGAGTGTCGCGGCGAAAAGGGTGCCGGGGGCCTGCACGGCCACCGCGTCGGCGTCGTGCGGGGTGTCGACGTCGCGGAGTTCGGGCAGGTCGCGGACGGTGAGGCCGGCCGCGACGAGGCGTGCGCGCTGGAGGCGGCCGGTGTCCGGGCGGGACATCGGCACGCCGCGCAGCAGCGCGGGGTCGGGGCGGGCCAGGCCCAGCGCCCAGAAGCCGCCGTCGGCCGCGGGCCCGAACCACGCGTCGGCGCCGTCCCAGCCGCCCGGTTCCAGCGCGGGGCGCAACAGGTCGGCGGTGAGCTGCGGGGTGTCCATCCCGACCACCACCGCGGGCCCTTCGCAGCCGCCGAACGCCGCGGCCAGCCGCTCGTCCAGCCCGCCGGCGGTCTGCGCGACCACCTCGAACCCGGCCGGCAGCCACGGCCCGGCCGCGCCGTCGAGCACCACCACGCGCCGCACGCCCGCGATCCCCGCGAGCACCGTCAGCGTGTCCCGCAGCGCCGCCTCCGCCAGCTCGGCGGCCTGCGCCGCCGAGTACACGGGCGTGAGCCGCGTCTTCACGCGCCCGGCCACCGGCGCCTTCGCCATCACCATCACGGTGGTCACCGCTTCCCCCCGATCGTCGCCCGGCCGGCCGCGTCGCCGGGCCCCTCGGCCGCGTGCGCGTCCGCGAGTGGGCTGCCCGTGCTGCCCGTGCCGGGCGAGGGCGGCGCGGGCGCCGGGCCGCCGTCCGGCGCCGCTGCCGTGGCGGCCGGGTGGCTTCCGCCGGCGCCGGCGGGGGCGTGCGGCACGGCGGGACCGTGCGGCGCCGCGGCGTCCGCGTACGCGCGCGAGGCTGCGGCGGGCACGCGAACCTCCGTCTGCGCGACGCCTGTTGCGGGCGACGGGTCCGCCGGGCGGGGGACGTCCGCCGGGGCGTTCCCGGTCCGGCCGCGCGGGGTGCCGTCGGCCAGGCGTGCCGGCGGGGCGGCGAGGACGGCGGACATGTCGTGGACCGCCTGCCAGGTGCCGCGCCAGGTGCCGGTGACCTTGGAGGCGCCGGTACGGGGGTGGTACGGGACCGGGTGCTCGGTGACGCGCCAGCCTGCGTCGGCGGCGCGGACCAGGGTCTCCAGCGGGTAGCCGCTGCGGCGGTCGGCGACGTCGAGCCCGAGCAGCGCGGTGCGGCGGGCGGCCCGCAGCGGGCCGATGTCGTGCAGACGAAGGCCCGTCCTGCGGCGGAGCATCCGCGCGACGGCGAGGTTGCCCGCGCGGGCGTGCGGCGGCCATGCGCCGCGTGCGGTGGGGCGGCGTCGCCCGATCACCAGGTCGGCGCCGTCCTCGGCCACTTCGCGGACGAAGTCCACGAGCAGCGCGGGGTCGAGCGAGGCGTCGCAGTCGCAGAAGCACACGAACTCCGCGCGTGCGGCCAGCAGTCCGGCGTGACACGCCGCGCCGAACCCCCGCCGCGGCTCGCGCACCACCCGCGCCCCGAGCCGCGCCGCGACCTCGCCCGAGCCGTCCGAGGACCCGTTGTCCACGACGATCGCGGTCCACCCCGCCGGAATCCGCTCCAACACCCAGGGCAGCGCCTCGACTTCGTCCAGACACGGCAGCACCACGTCGGCGACCACCCCCACGCCGGCGCCCTCCGCGGACCTCCGCGCGCCCTCGCCCGGAGCCCGGAGCCCGGAGCCGGCCCCGGGGCCCGTCCCCGCCTCCGCGCCCGCCGTGGCGGATGTCTCCGCGCCCCCGCGCGGGTCTGCGCCGGTGGCGGGTGCGTCCTCGCGCGGGTCGGCGACCGGCCGGAGGCCGGGGGCGGGGGTCGGGGCCGCGGATGCTTGCGGCTTGCTGTGCGCCGCGCTCATGCCGGCCTCCCTGCCGAGGTGATGGTGTCCGCGGCCTCCGCGGTGGTGACAGGCGGCGTGAGCCGGGCGGTGTCCGCGGCCCGCGCGGTGGCGGTGCTCCGCGCGACCGCGGCGACCCCGGCGGCTCCCGCGGCTCCGGGGATCCCCTCCGCGTTCGCTGCGTCCGCGGGCCCGGCCGCGTCCGCGGACTCGCCCAGCGCGGGCGGGCGTTGGGGGGAGCGGGCGAAGTCGGTCATGCCGTCGGTGAAGTCGACGGCCGGGCGCCAGCCGAGTTCGGTGCGCAGGCGGGCGCTGGACGCGGTGATGTGGCGGACGTCGCCCAAGCGGTACTCGCCGGTGATCAGCGGGGCCGGGCCGCCGTACGCGGTGGCCAGGGCGGTCGCGGCGTCGGCGATGGTGTGCGGGGTGCCGCTGCCGGCGTTGTAGGCGCGGAAGGAGCCGGGGGCGCGGGCCTGCACCGCTTCGAGCGCGAGCACGTTGGCCGCGGCGACATCGCGTACGTGCACGAAGTCCCGCCGCTGGCCGCCGTCCTCGAAGACGCGGGGCGCCTCGCCGCGGGCCAGCGCGGAGCGGAAGAAGGAGGCGACGCCCGCGTACGGGGTGTCGCGCGGCATGCCGGGCCCGTAGACGTTGTGGTAGCGCAGCGCGACCACGCGGCCGGCGGTCGCGCGCGCCCAGGAGGACGCGAGGTGCTCCTGCGCGAGCTTGGTCGCCGCGTAGACGTTGCGCGGGTCCACCGGCGCGTCCTCCGCGACCAGCCCGGGCGCCAACTCGCCGCCGCAGCGCGGACATCGCGGCTCGAACCGCCCGGCCGCCAGGTCCGCGGGGTCACGCGGCCCCGGCGCCACCCGGCCGTGCGCGGCGCAGTCGTAGCGGCCCTCGCCGTAGACGACCATCGACCCGGCGAGCACCAGGTCCCGTACGCCCGCCGCGGCCATCGCGGCCAGCAGCGTCGCGGTGCCCAGGTCGTTGCAGGCCACGTACGCGGGGGCGTCCGCGATGTCCTTGCCCAGGCCGACCATCGCTGCCTGGTGGCAGACCGCGTCGACGCCGCGCAGCGCCACCGCGAGGGCCTCGCGGTCCCGCACGTCGGCGTGGAACCACGGCGCGCCCGCGGCCGCCGGCGGGAGCGTCCCGGGCGGCGGCTCGGGGTGCGGGCCCGGGCCGGCGCCGGGGTGGGCGGAGGGCAGCAGGGCGTCGAGCACCACCGGCTCGTGGCCGCCGGCCGCGAGCGCGGCGACGATGTGAGAGCCGATGAACCCGGCGCCTCCTGTGACGAGTACGCGCATGCCGCGACCCTAGGAGCCGTTGACCCTGCGTGAGCGCTTCGGAACGCGGACGCCACAGGTTCGTAAGGAATTCACCCGTGAGGGCGGCGGCGAAACGGCCGGGTGCCGGGCCGCCCAGCGCCGCGCTCCCGGGCGCCGGGAGGCCGCGCCCCGGGCCGCGCGCCGCGTCGCGTGCCGGGTCACCTGTCGCGCCGCCGCATGACGAGCAGCCGCAGGCCCAGGAGCAGCGCGGACGCGCCGAACAGCACGGCGGTGATCAGCAGCCAGCGGCCGAGGAAGACGTCCGGCGCGAGCAGCGTCACGGCCCGGTAGGTCGGCCCCGAGTCCTGCGAGATCAGCGGCCAGTAGACGAGCAGCAGGAGCAGCGAGAGGAACACGGGCACGCGGATGTGGTGCAGGACGGCCAGCCGCACGGGCGACGGGGGCGCGGGCGCGACGCCGGGCGCTGCGGACGCGTCGGGCGCGTGGGGCGCGCTGGGCACGTCGGGTGCGGCGGATGTGCCGGGTCCGGGCGTCTCGGGCGCGGCGGCGTCGGCGGCGGCGTTCGGCGGTCCGGGCCGCGGCGGGGGCGTACGGACCTCCCCGCCGCGGGCCCGCAGCAGGCGGTGCAGCACCCAGTCCGTGCCGCCGTACAGCGGTACCACCACCAGATCGTGGATCAGCGCCGCGCCGACGAACCACTCGACGATCCCGCGCCAGTCGCCCTCCAGCAGCTTCGCCGCGGCGTACCCGCACAGTGCGAACGAGGCGAGCAGCACCAGCAGGTGCAGCGGGGATTCGCCGTACAGCGAGCGGAACAGCCGTACCGCCCGCGCGCCGCGTCCGCCCGGCTTCTGCTCGCGTCCGCTCATGCCCGCTCCCCGAAGGTGTGCGCCCCGAAGGTGAGTTGGCGTACCCACTTGGTGTTCATCACGCCCGGCGCGTCCGGGACGATGATCCGGGCCGGGTAGCCGTGGTCGTGGGAGAGCACCGCGCCGTTGACGCGCAGCGCCAACAGTGAGCGCGGGTCGCGCACTTGGTTGGCGCGCAGGGCCACCGCGCGGAAGGAACCGGCGAGTTGGACGGACTCCACGAACACCCCCGGCGGCTCGGCGCCGTCGCCGTCGTGGCCGTCGTACCCCACCAGCCGGGCCAGGTCGCGCAGCCGTACGCCCTCCCAGTGCTGGTTCTCCGTCGACCAGCCCTCGACGCACGCGATGGGCAACGCCACGCGGTGCTGCGGGAGTCGGCGCAACTGGTCGAGCGTGAGCGTGACCGTACGGCCCGAGTCGCCGCTGCCCGAGCCGCTGCCCGGAGCGCCGCCCGCGTCGCCGCCGACGCCGCGTACCGTCAACCGCCAGCCCTCGCCGGTGTCCTGCGGACGGATGTGCGCGGTGGCCGCGCTCTTGTTGACGGGGAAGCCGTTCGGGCCGGAGCCCGGATCGCGGCCGTGCGGCGCGAGCAGCGCGGTCCGCCGCAGCGGCCCGCCGATGCTCTGCCCCGCGGTCACCGCGAACAGCGCGAGCGAGCCGAGGCCGACCATGCCGAGCGCGCCGCGCCGCGAGGTCGTCGGCGCGGCCGGGTGCGCGGAGACCAGCCCGCTGTCGTCGGGCGGTTCCGGCCGGGTGCGTGCGGTCGGCGTGCGCAGCTCGGCGCGGAAGTCCCGGCTGCGCAGGGCCCGTACGGTACGCGGCAGCCGCAGCGCCACATGGGCGGCGAGCGCGCCGGCGAACACCCAGGCGCCGTAGAAGTGCAGCGGGTAGAACGAGCCGGGGAAGAGGTAGTCGAGCTGGGCGTTGAGCAGGCCGGTGACGAACTCGAAGAGCCCGCCGCCGACCAGCAGGAGCAGCGACAGCCGGTCCAGCGCGTGCGCGGCGCTGCGCACCGGCGGCATGGTGAACAGCTTCGGCGCGACCGACCACAGCTTCGCCAGCAGCACCGGCACCAGCACCACGCCGAGCGTCACGTGCACGCCCTGCGTGAGCCGGTACAGCCAGTACGGGTGGGTGGGCCACGCGAACAGGTAGAACCCGAGCAGGCCCTTGCCCGGCGTCTTGTCGTTCACGGCCGACAGGTCCGGGCTGTAGGCCGCGTACGACAGCAGGCCGGTCACGAACACCACCGGCAGCCCGAACAGCAGCACCACCCCGAAGACCGAGGTCAGCCAGGGCCCGCGGATCGGGCTGCGCCACGGGCCCGCGGGCAGCCCCGGCCGGCTCGGCAACCGGCTCCGCAATCGGCTCCGCGCCGGGCGGAGAGCCGGGCGGCCGGCCGGACCGTCGGCCGCATCGGCCGCGGGGCGCGGCGTCTGCGGGCCGGCTGCCGCGCCGGGCGCTTCGGGCGCACGGCCGGGGCGGGGGTCCGGGTCGCTGCTCGGGCCGCGGTCCGGGCCCTGGCCCTGGCCCGGGTCGGCGTCCGGGCCGGGGTCCGCGGGCGCGTGGCGGGTCGCGCCGAGATCCGCGGCGGGGGCTGATCCGGTGTCCGCGGCGGGGGCTGCGTCGGCGCCGCGGGTCGCGTCGGCGTCCGGGCCGGGGTCCGCTGGCGCGTGGCGGGTCGCGTCGGTGTCCCGGTCGGGGGCCGGGCCGGTGTCCGCGTCGGGATCGTTGCCGCGGGGCGTGGCGGAGTCCCGGTCGGGGTCCGGG
>JAJSZB010000424.1:0-9373 GCA_050613715.1 Streptomyces sp. IBSBF 3018
GGCTACGCGGTCAGCGTCGCCGGGTCGCTGGTGGACGGCGTGCCGTTCTCCACATGACCGGCGAAGCGCCGCACATAGGACGGGTCGGCGTCGCAGGTGACCGTCACGTCGTACCAGCGGTTGCCGGCCGGGACGCCCCAGTGCGGCACCACCCGCGACTGGCCGGGCGCCACGGTGTACGTGTAGTGGTCGCCGGGCGCGTACGCGTCCGTCGCGGTGAAGGTGACGGTCCGGCTGCCGCCGCCGGTGAACGTCAGGGTGACCTGCCCGTTCGCCGCGTCGTCGCGCGCGGTCACCTCGGGGCCGAGCCCGCCGACCGTGCCGGCCCACTCGCGCAGCCAGCCGCCCGGCCCGAACACCGAGAACTGGTAGCGGTCGCCCGCGCCCGTCGGCAGCTTCCAGCTGTCGCTGATCGACTTGCCGCCCTCGACGGTGTACGGCCACGGGCTGTCCGAGCGGACCGCGGACCTGACGTGGAAACCTGCGCCCGCCGTACCGGAGTTGATGAAGGTGAACTGCCACCGGCCGTTCACCACCGCGGCGTCCGCGGCCAGGTGGTACGGCAGCGGGCGGGCCTTGCGCAGCCCCCGCTCCTGCTTCGGCAGCGCGCCGGAGGACGGCGGCGCCGGGTGGAAGACCGGCGGCGTGCTGTGGTCGGCCGGCGGCGCCCAGCTGACGGTCGACGGCAGCCCCGGGACCGTGGAGTTGGCGCCGGTGAAGTCGAACGCCGAGGTGAGGTCGCCGCACACCGCGCGCCGCCACGCCGAGACGTTGGGGTTGTGCACGCCGAACCGCCGCTCCACCAACTGCACGATCGAGGTGTGGTCGAAGGTCTGCGAGCACACCCAGCCGCCGGTGCTCCAGGGGGAGACGACCAGCATCGGCACGCGCGGCCCGAGCCCGTACGGCACCGACGTGCGGTACGACGAGGAGGCGCCGCCGGTGTAGATCTCCCCGGCGGTGCTCGCGGTCGACAGCCCCCAGGACGCGTCGACCGGCGGGTACGGCGGCACCACGTGGTCGAAGAAGCCGTCGTTCTCGTCGTAGGTGATCAGCAGCACCGTCCGGCTCCACACCTCCGGGTCGGCGGTCAGCGCGTCCAGCACGCCGGAGATGTACCAGGCGCCGTAGTTGGCCGGCCAGCTCGGGTGCTCGCAGTACGCCTCGGGCGCCGCGATCCAGGAGACCTGCGGCAGCCGGCCGCCCAGGACGTCGGACCGCAGCTGGTCGAACAGGCCGCCGCCGGACGAGACACGGGTGCCGGTGCGCGCGTTGTCGTACAGCGGGCTGCCGGGCTGCGCGGTGCGGAACTGGTCGAAGTACAGCAGCGAGTTGTCGCCGTAGTTGCCGATGTACGGGTCTGAGGTCCAGCCCCAACTGCCCGCCGCGTCCAGGCCCGTTCCGATGTCCTGGTACACCTTCCACGACACTCCGGCCGACTGGAGGATCTCCGGGAAGGTCCGCCAGCCGTAGCCGGCCTCCTCGTTGCCGATCACCGGGCCGCCGCCCGAGCCGTCGTTGCCGACCCAACCGGTGTACATGTAGTACCTGTTGGGGTCGGTCGAGGACAGCAGCGAGCAGTGGTAGGCGTCGCACACCGTGAACGCGTCGGCCAGCGCGTAGTGGAACGGGATGTCCTGGCGGGTCAGGTACGCCATCGTGGTGGTCGACTTGGCCGGCACCCAGGTGTCCCAGCGGCCCGACGCCCATGCGTTGTGGGTGCCGTTCCAGTCGTGGTTGAGGTCCTCGATGAAGGTCAGGCCCAGGTCGTCGCCCTTGGGCGGCTTCGGCCGGAACGGCAGTGTGACCTTGCCGGTGGAGTCCGCCTGGTACCACACCGGCTTCCCGCTGGGCAGCGCCGCCGGCCGCGGGTCGCCGAAGCCGCGCACCCCGCCGAGGGTGCCGAAGTAGTGGTCGAAGGACCGGTTCTCCTGCATCAGCACCACGATGTGCTCGACGTCGGCCAGGGTCCCGCTGCCCACCGCGGCGGGCAGGGAGGCGGCGCGGGCGATGGCGGAGGGCAGCGCCGAGGCGCCGGCGGTGGCCGCGGCGATCTGCAGGAAGCGCCGGCGATTGACGTCGGTCATCGTGGTCCCCTCGTAAGACGGCGGGAGCGGCGGGAGCGGCGTGCGGGAGCAGTGGCGTGCGGAGTCCGCGGCGGGCGGCCCGGTGGCGTGACGCCGGACGCGTCGCCCGAACGGCGGCCCGGTGGCCGCCCATTGGTCTGGACCGCGCGGTGCCTCATTGCACCGTCACGGCACGCACAGTGTCAATAAGGCGGCACACCCGCCTCACGAGGACGGCGCACCCGCTTCACCGCGGCGGCGCAGCCGCCCCGCCCGGGCCGCCCGCCCGCCGCGTCCGAACATCGCCCGCCCGTGTCATTGACGGGTTCATGGCGTGTGGCTACCTTCACGAGAGCGCTCTCCGCCGGGCACCGCGACGCGCCGGGCAGCGCGGCTCCGCGGCTCCATCCGTGTCCGACATCGGCTCCACCGGCGGCGACCTGGGAATTGACAACGTTGCCATCAGATGGAGCCGCAGCGGTACCGACCACGTCCTCCATCCCCCACCGATCCCCCCAGGAGGCGGAAGAATGACTTCCCCGTTCACAGGCGCGCTGCGGCACGGGCCGCGGGACAGACGCCCCGGCGCCCGGCGGCTGACCGCGCTGCTCGGCGCCGGCGTCGGCGTCGCGCTGGTCGGAGTGTTCGCGATGCCCGCGCAGGCCGCCCCGGCCGCCGGGCACGGCGCCGCCAGGGCCGCGGCGCTGGTGACCTCGCCGGCCACCCTGGTCAACCCGTTCATCGGGACGTCCAACCAGGCCGACGACTTCCCGGGCGCCGACGTGCCGTTCGGCATGGTGCAGTGGAGCCCGGACACCCCCTCACGCCCGTCCGGCGGCGGCTACGAGTACAACGACTCCTCGATCACCGGCTTCAGTCTGACGCACATCGCCGGGCCCGGCTGCGGCGCCGGCGGTGACATACCGGTGCTGCCCACCGTCGGCGCGGTCAACAACTCCGCCAACGACAGCTACTCGCACGCCAACGAGTCCGCCTCGGCCGGCTCCTACAAGGTCACCACGGACAACCAGGTGACCACCGAGCTGACCGCGACCGCCCGCAGCGGCATGGCGCGCTTCACCTTCCCCTCCACCACCCAGGCCAACCTGGTCTTCAAACTGACGGGCAGCCAGAACGGCGACAGCAACACACAGTTCAACGTGGTCTCCAGCACCGAGGTGAGCGGCCAGGTCACCAGCGGCCACTTCTGCGGCGCCGGCAACACGTACACCGTGTACTTCGACATGGTCTTCGACCAGCCCTTCACCGGGCAGGGCACGAACGCCACGCCGGCCGCCACCTCCGCGACGCCGGCCACCGGCGGCAGGCTCGCCTCGAAGAACGCCGCCGAGAAGCCCAACAAGCCGCAGCTGCACAGCGCCATGCCGAAGCCGGCCGCCACCGCGAAGACCGCGGCGCCCGACGCCGCCGCCTCGGCCGCGCACGTCACCTTCAACACCACGTCCAACCGCGTGGTGCAGGCCAAGGTGGGCGTCTCCTACGTGTCGATCGCCAACGCCACCGCCAACCGTACGTCGGAGAACTCCGGCTGGAACTTCGACACCACCCGCACGGCCGCGCAGAGCGCCTGGAACGCCGCGCTCGGCAAGATCCAGATCGGCGGCGGCACCGCCGACCAGCAGACCGAGTTCTACACCGCGCTGTACCACTCGCTGCTCCACCCGAACATCATCAGCGACGTGGGCGGCCAGTACTTCGGCTTCGACGGCAAGACCCACACCGTCGACTCCGGCCACAAGGCGGCCTACGCCAACTACTCCGGCTGGGACATCTACCGCTCCCAGGCCCAACTGGAGGCCCTGGTCGCGCCGGACGTCGCCTCCGACACCGCCCAGTCGATGGTCGACGACTACGCCCAGACCGGCATCTTCCCCAAGTGGTCCGAGGACAACGGCGAGTCGTACGTGATGGTCGGCGACCCGGCGGACGGCATCCTCGCCGACTACTACGCCTTCGGCGCGCGGAACTTCGACACCGCCACCGCACTGGCCGACATGGTCAAGCAGGCGAGCAACACCAACAACGACCGGCCGGGCCTGAACTACCTGAGCGCGCCCGGCTACGAGCCGCACGACGGCTCCTACGGCTGCTGCAACTTCTACGGCCCGGTGGCCACCACGCTGGAGTACAACACCGCCGACTTCGCGGTGTCCGCGCTGGCCGGCGCCCTCGGCGACACCGCGAACCAGCGGAAGTTCGCCGACCGCGCGCAGGACTGGCGCAACGTGCTCAACCCGGCCTCCGGCTTCGTCCAGCCGCGCAACGCCGACGGCAGCTGGGTCAACGGCTTCGACCCCACCAGCGGCGACGACATGGTCGAGGCCGACTCGTGGATCTACACCGGCATGATCCCGTTCGACGTCGCGGGGCTCGCCCAGGCCAAGGGCGGCAACGCCGCGATGAACGACTACCTCGACACCGTGCTGCGCAGCTACACCGGTGACAACGGCTACGCCTGGGTCGGCAACGAGCCCAGCATCGAACTGCCCTGGGAGTACGACTACACCGGGCAGCCGTACAAGACGCAGGGCACCGTCCGGTCGATCCAGGACAGCATCTGGGCGAACAAGCCCAGCGGCCTGGCCGACGGCAACGACGACCTCGGCGCGATGAGCGCCTGGTACGTCTGGTCGGCGCTCGGCATGTTCCCGATGACCCCGGGCACCGCCGATCTCGCCCTGGGCTCCCCGGTGTTCACCCAGGCCGTGGTCACCCTGCCGTCCGGCAAGACGCTGACGGTCAACGGCAACGGCGCTGCGGACAACGCCCCTTACGTGCAGTCCGCGGCCTGGAACGGCGGGGCGTGGAACAACGCTTACGCGCCCACCGCCGCCCTCACCTCCGGCGGCACGCTGGACTTCACCCTCGGCACCGCCGCCAACACCTCCTGGGCGACCGGCGCTTCGTCGGCCCCGCCGTCCTACGGCGGCAGTGTCACCGCCCCGCCGAAGCCGCGGATCGGCGCGATCATCTCGGGCGCCGGCGCCAACCTGTGCGTGGACGTGGCCCAGTCGGGCACCTCCGACGGCACCGCCGTGCAGATCTGGGGCTGCGACAGCACCTACGCCCAGGACTGGACGATCGCCGGCGACCAGACCCTGCGCTCGCTCGGCAAGTGCCTCGACGTCTCCAACAGCGGTACCTCCGACGGCACCGTGGTCCAGCTCTGGGGATGCAACGGCACCGGCGCTCAGAAGTGGACCGCCGGCGCCAACGGCTCGCTGGTGAACACGCAGTCCGGCAAGTGCCTGGACGACCCGAGCGCCTCGACGACCAACGGCGCCCGGCTGCAGATCTACACCTGCAACGGCAGCGCCGCGCAGAACTGGACGCTGCCGGCCGTCCCGGCCGCGGCGCGCACCGGCGCGGTCGTCTCGGGCGTGTCCGCCACGCTCTGCCTGGACGACAACGGCGGCGCCACCGCCGACAACACGGCCATCCAGCTGTGGACCTGCAACGGCTCCGACGCCCAGAAGGTGACCGTCGCCGCCGACAGCACCCTGCAGATCCTCGGCAAGTGCCTGGACGCCGCGGGGAGCGGCACCTCCAACGGCACGCTGATCCAGCTCTACACCTGCAACGGCACCGGGGCGCAGCAGTGGCAGGCCACCACCTCGGGCCAACTGGTCAACACCCACTCCGGCCTGTGCCTGGACGACCCGAACGCCTCGACCACCACGGGCACCCGGCTGCAGCTGTACACGTGCAACGGCAGCGCCGCGCAGAAGTGGTCCGTGCCGGCCTGACCCGACGGCGAGCGGAGGGGCGGGAACATCCTGGACCCGCAGTTCTGAACGGTCCGTGGTCCCGGACCGGGGGGGGGGGGGGGGGGGGGGGGGGGGGGGGGGGGGGGGGGGGGGGGGGGGGGGGGGGGGNCCCCCCCCCCGCCCCCCCCCCCCCCCCCCCCCCCCCCCCCCCCCCCCCCCCCCCGGCGGTGTAAGGGGCGCAGGGGAGTGGCGAAGGCAACGGTCCGCGACATTGACGGCACACCGCCCGGCATGGTGCGATGAAACGCATTTCCGAACCAGCAGCACCAGCAGCAGGGGAAGCCGGTCGAAGTCCGGCGCTGACCCGCAACCGTAGGCCCGCCGTCCGGCGGGCGAGCCGGAACACCTGCACTGGTCGGCTAGTCACGATCGCCGTCGAGGACTACGGCACGGACGACTGGAGACGACCGCGTGTGCGGCCGCCCGCGCCCGGACCGCCCTCCCCGTCGGCCGACCAGGGGGGCCACCCGTGTTCCGTCCCGTACCGCGGCGCCGCCGCGGACGACCGCGCGCCGTCGCCGTGCTCACCACCGCCGCGCTCGCCGCGGCCGGGCTGGCCGGCGGCCTGCTGCCGGGCGCCCCGCCCGCCCACGCCGACCCGGCCGGGTACTGCGCCCCCGCGTCCGGCGCGGTCGTCGCGGTCGATTCCGGCCACGGGTACGGCCCGGCGCCGCGCGGCTGCGACGCCCAGCCCGCCTCCGGCCCGGCGACCGCCGGCCCCGGTTCGACGCAGCCCACCACCCCCGCGGCGACGGACACCCCGACAAGCACGGGAGCGGGCGCCCCGGCGACGTCCGCGGCCCCCTCGGCCTCCGCGGCTTCCTCGGACCCGGCGTCCACCGCGCCGCGTCCCGCGGACCCGAACGCGGACCCGGCCACCGGCACGGCTACTGGCACGCCCACCGGCACGCCCACCGCCCCGGCCACGGAGGCGGCCGGCGGCGCGGACGGCACGCTGCCGCGCGACCTCGATGACCAGAAGGCCGCCGCGGCCGGCGCCGGCTACCTGGTGAAGCAACTCGCGGGCGGCGACCACCTGTCGAACGCCTACGGCCCCGACTACGGCCTGAGCGCCGACCTCGCCCTCGCGCTCGCCTCGACCGGCGGCCAGGACGCCGCGCTGACCAAGGTCACCGGCTACCTCGCGGGACACGTCGCCGAGTACGCCGACCCGGCCGGCACGTCGCAGTACCCGGGCCCGTACAGCGGCGCCAGCGCCAAACTCGCCGTGCTCGCCGAGGTGATGGGCCAGGACCCGCACGCCTTCGGCGGCTTCGACCTGCTCGCGACCCTCACCGGCCACGTCTGCACGGCCGCGAAGGACGACGGATCGTGCACCGCCGAGGGCGACTTCAGCCAGGCGTACTCGACCGTCTCCCAGGCGCTCGGCGTGCTCGCGCTGGCCCGCGGCGGCGTCACCCCACCGCCGGCCGCGGTCGCGCGGCTGCTGCAACTCCAGTGCTCGGACGGCGGGTTCTCCTCCACGCTGATCGCGCCGGGCGCGGACTGCACCTCGGACGTGGACACCACCGGGTACGCGCTGCAGGCGCTGACGCTGGCCCCCGACCACGCCGGCCAGGTGGCCGCCGCCCGCGCGTATCTGGTGAAGTCCCAGCAGAAGAACGGCGGTTACCAGGGCGCCGCGGGCGTCAGCAGCAACTCCACCGCGCTCGCCGTGCAGGCTCTGCTGGCCGCTGACAAGGGCAGCTCGCAGGAGGCGCGCGACGGGCAGGCGTTCCTGCGCGCGACGCAGAACGGCGACGGCGGCTTCCGCATCACCGACGCGGTGGGCGACTCCGACGTGCGGTCGTCCACGCAGGCGGTGAACGCGCTGGCCGGCACGCCGCTGACCACGCTCACCCACGCGCTCGGGCCGATCACTCCGGTGGGCGGCACGTCGGGCGGCTCCGGGGGCGCGTCGTCCGGCGGGTCCTCGGGCGGCACGGGCGGCTCGGGCGGTCCGTCGAACGGCGTGGGTACGCCGGGGGGTTCGTCCTCCGGTACGTCCTCCGGTACGTCCTCCGGTACGTCGTCGGGGTCGTCGGCGGGTACGTCGGCGGGTTCCACGTCCGGCGGTCCCGGCCCGGACGGCTCGCTCGCCGCGACCGGTACGGACGCACTGGCCGCCGCGTGCCTGGCGCTGCTGCTGGCCGCGTCCGGCGCGGTGATGGTCGCGGCGCGCCGCCGGGTCGCGCGCGGCGGCGGGGGAGGTCACCGATGAGCCGTGCGACGGGCCGTACGGCTCACGCCGTCCGTACGGCTCACGCGGGCCATCCGGGCGCGACCGGCCGTACGGGCGCTGCGGGCCGTGCGGGTCGCGCGGGCCGCGCCGCCTGGGCCGGGCGCACCGGAGCCCCTGCCGGTTACGGCCGCGCCGGCCACGTCGGCCGTACGGCGCCGGGCCGCGCGCGTCGCGCCGCCGCGTGCCTGGCCGCCGTGTGGGCGCTGGTGATCGCCGCGTTCGCGGTCGGCGCCGCGCCCGCCGCGGCCTCGGCGCTGCCGATCGGCCAGTGCACCACCACCTCGGGCGTGGTGCTGGCCGTCGACCTCGGCCACTGGGGCGGGCCGCTGCTGCGCTCCTGCGGCACCACGCCCACCACCGGCTACACCCTGCTGAACCAGGGCGGTTGGGCCAGCACCGGCACCCAGCGCGACGGCCCCGGCTTCATCTGCCGTATCGGCTACGCGGGTTACCAGGGCGGCAAGCAGTACCCGACCCCCGCCGACACGCCGTGCGTGGTCACCCCGCCCACGACCGCGTACTGGTCGTACTGGCACGCCGATCCGGGCCAGAGCACCTGGACCTTCAGCCAGTCGGGGCCGGCGAACTACCACCCGAAGCCGGGCAGCGTCGACCTGTGGACCTTCGGCGCGACCAATTCCACGGGCACCCAGGGTCGCCCGGCGTTCTCACCGGACGCGGTACGCGCGCACAACACCGCGCCGAGCGGCGGCAGTTCGGCGTCCGGTGGGTCGAGCACGTCCGGCGGGTCCAGTACGTCGGGCGGGTCGGGCACCTCGGGAGGCTCCGGGGGCTCCGGCGTCACCGGCGGCTCGGGCTCGGCCGGTGCGGTCTCCGGCGGTTCCGGCGCGCGGCCGCCCGCCACGGGTGGTTCGAGCAGCGCGGGCGGTTCCGGCGGCGCCGGCGGGAAAACCGCGACCGGCGGCGCGGCGAACCCCGGGGGCGCGCACGCCTCCGGAACCCCGCACCCGGGCGGCAGCGCGACGGCTTCCGGGAGGCCGACGCCCTCGGGGAGCACGGCCGCGCCGGGCTCCGCCTCCTCGGACCCGCCCTCCGCGGGTCCGTCGAGCGGCGTCCCGGTCGCGCAGGACGCCGAGCCGACCGCCGCGGCCGGCCACTCCTCGGGCTCCGTGCTGCCGCTGGTGATCACCGTGGTGGTGGTCGCGCTGCTCGGCTCGGTCGTCGCGGTCCGCGTCCGCCAGCGGCGCCGGTCGGGATGACGGCGGTGCCCGCGCCGCAGCCCCCGCCGCCGTCCTGGCAGCCGCCCCCGTCCGGGC
>JAJSZB010000425.1:0-5956 GCA_050613715.1 Streptomyces sp. IBSBF 3018
CCACCACCCCACACCTTCCCCGAAGCCCTGACCCGCCTCTGCAAGGTCCTCACCGGCTCCCTCCCGGCTTGACCCGCCGCGGGTGTCTTCGGGGCGGGTCCACACCGCAGCCGGTGCGAGGGAATAACTTGCAGCGCATATTCGCTGGAGCGCATACTAGCCGCATGCAGTGGGAAGTCCTCCTTCATGACGATGTCGAACGGTGGCTGCTGGCCCTGGCTCGTGACGCCCCCGAGGTGGCGGACGAGGTCGCCGCCGCCATCGACAAACTCGCCGAGGACGGCCCGGACCGAGGCGCCTGGGCGTCGTGGTACACGATCAACGTCCCCCTCGCGGACGACCGCTTCGACGAACATCTGGGCAACAGGAAGGAGCAGACGCCATGAGGTCCTGGAAGGAGATCCGCCCCGAGGTCGTGACCGACCCGGACCGGGTTGCGGAGCACCACGCGAAGCTCGACGCCGAAGTCCGCGCATACCGGCTCGCCGAGATCCGCAAGGAGCAGGATCTGACGCAGGCCGAGCTTGCCGAGATCATCGGCATCACACAGCCGAACGTGTCCCGCTTGGAGAACGGCGATCTGGACGCCGCCGCGCTCTCGACCATTCGCGCCTACGTGGAGGCCCTGGGAGGCAGCCTACGCATGGTGGCCGACTTCGGGGACCGGCAACTGCGCATCCAGTGAGTCCGTCGCCGACGCCGAGCTCGTCCACGGCGACGAGGGGGGCGACGAGGAGTGGCCGCGGCGGGCCTATGCGAACACCCCGTGGGTGACCCAGGTCGACGGCGTCGGCGCCGACGTTGCCCGCGAGCCCGTGCAGGGTCGCCCCACTTCGACCAGCACCCTGCCGTCGCCAACGGCTGGAACATTCACCAGGACGGGCCGCTTCGGCTGTGGGACCAGGTCGAGGAGGCCCTCGCGCTGTGGCAGAAGGAGGGCTCAACCGATCAGACGGCGTTCGGGATGACTGTCACCGAGTGGGACCAGACGGTGTGGCTCGGCGATCCGAAGGGCCCGAGCTGGCGCCTGCCGACGTGATCCGGCCGAGGGGATCATCGGCGGGTGGGGGTCTGCCAGGTGTGGGGGCCGGGCCGAGCGGCTACGTGCCGCCGGTCGCGGCGGCGCGGCGGTTGGCCTCGTCGATCTCGGCCATGTGCTCCTCCGCCCATGCGCGGACCGCCGCGAGGGGCGCGTCGAGGGAGAGGCCGAGCGGCGTGAGGCGGTAGTGGACGCGCGGCGGGACCGTGGGTTCGACGCGGCGCTCGGCGAGTCCGTCGCGCAGCAGCGCCTGGAGGGTGGCCGAGAGCATCTTCTGCGAGACGCCCGGCATGCGGCGGCGCAGCTCCGCGAACCGCACCTCGTCCGGCGCGGCCTCGGCGAGCACCTTGACCGCCATCGACGTCCACTTCGTGCCGATCCGGTCTAGCAGGCGCCGGGTCGGGCACAACGGGTCGAAGAGGTCGCCGCGGCTGCCGGGCGCCGGGCCCGCACCGTCCAGCCCGGGGCCGGACCCGGGGGCTTCCGGGGTGGTCACCTCGGGCTCACCACCTGTCGCGCTCGTACGTTCTTGGAACGCCCAGCCTAGTCGCCTAGCGTGAGGTGGTCACCAATGGTGACCTCGTACGCGTACCGCACCTGGGAGAGATCATGGCCGCCGTCGACATCCGCCGCGTCACCGCCAACGGCGTCCGCCTCAACGTCGCCGTCGCCGGGCAGGGCCCCGCCGTGCTGCTGCTGCACGGCTTCCCGCACACCTGGCGGCTGTGGACGGACGTGCTGGACGACCTGGCCGCCCGGCACCGGGTGATCGCGCCCGACCTGCGCGGGTTCGGCGCGAGCGAGCACGCCGCCGAGGGCTACGACGCCGGTACGCTCGCCGCCGACGCCGAGGCGCTGCTCGCCGCGCTCGGCGAGACCTCCGCCGACGTCGTGGCGATCGACGCGGGGACGCCGCCCGCGTTCCTGCTGGCGCTGCGCCGCCCGGATCTCGTACGCCGCCTGGTGCTGATGGAGTCGCTGGTCGGACGGCTGCCCGGCGCGGAGGACTTCCTCGCCGGCGGCCCGCCGTGGTGGTTCGGCTTCCACGCGGTGCCGGGGCTCGCGGAGTCCGTGCTGCTGGGCCACGAGGCAGAGTACGTGGAGTGGTTCCTGAACCAGGGGACGCTCGGCGCGGGCGTCCGGCCCGAGATCCGCGACGAGTTCACCGCCGCGTACACCGGGCGCGAGGCGCTGCGCTGCGCGTTCTCGTACTACCGCGAACTGCCTGCCAGCGCCGCGCAGATCGCCGAGGCGACCGCCGAACAGCGGCTGACGGTACCGGTGCTGGCGATCGGCGCGCACCCGGTCGGGCCTGCGCTCGCCCGCCAACTCGCGCCCGTTGCGGATGACGTGACCGAGCACGTGCTGCCCGACACCGGCCACATCATCCCGCTGCACCGCCCCGCCGAACTCCTGGGCCTGCTGCGGCCGTTCCTCGCGCGGGCGTGAGGCGCGCCCAGCCCCGACGCATGCGCGGCCCCCGGCGTGCCCGCGGTCAGAAGGAGCGGAACGCCACGTCCGCGCCCCGCGCGTCCAGCGGTTGGGGCGTGTCGAGCGCGGCGCCCTGCGCGGCGGTGGGCCAGCCCGCGGGCATCAGGTGGACCCAGTACCGGCCCGAGGGCAGGCCCTTGCCGCGCGGCAGCGGACTGGTCGCCAGCGTCTCGTGCGCCGCCGTCCTGATCCGGGTGGCGCGGTCGGGCAGCGGGCCGTAGGAGAAGCCGCTGCCCGCGGGGCCGGTGGCGCTCGCGTAATAGCCGCTGCTCGGGTCCTTCGCGTCGAAGGCGCAGCCGCCCCCGCCGGCCGCGGGCCAGGACGGTTCGGCGGTCACCGGCCGGTCCGGGCTCGCGCCGGCCGGCAGCAGCTCCATGCACAGCCGCGACCGCTGCTCCCACGCGACCAGCTGCCAGCCGACCCCGTGGTACGTACCGCCGGTCAGCCGTACGTACGGGCTGTGCGCGGCGGAGTCCGCGGACGACGCGCCGGACGACCCGCCGGACGACCCGCCGGACCCGCAGCCCGCTGCGGCCAGGGCGCACACCGCGGCAACGGCGGCGACGGCGGCCGTACGGACGCGCGTGCGCGCGGGGCGTTGCGTCCGACCCGGCGCGGCAGGGTGTTGTCCGCGGCGCAGCGACGGCATGGCGACTCCTCTCGGCGGCCGGACGGCCATACCTCCAGATGCCGCACGGGCCTCCGGCGGTTCCCGCGCCACGCCCGCCGTACCCGCGCAAGCCCGAGACCGCGCCGCACGCGCGAAGGGGCCGCGCCCACCGTTCGGCGGACGCGGCCCCTTTCACGTACAGCTTTCACGTACAGCGTTCACGTACGGCTTTCACGCACAGCGCGCCGACCACTGACTTCAGCAGGCGCGCACCCTCAGATCAGGCCGAGCGCGCGGACCGCCTCGCGCTCCTCCTCCAGCTCCTTGACGGACGCGTCGATCCGCGGCCGCGAGAACTCGTTGATCTCCAGGCCCTGGACGATCTCGAACGCGCCGTTCTTCGTGGTGACCGGGAAGGAGGAGATCAGGCCCTCCGGGACGCCGTACGAGCCGTCGGAGGGGATGCCCATGGAGGTCCAGTCGCCCTCGGCGGTGCCGTTGACCCACGTGTGGACGTGGTCCAGGGCCGCGGAGGCGGCGGAGGCGGCCGAGGAGGCGCCGCGGGCCTCGATGATGGCCGCGCCGCGCTTGGCGACGGTCGGGATGAAGGTGTCGGCGAGCCACTGCTCGTCGTTCACGACCTCCGCGGCGTTCTTGCCGGCGATCTCCGCGTGGAAGATGTCCGGGTACTGCGTCGCGGAGTGGTTGCCCCAGATGGTGACGCGCTTGATGTCGGAGACCTGCGCGCCGGTCTTCTTCGCGAGCTGGGCGATCGCGCGGTTGTGGTCCAGGCGGGTCATCGCGGTGAAGCGCTCGGCCGGGACGTCGGGCGCGGCGGAACGCGCGATGAGCGCATTGGTGTTCGCCGGGTTGCCGACGACCAGGACCTTGATGTCGTCGGCCGCGTGGTCGTTGATCGCCTTGCCCTGCGGCTTGAAGATGCCGCCGTTGGCCTCCAGCAGGTCGCCGCGCTCCATGCCCTTGGTGCGGGGGCGGGCGCCGACGAGGAGGGCGACGTTGGCGCCGTCGAAGGCGACGTTCGGGTCGTCGGTGATCTCGATGCCGCGCAGCAGCGGGAAGGCGGCGTCGTCCAGCTCCATCGCGGTGCCCTCGGCGGCCTTGAGCGCCGGGGTGATCTCCAGCAGGCGGAGGTTGACCGGCACGTCCGCGCCGAGCAGGTGGCCCGAGGCGATACGGAAGAGGAGGGCGTAGCCGATCTGGCCGGCCGCTCCGGTGACGGTGACGTTGACGGGAGTGCGAGTCATGCCTTCTCCTGGCCTTTGCTGCGGGTGTACTGCGCGGGTGATGGTCGCCCCGGCAGTGGCCCGAGCGGCCCCGTTCGTGGATCTCTCGGCGTCAAGAAACCCACCGGCCAGGCTATCGCGCGCGGCCCACCCCACCCGCCGCCGGGTCATGTGGCCCCGATCACCGATGACCCGTTCGCCGGAGCGGCGATCACCGCCGCCGCGATCACCGCCGCCGCGATCACCGCCGCCGCGATCACCGGCGGTCGCACTAGCCGCGGACGAAGGGGCGGTCGTACGGCGCTGCGTCGCGTTCGGCCAGCAGATGCTCGGCCGGCGCGCCGACCGGGACGCGCAGCGGGACCTCGGGGCGTTCGACCAGGTCCGCGAGCGCCACGGCGGTCTGCTCCGGGGTGATCATCACCTCGGCCGGGATCCCGCCGGCGAGCAGGGCCGCGTACGGGTCGCCGGGCAGCCGGTAGGTGAGGGGGTCGTCCAGGGCGCCGGAGCTGATCGGGCCGGGCTGGGCGAGGGTGACGTCGACGCCGAACCCGGCCAGCTCCATGGCCAGGGCCTCCGCGAACGCCTCCAGGGCCCACTTCGAGGCCGCGTACGCGGCGTTGCCCGGGAAGACCGTGCGACCGCCCACGCTGGAGACGAAGAGCAGCCGGCCGGCGCCGCGCTCGCGCATCTGCGGCAGGACGGCCTGGGCGACGCGGACCGCGCCGACCGTGTTCTGCGCGTAGAGCCGCTCGATCTCGGCGAGCGGGCTGGCCTCGACGGCCGCCCGGAAGATCACCGCGGCGTTCGAGACGAGGGTGTCGACCTCGCCGGCCTGCTTCACCGCGGCGTCGACGCTCGCCTGGTCGGTCACGTCCAGCCGCAGCCGCAGGGCGACGTCGAGGTCGTCCAGGGTGCGTGGATCGCGGGCGGTGGCGATGACGCGGTGGCCGCGGCGGGCCAGTTCCGCGGCGGTGGCGCGGCCGACGCCTTTGGAGGCGCCGGTGATCAGGACCGAGGACATGGCTGTCGCTCCCTGGGGACGGTGTGTACGACCGGACCAGTAAGTTCGATTTTCGAACCCACTAAGGCGCTACGATAGCACCGTGAGTCCGGAAAACGAATCGACCAATCTCGGCGCCCCCCGTGTGTGCTCGATCGCCGACGCACTGGACGTGGTCGGGGAGCGGTGGAGCCTGCTGGTGCTGCGCGAACTGGGCTTCGGTGTCCACCGGTTCAAGGACATCCAGGTCAACACCGGCGCCCCGCGCGAGACTCTGGCGCTGCGGCTGCGCAAGCTGGAGGACGCCGGCGTGATCGAGCGGCGCCGCTACAGCCAGCGCCCGCCGCGCGACGAATACCTGCTGACGGCCGCGGGCCGCGAACTGCTGCCCGTCCTGGGCGCGTTGCGCGCGTGGGGAGAACGCCACGCCACACCGTCGCGGACCCCGGCCCGCGAGGGCGGAGACCGACCGCGGGGCTGAGCCGGTCGGCGGGGCCGAGCCAAGCCGCGAGGCGGACCCGGAACGGCGGGGCGGGCCCGGAACGGCGGGGCGGCCCCTGACGCGGGGG
>JAJSZB010000426.1:0-5951 GCA_050613715.1 Streptomyces sp. IBSBF 3018
CCCCCCCCCCCCCCCCCCCCCCCCCCCCCCCCCCCCGCCCCCCCCCCCCCCCCGCGCCGCGGCCGCCCCCGCGATGTCGGCGAGCGGCTGGATGAAGTGCACGCCGAGGACCAGCAGCGCGACGACCCGGGCCGGCCCGACCTCGTGGCGGGTGGCGAGCAGCAGCCCGACCACCAGGACGGCGGTGAAGGCGAGTTGGATGGCGAGCCGGCCGAGGTTGAGGCCGGGCAGCGCGCCCAGCACCTGGCGGCGGGCCGCGCGGTGCTGGCGGTCCAGCGCCTGCGCCAGCTGCCGGTGGCCGCTGTCGGCGCGCCCGCCCGCGCGCAGCACCGGCTGCGCGCCCGCGAACTCCACCAGGTGCGCGCTCGCTTCGGCCGCCGCCCGGTCCGACTCCGCCTCGGTGCGGTCGGTCAGCCGCCCGGACAGCCCGAACACCAGCAGCACCACGGGCACGGTGACCAGCGCGGCCGCCGCGACCCGCCAGTCGTAGCAGAGCAGGAACACCGCGATCGTCGCCGGCGTGAGGACCGCGCCGAGCAGCGCCTGCGCCAGGTGCACGACCTGCGCGACGGTCTGCACGTCGCGCCCCAGCAGGCGTTCCAGCCGCGCGCTGCGGGCCTCGTCGAACCAGCCCAGCGGCAGCCGCACCACGTGCGCGCCGATCCGCTCGTACAGGTCGCGGCGCCACGCCGAGGACAGCCGCAGCGCGCGCAACTCCTTGTCGTAGTGCGCGAACCAGCCCACCACGACCGCCGCGGCCAGTGGCAGCAGCCACCACGCGGCGTCGCCGGTGCGGCCCTGGAGCAGCGCGGTCAGCAGCGGCACCAGCAGGCCGAACGCCACGCCCTCGCTGACCGCGTAGACCGCGGTGGACACGAGGAAGCGGATCAGCAGCGGGCGTCCGGCGTCGCCGACGACGCGCAAGAGCTGGGTGGTCATGCGGAGTCGCTCCCGTGCTGGGCGCGCCACATGCGCGCATATGGTCCGCCGGCGGCCAACAGGTCCTCGTGCCGCCCGCGTTCGGTGATCCGGCCGTCGTCGAGCACCAGGATCTGGTCGGCCGCGGCGATGGTGCGCAGCCGGTGTGCGATGACCAACAGGGTGCGCTCGCCCACGAGTTCGGCCAGGCTTTGCTGCACCAACGCCTCGGACTCCGGGTCCGCGAAGGCCGTCGCCTCGTCCAGCACCACGACCGGCGTGCCGGCCAGCAGCGTCCTGGCGACGGCGACGCGCTGCGCCTCGCCGCCGGACAGCCGCGCGTCCTCGCCCACCACCGAGTCGTAGCCGCGCGGCAGCGCGGTGATCCGGTCGTGGATCGCGGCGGCCCTCGCCGCGGCGCGCACCTGCGCGTCGTCGGCGTCGGGCCGCGACAGCGCGATGTTGTCGCGCACCGAGCGCCGCAGCAGCGTCGCGTCCTGGAAGAGGAAGCCGACGTGCCGGTACAGCTCGGCGCGGTCCAGGTCGCGCAGGTCGACGCCGTCCAGCCGGATCGCGCCCGCGGTGACGTCGTGGAAACGGGCGAGCAGCAGTCCGAGGGTGGACTTGCCGGCGCCCGAGCGGCCGACCAGGGCGGTGACCGTGCCCGGCGCCAACTCCGCGTCCAGGCCGCGCAGTACCTCGCGCGGGCTGTCCTGCGGCGTGGCGCCGGGGTAGCCGAAGCGCACCCCGTCCAGCCGGACGGCCGGCGGCCTGCCCGGGGCGCGGGCGGGCAGCGGGACCGGCCGGGCCGGTTCGGCCTGCGGCGGCTCGCGCAGCAGTCCCGCCACGCGCCGCGCGGCCGAGCGGGCGGTGGCGCGCACGCCGCGGGCCGCGTAGACCGGGGTGATCAGCTCGAACAGGCCCAGGCCGAGCAGCGTGAAGGCGACGATGTCGACGGGCCGCGTCCAGCCGAGCGCGACCAGACCGATGCCGCAGCCGGTGATCAGCAGCAGGATCGTGGGCGGTGCCACGGTGGCCCGGGTGAGGCTGCGCTGCCGTACGAAGACGCGCTGCGCCTGTTCGCTGACGTCCGCGAACGCGGTCGCCGCCCGCTGGAAACGGCGCGGCGCGCCGCCGTCGCCGAACGCCTTGACGACATCGATGCCGCGCACCAACTCGATGGACGCGGCGGACAGTTCGAGCCCCGCGGCGGCGATGCGCCCCACCGGCTCCGCGGACCGCGCCGCCATCCGCATCCGTACGTTCTGGGCGGAGCCGACCACCGCGAAGGTGAGCAGCGCGAGCCGCCACTCCGCCAGCAGCAGGTACGCGCAGACGACCGCGGGCCCCGCCACCGCTGCGGCGAGGTCGCCACGTGCGTGCGCGACGGCGTGGTGCAGCGCGCCCACGTCGTCCTGCACGGTCCTCTTGACCTTCGCCGAGACGCCGCCGGCGAACCAGCTCAGCGGGAGCACCGCCAGGTGGTCGGCGAGCCGGCGGCGCAGGTCCGAGGCCAGGTCGGCGTCGGCGAGATGGCTGAGGACGCCGGAGAGCAGGTAGAGGAGCAGGCGGGCGGCCAGCAGCGCCACGGCCGTCCAGGCGATGGCCCACACGTGGTCGTCGCGGCCGTCGAGCAGCCGGCGGCCGATCTCGACGACGGCGACCATCGGGGCGACCGACAGCGCCGCGGCGAGCCCCTGGAGCACGGCCGCGGCGGTGACCCGGCCGGCCACCGGGGCCCGCAGCTCGGCGAGGTCCCGCGCGGCGGCCCGGTCAGGCACCGTGCTCGGCCGCCGCGGCCAGCTTGGGCACCACGGCGTCCAGCCCGTACGGCAGGCTCAGCACCGAAGGGAAGGCCACGGCGATGGCGGTCGGCATGTCCAGCGCGATGTACGAGCCGCGCCGGACCGCCTTCAGCCGCTTGAACAGGGGCTGCGCCTCGAAGGCCGTGCGCTCCGGCTCGGTGGCGAAGGTGAGGATGACCACGTCGGCGTCCAGCAGGTCCAGCCGCTCCCGGGAGATCGCGGCGCGGCCGGGCGTCGCCGAGTCGGGCAGCGAGGTGACCTGCGGTGCGAGCTTCATGCCGAGCTGGCTGAAGAACACCGCGCTCGCGTCGGTGGGGCTCTTGATGGTGAACGCCTCGCCGCCGGAGACCGGGCCGAACGTGAAGGTCCTGCCCTGGAGTTCGGGGTGCTGGGTGTGCACCGCGGCGATCTTCGCCTGCACATGGGCGACGAGCGCTTCCGCCTGCGCGCGCTTGCCGAGGACCTGGCCGGTCCGGGTGGCCATCTCCTGCCAGCTGTCCTGGCCGACTCCCTTGCCGTAGCTGAGGGTTGGCGCGAGATGGCTCAACGTGCCGTAGTCGTCGGCGAGTTGGTAGTCGTCGGAGGCCAGGATCAGATCCGGTGCGGCGGCGGCGATCTTCTCGAAGGGAAGGCCCTTGGTGCTGTCGACCAGCTCCGGGTCGGTGGTCGGCTGCTGCCAGGGCGCCAACCCGCTGGGGAACACGGCGTTCTTGGTGGCGAGGACGAGGGGGGCGCCGAGCGCGAGCGCGAGGTCGGTGTCGCGCAGGTAGCCGCAGGCCGCGACGCGCTTGGGCGCCGACGTCACCCTGGCCGTCCCCTCCTTGCCGGCGACGGTGACGGGGAACGCGGCGGCGTCCGTGCGCGCGCCGGCTCCCGCGGAGGCGCCGCTCTCGGCGTTGCTCTTGGTGCTGTTCCCGGTGCCGTTCGCGCCGCCCTTGCCGTCGTCGTCCGAGGAGCAGCCGGTCAGCGCGAGGGCGGCGCCCGCGGCCCCGAGCAGGAAGCCGCGGCGGCCGAGCCGCGCGCGGTCGAAGGCGGCGACGGGCGAGGCGCCGCGGGCGGGAGCGACGGGGCTGGGGGCGACGGGGGGAACGGAAGGAAGCGGCTGTCTGGTCACGGTGCGGGCCTCTCCGAACAGGGTCACGGGTCATGGGCGGGCGGAGGCGGATCAGGGCAGGGCGGGGTGACATGGACGGGCCCCGCCGTAGTACGGTCGGCCCGTGCAAGTTAGGCAAGGCTAACCGAACCTACGGGGTGTTCGTACAGAGGGTGCGACCGGCGCATCCCGGCTCCGCGCCCGCGCTGCCTGCCCGGCGGCCACCGCGCCGGAGCCGCCGCGAGGAGAGGGAGGGACCCATGCGGGCGCTGACCCGAGCACGGCGCGACACCCGGGCGGGGGACGGCCGCGCCCGCCACACCCGGGCCGGGGACGACCATGCCCGCGACGCCCGGGCGGGGGACGACCATGCCCGCGACCCGCGCGCCGGCGGTGACCAGGCCCGCGACGACCAGGCGCCCGACCCGCGTGCCCGCGAGGCCCGCGACGCCCGTGCCCGCGACGCCCGTGCCCGCGCGCTCGTCCGCGGCGCGCCGGCCGAGCGCCGCCGCACCCTCCTGCTCGCCTGCGCGCTGTGCGTGGTGCACCAAGCCGCCGAAGCCGCCGTCCCGTTGGCGATCGGCCTGATCGTCGACCGCGCGGTGCGGACCGGCAGCGGGCACGCCATGGTGTGGTCCGTCGTCGGGCTCGCGCTGCTCTTCCTGGTCCTGTCCGGCTCGATGCGGATCGGCGGACGGCTGGCCAAGGGCGCCGCCGAGGCCGCCGAGCACGACCTGCGGCTCGCCGTCACCGCCCGCGTGCTCGCCCCCGGCGGACTGCCCGGCCGCGCGGGCGTCTCCGGCGAACTGCTGTCCACCGCCACCTCCGACGCCGGCCGCGTGAGCATGATGAACGCGGCGGTGTGGTTCGCCGCCGGCGCTCTCGGCGCGATCGTCGTCGCCGCCGTGATCCTCTTCCTGACCTCCGTCGCCCTCGGCCTGCTCGTCATCGCCGGGCTGGTCCCCGTCGTCCTGGTCGGCCGCGCCGTGGCCGCGCCGCTGATCCGCCGCAGCGGCGCGGAACAGGCCGCCGCCGCCCGCGCCGCGGGCACCGCGGCCGACCTGATGGCCGGACTGCGGGTGCTGCGCGGCATCGGCGCCGAGCAGGTGGCCGCCGCCCGCTACCGGCGCGCCAGCGACGCCTCGCGCGACGCCGCGGTCCGCGCCGCCCGGCTCGACGCCCTGCGCGCGGCCGCCGTCCTCGCCGTGACCGGTGCCTTCGTCGCCGTCGTCGCCCTGGTCGCCGGCCGTATGGCGCTGCACGGCAGCATCACCGTCGGGCAGTTCGTCACCGCCGTCACCATGACGCAGTTCCTCGTCGGGCCGTTCAACGTGATCACCCACTCCACCGCGATGGCCGCGCGCGCCCGCGCCTCCGCGCGCCGGCTCGCCGACGTCCTCGACGCGCCGCCCCTGGTCACCGGCGGCGGGCCCGCCCCGGCCCGCGACCCGGGCGCGGCCGCCGCGCTCGACGTCACGGGCCTGCGCATCGGCGGCCTCGGCCCGGTGAACCTGCGGGTGGCGGCCGGCGAACTCGTCGGCCTGGTCCTCGCCGACGAGTCCGCGACCGCCGACCTGCTCGACCACCTCGGCCGCCGCACCGACCCGCCCGCGGGGAGCATCGCGCTGGACGGCGTCCCGCTCACGGACATCGAGCCGGCCGCGGTACGCGCCGCGATCCTCGTCGCCGAGCACGACGGCGTGCTGTTCAGCGGCTCCCTGCGCGACAACGTCACCGCGGCCGCCCGCGACGAGGCGGCCGTCGCCGCCGCGATGGACGCCGCCGCGGCCGACGAGGTCGCCGCATCGCTGCCCGACGGCGCGGACTCGCCGGTCGGCGAGGCGGGCGCGCTGCTCTCCGGCGGCCAGCGCCAACGCGTCGCGCTGGCCCGCGCGTTGGCCGCCGACCCGGCGGTCCTCGTGCTGCACGAGCCGACCACCGCGGTCGACTCCGTCACCGAGGCCCGTATCGCCGGACGCCTCGCCGCCCTGCGCGCCGGCCGCACCACGCTGCTGATCACCGGGAGCCCCGCGCTGCTCGCGGTCACCGACCGCGTCGTGGTCGTCGGCCCCGCAGGCGTCGAGGCCGCCGGCCCGCACGGCCGGCTCCTGCACACCCACGACGGCTACCGCGCG
>JAJSZB010000427.1:0-5890 GCA_050613715.1 Streptomyces sp. IBSBF 3018
CGCCGGCCCCGCGCGTCCCGCGCTGCCGTTCTTCGCGCCCGACCTGTTCGAGGCCGACCGGGAGCACCTGCTGCGCATCGTCCGCGAGACCGGCACCGGGCCGGCCCAGAAGTTCATTCTCGGCGAGCCCACCGCGCGCTTCGAGCAGGCGCTGCGCGAGCAGCTGGGCGCGGCCGACGTGGTCGCCTGCGGCAGCGGCACCAGCGCGCTGACGCTGATCCTGGCCGCCATGGACATCGGGCCGGGCGACGAGGTCGTGGTGCCGGCCTTCGGCTGCGCGCCGCTGGCGAGTTCGGTGCTGGCGGTCGGCGCGCGGCCGGTCTTCGCGGACGTCGACCCGTGGACCATGGTCGCCGACCCCGACGACGCCGAGCGCCGGATCACCGGCCGCACCAAGGCGCTGATGCCGGCCCACATGTTCTCGGTGATGGCCGACATGCCGCGTTTCACCGCGCTCGCGCAGGCCCACGGCCTGCGGCTGGTCGAGGACTCCGCGGTGGCCCAGGGCGGGGTCCTGGGCGGGGTCCCCGCCGGGCTCGCGGGCGAGGCGGGCGTCTACTCGTTCGTGCAGGTGAAGACCTTCGGCACGGCCGGCGAGGGCGGCGTCGTGGTCACCCGCGACGCGGAGCTGGGCCGTACGGTGCGGATGCTGCGCAACCACGGGCAGGACGGCGTGCACCGCTTCCTGCACCACCGGATCGGCTGGAACAGCAGGTTCGACGACGTGCTGGCCGCCTTCCAGCTGCACCGGTTGCCGGGGCTGGCCGGCCGGCTGGAGCGCCGGGCCGAGATCGCCGCCCGCTACAACCGGCGCTTCGCGGACCTGGCCGGGCACGGCGTCCTCGCCCCGCCGCCGGACGGCGGCGACGGCCGCTGCCACTACGTCTACACGCTCCAGACCGACCGGCGCGACGCCCTGCGGGCGTTCCTGGCCGAGCGCGGGATCGGCGCGCACGTCTACTACCCGAAGCCGCTGCCCCACCAGCCCGCGTTCGCGCCGTACGCCGCGCCGGGCGACTCCTGGCCGGCCGCGGAACGCGCCGCCGCGCGCATCCTGTCGCTGCCGATCCAGCCGCACCTCAGCGACGCCCAGGTGGAGTACATCGCGGACGCCGTAAGGGAGTTCGCGCTGACCGCGTAGTGCCGCGCGCCCCTTTTCGCGCCCCCCGTGACACCGGGGCGCGCGCCGCTCGGGCGAGTGAATTCTTCACTCCGACGGCCGCCGGGAGCGCGGCCCCCGCGGCGCGGCCTGCCACGGTGTCCCTGCCGACCGCGGAGCCGGGAATCACGGGCCGCGGGCGGTGCGCGGCCGGTCCGCGAGCGGTGGCCGGGCCACTCGAACAGCCTACGAAATGACCGTAATCGCGGGTCTACGACACTTAAGCGAACGATGTATCGACATGGTCTACTTCGTTCGAACCCGGGCACTGGGCCCGGGCTCTGTCCAAGGAGAATCCATGACCCGTATCGTCACGGCGAAGCGCGCTGCCGTCGCGGCCACCGCCACCGCCGCCGCGGCTCTCGCCTTCGTGGCCGGTTCGTCCGGTCCGGCCACCGCCGCGCACCGGGACGCGTCCACCCCGCCGTCGCTGACGCTCGACTTCACCGCGAACAACGACGAGGCCAACGTGGCCAACGGCATCGGCGCGGGCTTCGGCGGCAGCGCCACCGTCGCCGACTCCTCCGGCCGCGCGGTCGGCACCGCGTACGACATGTGCGACAAGGACGCGATCAGCGCCAAGTCGGTCACCGCCTTCTGCCACGCGGACGTCGTGTTCAAGAACGGCGACCAGGTCGCGCTCTCCGTGGTCTTCCCGATCCAGGACCCGCTCACCGCCAGCTACCCGCAGTCCTTCGAGGGCGTCATCACCGGCGGCACCGGCGCGTACAAGGGCCTGACCGGGTCGGTCCACTTCACCAACACCGCGCTCGCGGTCTACAAGGTGAACTGGGACGTCTGACGGTCCGTCAGCTCCCTTCTCAGGTGGGTCTCCGCCCCGCGGCGGCCCACCGTCCCCGTCCGCCGTACCGGAAGAACCAGCACCCATGCCTGCCGCGAGCCCCGGCACGGACGTCGCCACGTCGGCGACGGCCGTGGCGCCCGAATACGCCTTCGACAACGACAACCCGTACGCGATCGAGCAACACCGCTGCCTGGCCGCCGCGCACGACGCGATCACCACCGCGCGGCTGGCGGACAGCGGGGTGGGGCCGGGCTGGCGCTGTCTGGAGGTCGGCGCGGGCGGCGGCAGCGTCGCGCGCTGGCTGGCCGAGCGCACCGCGCCCGGCGGCGGCGTGCTGGCCACCGACGTCAAGCCCGGGCACATCCCCGCGCACCCCGGCCTGGAGGTGCGGCGCCACGACATCGTGCACGACCCGCTGCCCGAGGCGGCGTTCGACCTCGTGCACTCGCGCCTGGTGCTGACCCATCTGCCGCAGCGCCGGGCCGTGCTGGGCCGGCTGCTGCGCGCGCTGCGGCCCGGCGGGGTGCTCCAGCTGGAGGAGTTCGACGTCGACTACGCGCCCGTGCTGATCGCGCCGGACGAGCGCACGCGGGCGGGGTACGAGGCGTTCCAGGCCGCCAAGGGGCGCGCGCTGCGGGCGGCGGGCGCGGACCCGTCGTGGGGGCGGACCTGCGCGGAGGACCTGCGGGCCGCCGGGTTCGGCGAGGTCGAGCCGGTGCCGCACCTCGTCCCCTGGCACGCGGGCTCCCCCGGCCTCCAGCTCCAGCTCCACCACACCTACCACCTGCGCGACGCCCTCCTGGCCCACGGCCTGACCCCCGGGGAGCTGCTCGCCGCGCGCGACGCGATGCGCCACCCGGACTTCCGCGCGGCGTCGTGCGTCCTGTACTGCGTCCAGGCGAGGCGCCCGGCATGACGTCGACGTCACCGCGGGCGGCCCGGGGCGCCGCGGGGTCCCCCGCACGGGTCGCCGATGTCCCGTCGCAGGGCGCGGAGTTCGCGGCGCGGGAGGCGGGCGGTGCCGCGCGGGAGGCGGAACGCGCCGCGGGAGTCGCGGAGTTCGCCGCGCGGGTCGCGCAGGTCCCGGCGGGGGGTGCCGATGTCCCGGCGCAGGGCGCGGAGTTCGACGCGCGGGAGGCGGATGCAGCGGCGCGGGGCGCGGGCTCGGGGGAGGCCGAGGCGGTCGGCGCGGCGGGCGCGGGGGGTCTGCCGGGCGGGAGCGGGCCGGCGCTCGCCGTGCGGCTCGCCGCGGAGCATCTACGGGCGTTGGGCTGTCGGGTCGAGCAGGCGCCGGCGGGCCGGTCCGGTGGCGCCGACGCCCTCGCGCTCGTCGCGTACGCGGGCGGCGTGCGGGCGCGCTGCGACGTGACCTGGGCCGGGCCGGTCGGCCTCGCCCTGCGTGACGAGGCCGACGTGCAGGCGGCGTGTGGCCTGACGCACGTCCACGGCCGCCGTTACGGAGGCCCGACCCCGCTCGGCGTCGACTACGCCACATGCGTCGCGGGCGCCCTCGCCGCGACCGGGACGCTGGCCGCGCTGGTGGGCGGGGTCGGTGGGGTCGGTGGGGTCAGTGGAGGCGGCAGGGACGGCGAGGACGGCGGCCTCGCTGGGGCCGGTGCGGCCAGTGCGACCGGCAGTGCCGCCGGGGCCGATGCCGACCGGGCCGGCAGCGACACCGCTGTGACCGGGGAAGCCGCCGGAGGGGGTGCCGGCCGGGGCATCGGGCCGGGGGGCGGCCTCGGCGTCGTGCGGGTGTCCACGTCGGTCGCGCAGGCCGCGCTGCTCGCGGTCGGGCAGTATCTCGCCGCGGCGACCGCCGAGGGCGGCCGGGCGGAGGCCGGTGGTCCGGGCGGGCCGCCCTTCGAGTCCGGGGACGGCGTCCGGTTCGAGGCGGAGACGCTGGACCCGGACGCGTGGCGGGGCTTCTGGACCGCGCTCGGCGCGGACCCCGGGGACGCCGGACGCGGCTGGCGCGCGTTCCAGCACCGCTACGCCACCGCCGTGTGCCCGCTGCCGCCCGCCCTCCACGAGGCGACCACCCGGTGCTCCATGCGGCAACTGGAGCTGTACGCACGCGAGTACGGCGTGGACCTCACCCCGGTCGCCCCCGCCCCGCGGCCGCCCGCGGACGGCGGGTCGGCCGCGTGGCGGCTGCGCCCCGCAGGCCCGGCCGTCCATGGCCGCCATCCGGGCGGCGAGGCGCTGTCGGGCGGGACGCCCGGTGCCGCGGCGCCGGGCGCGACGGCCGCCGGCGCGGCGTACGGGAGCGGCGACCCGGGCGGGCGGCTGCCGCTGGCGGGGGTCACCGTCGTGGAGGTGTGCCGGCGGGTGCAGGGGCCGCTCGCGGGGCTCCTGCTCGGGCTGCTCGGCGCGCGGGTGGTGCGGGTGGAGCCCGTGGGGGGCGATCCGATGCGCGGGATGCCGCCCATGGCCGGCGGCGTCTCCGCGCGGTTCGCCGCGCTGAACCGCGGCAAGGAGGCGGTCGAGGCCGACCTCGGTGCCGCCTCCGGGCGGGCCGCGGTGCGTGAACTCGCCCTCGGCGCCGATGTGTTCCTGCACAGCCTGGCGCCCGGCAAGGACCGCTTCCTCGGGCTCGACGCGGACACGCTGACCGCCGCCCGCCCCGGGCTGGTGCACGCCGCCGCGTCCGGGTGGGGCGACGAGCGGGGCGAACTCCCGCCGGTCGGCACCGACTTCCCGGTCCAGGCGTGGTCCGGGCTGGCGGCCCTGGTCACCCCGCCCGGCCTGCCGCCGACCCCCTCGCTGCTCACCCTCACCGACGTGCTCGGCGGCGTGCTCTGCGCGGAGGCCGCCGTCGCGGGGCTGCTCGCGGCCCGGCTGACCGGCCGCGGGCAGGCGGTCACGTCCTCGCTGCTGTCGGCCGCCCGGCTGCTGTGCGAGCCGCGGTTCCGTACGGCCGCGGGGACGGCGGCCGGCCGCCCGCGGGCCGCCGTTCCCGGCCGCGCGGACCTCGCCGGCCTCGCCGCCGACCCGCGCTTCGCGTCCGCGCTCGACCGCGGCGACGACCCGGGCCCCTGCACGTTCGCCCGCACCCCTTGGGGGTTCGGCCGATGACGACGACCACCACCGGCCCGGCCGCGGCGGCCCAGGCCCAGGCCCAGGCGCAAGCTCCGGCCCAGGCTCCGGCTCCGGGCAACTCCCCCGCCGCGACGCGGACATGGCGCTCCCGCAGCGGCCTGGTGCTGCGCGACACCGTCCCCGCCCGGGTCCGCCGGCAGTGGGTCGAGCGCGGCGACTGCCCGGACCAGGGCCTCTACGAGGCGTTCGCGCGGAAGGTGCGCGCGCACGGCGGGCGGACCGCCGTGCGGACCCCCGACACCGTGCTGACCTATCGCGAACTCGACGCGCGCGCACGGCGGATGGCGGCGTCGCTGCGCGCGCTCGGAGCGGGGCCGGGCGACGTGGTCGGCATCCGCCTGGGCGGCGGCTGGCAGGCCCTCGCCGTGGACCTCGCGGTCGCGGCCGTCGGCGCGGTCGCCCTGCCGTGGCCCGCCGGTCAGGGCGACCGGGAAAGCCACGCGCTGCTCGCGGCGTCCCGCGCCCGCTTCCTGGTCGGCGACGCGCCGGAGCTCCGCGGGCATGACCCGCTGCCGCACCTCCGACACCGCGTCGGCGTCGCGGAGTTGCTGTGCGGCGACCCCGCGGGATTCGTGCCGGCCGCGGTCGAGCCCGAGGACCCCGCGCGCATCCTCGTCTCCTCGGGCTCCGAGGCCGCCCCGAAGATGACCGCCTACAGCCACAACGCGCTCCTCGGCGGCCGCGGCACCTACGTGGCCGCGGTCCTGACCGCCGAAGAAGACGCCCCCGGCGCACGGGACAGCCGGGACACGACCGACGCCCCCGACACCCAGAGCGCCCCAGACACGGGCAGCGCCCCCCGCCCGCAGGACGCCCCAGGCACGGGC
>JAJSZB010000428.1:0-5841 GCA_050613715.1 Streptomyces sp. IBSBF 3018
CCGGGTGCCCGGGGGGCGGCGGGCGCGGGCCGGCTCCCGTACGCCGACCGCGAGGTCAGTACGCGGCGACCGACATCTCGAACGAGTAGCGGGACGCGCGGTAGACGTGCGCGCCGTACTCGACCGGGTGGCCGGAGCCGTCGTACGCGGTGCGGGTCATGGTCAGCAGCGGCGCGCCGCGGGTCTCGCCGAGCAGCCGGGCCTCCGCGGCGGTGGCGCGGCGCGCGCCGATGGACTGGCGGGCGGTGCGCAGCCCCGCGCCGGACTGCCGGAGCAGCCGGTACAGGCCGGTCTCGGCCAGGGCCTGCGCGGTGACGGTGTCGCGGGCGGACGGCAGGTGGTTGTGCAGCAGGGCGATCGGCTGGTCGTCGGCGTAGCGCAGCCGGCGGAAGGCCACCACCTGGGCGCCCTCCTCGACCCGCAGCGCGGCGGCCACCGCGGGTCCTGCCGGGACGGTGCCGAACGACAGCACCTCGGTGCGGGGCCCGCGCCGGTCGCGTTCCAGGTCCTCGTAGAGGCTGGTGAACTCGACCCTGCGGCGTATCCGGTCGGTGACGACCTGCGTGCCCACGCCGCGCCTGCGGGCCAGCAAGCCCTTGTCCACCAGGTGCTGCATGGCCTGCCGCATGGTCGGGCGGGACAGGCCGAACTCGCCGGCCATGGCGATCTCGTTGCTCAGCCGGGTGCCGGGCGGCAGCACTCCGGTCTCGATCAGCTGCTGGAGCTGCTGGGCGAACTGGAAGTACAGCGGGACCGGGCTGCTCCGGTCGATGGTGATCATCTTCGCGAACGATTCCACGCCACCCCTCCCGGGTCGGCCGCGGGTGTGCGCGCCGGCACACCGCGGTTCCTCCGGAGCGCCGCACGTCCGTATGTCATAACAAATACTTGCCCAGGCCGTCCACCACGACGTAGAAAGCAGAAGGTCACCGCACCGTACGAAAGGCTCCCAGGCATGCGCATCGGACTCATCGGCACCGGCCGCATCGGCGCGTTCCACGCCGCGACCCTGGCCGGGCTGCCGGCCGTGACCTCGCTGGTGGTGCACGACGCCGACGGGCGCTCGGCGCGCGCGGTGGCGGAGAGGGTCGGCGCGCGGGTCGCCGGCGACCTCGACGGACTGCTCGGCGACGGGCTCGACGGCGTCGTGATCGCCGCGCCGACCGGCGCGCACGCCGAGCTGATCCTGGCCGCGCAGCGCGCCGGGCTGCCGACGTTCTGCGAGAAGCCGGTGGCCGGCACGCTCGCGGAGACCGACGCGGTGCTCGCCGCGCTCGGCGGCCCCGACGGCTCCGGCACCGGCACCGGCGCGCCGCTGCACATCGGCTTCCAGCGGCGTTTCGACGCCGGCTACCTGGCGGCGCGCGAGGCGGTGGCGAGCGGCCGGCTCGGCTGGACCCACACCCTGCGCGCCTGCACCTCCGACCCCGCGCCGCCGCACGCGGCCTACATCCCCGGTTCCGGCGGCATCTTCCGCGACTGCTCGGTGCACGACTACGACGCGGTGCGCTGGGTGACCGGCCGGGAGGTCGTCGAGGTGTACGCGACGGGTGCCAACCGCGGCGAGGAGTTCTTCGCGGCGGCGGGCGACGTCGACACCGGCGTCAGCGTGCTCACGCTGGACGACGGCACGCTGGCGACCTGCACCGCGACCCGCTACAACGGCGCGGGCTACGACGTGCGGCTGGAGGTCTGCGGATCCAAGGGCACGCTGGTCGCGGGCCTGACCGAGCAGACGCCGCTGGTGTCGGCCGAGGGCGCGTCCTGGCCGGGCGGCGCACCGCACCCGGGCTTCATGGAGCGCTTCGCGGACGCCTACCGGGCGGAGCTGACCGCGTTCACCGAGATGGCGGCGGGGCTGCGGCCCAGCCCCTGCACCGCGCTGGACGCCCGCGCGGCCCTGGCGGTCGCGGACGCGGCGTCGCGCTCCCGCGCGGAGTCCCGCCCGGTCGCGGTCCCTCCGTCGCCGGCCGCGACGGCGGGCTGAAGGAGGGCTGACGGAGGGCTGACGGCGCGGGGGCCGGAGCGGCGGGCGGGTCCGGGGCCCGGGGCGGCGGGTGTGCCGGGGGCAGGTGTGCCGAGGAGGCTACGTCTCCGCGGCGGCCGGGCTCCCGGTGAGCAGCGCCTCGGCGTACGAGCGGAACGCGGTGACCAGCCGGCCGCGCTCGCCGGCCCGGGTGGCCAGCACGACATGGCTCGGGTCGACGTCGCGCAGCGGCACCAGGGTCAGGTCGGTACGGAAGACGGCCGTGCCGACGCCGAGCGGGACGATCGCCAGCGCCTGCCCGGACGCGACGAGTTCGATCTTGTCCTCGACCGCGCCGATCAGCGGGCCGTCCGGCGCGGGCCGGCCGTCGGGACGGGGGTCGACCCGCCAGAAGGCGTCCAGTTCGGGGTCCGGGACACGCGGCATCGGCTCGTCCGCGACGTCTTCCAGGCTCACCGACTCCTTGCCGGCCAGCCGGTGGTCGCGCGGCATCATCAGCGCGCGCGGCTCGTCGTACAGGACCGTCACGTGCAGGCCCTCGGTGGGGAACGGCAGCCGGCCCACCGCCACGTCCGCCCGGTGGTCGAGCAGCGCCCCGGGCACGTCGCCGAAGTCCAGGTGCACCGTGCGCACGTCGGCGTCGGGGTGGCGGCGGCGCAGGGCGCGCACCGCGGGGGTGACGATGGTGCCGGAGATGTAGCCGACCGTGACGCGGCTCGGCTCGGCGGCCGACCTGGCCCGCGCGGCGGCCTGCGCGGCCGAGCGCAGCACCGCCCTGGCCGCCGGGAGGAACGCCTGCCCGGCCTCGGTCAGCTCGTTGCCCTGCGGGGTGCGGTCCAGCAGCCGCGCGCCCACCTGCTGTTCGAGGCGGGCGATCTGGCGGCTGAGCGAGGACTGGGTGAGGTGCAGATCGGCGGCCGCGCGCCCGAAGTGGCGGTGCTCGGCGACGACGGTGAAGCTGCGGACGAGCCGCAGGTCGAGGTCCGCGGGCACGGGCGGGGTCCGGTCCGGCGGGGACGGCGGTGGGGCTGACGGCGTCGCCGAGTGCGTGGGTGACGACTCGGGTGACGGCGGGGGTGACGGCGGGGGCGGTGCCTTCATGCGTTCACCGTAACGCGCGCCGGCTTGTCGTGTCGCCCGGCAGCCCGCTGTGACCTGCGGTGATGCGCGGATCGGGATGCGCGGCCCGGAACAGTCATTGGACCTCGCGCGCCGGGCGCCGCCACCGTGGAGGCAGGAGCGGCGCGGGCCGGTCCCACGAGTACGAGCGGAAGCGGGCCATGAACGAGATCTGGATTCTGGGCGCCACCGGGCGGTCCGGACGGGCGATCGCCCTGCGGCTGGCGGCGGCCGGCGTGACGCCGGTGCTGGTCGGGCGCGACGAGGAACGGCTGCGGGAGACGGCCCGGCAGGTGGCCGCGCAGGCGGGCGGGCGCGCGGACGTGACCGCCGCGGACGGGACGGCTCGGGACGCGCACGCCGGGGAAGGCGCGGGCGGGCCGGCGGGGCTGCCGCGCACGGTGGTCGCCGGGTCCGTCGAGGCGGTCGCCGCGCGCATCGCGGAGAGCGCGCCCGCGGTCGTCGTCAACACGGTCGGCCCGTTCACCCGCACCGCAGCCCCGGTGCTGGACGCGTGCCCGCCCGGTACGCACTACCTCGACCTGGCCAACGAACTGCCCGCCGTCACCGGCCTGCTGGACCGGCACGAGCAGGCCGTCGCGGCCGGGAGCTGCCTGGTGACCGGCGCGGGATTCGGCGTGCTCGGCACCGAGAGCGTCGTGCTGAAGCTGTGCCAGGGCCGTCCGCGGCCGCACCGGGTGCGGGTCGACGCGGTGCCGACGTTCGCGAGCGAGGGGGGCGCCGTCGGCACGGCCCTCGCCGGGTCGATCGTCGACGGGCTCACCGCGGGCGGCCGGCGGTACGCGGACGGGCGGCTGGTGCGTACCGCGGTCGGCGGTCAGGTCGAGTCCTTCACGCTGCCCGACGGCGCGGCGGTGCGCTCGGGCAGCGCGCCGACCGGTGAGCTGGAGGCGGCCCGCCGGGCCAGCGGAGCGCCGTTCGTCGTGGCCGGCTCCAGCGAGGTCCCGACCGGGCGGGCGCTGCGCGCCGTGATCCCGGTCGCCGCCCGGCTGCTGTCCGTCCCGGCGCTCGGCAACCTCGCCAAGCGGCGCTTCGCCGCGGTCACCGTCAAGCCGCGCCCGATGCGGCGCGAGTCGGCGTGGGCCCGCGCCCGGGTCGAGGACGCGGACGGCTCGGCCCGCCAGGGCTGGCTGCGCGCGGGCGACGCCATGGCGTTCACCAGCGGGGTGGCGGCCGCGGTCGCCGCCCGGCTGGCCCGCGGCGAGGGCCGCCCGGGCGCGTACACCCCCGGCGCGCTGTTCGGCCCCGAGCTGGCGGAGGCCGCGGGCGGCCGCTTCGTCCTCGACTGAGTCGACGGGCCCGACGGGCTCGACGGGCCCGACTGCGCGCGGGGCGAGGCGAAACGAGGCGGGGCGGGCGCGGCCCGGCCCGGGGCGGCCCGGCTCTGGACGGCTCGGCTCTGGACGGCGTCGGCCGGCCCGGGGCCGGCCGCGCCGGTTCACGCCGCGGGGATCCGCGCCGTCGCCGTGGTCCAGGCGCGGGCCTGGTCGGTGAGGGTGATGCCGAGGCCGGGCCGCGTGGGCAGGTGCATCCGGCCGTCGCGGATCTCCAGGCGCTCGGCGAACAGCGGCTCCAGCCACTCGAAGTGCTCGACCCACGGCTCGTACGGGTAGGCCGCGGCCAGGTGCAGGTGGATCTCCATCGCGAAGTGCGGCGCGAGGTCGAGGCGGTGGTGCTCGGCGAGCGCGGCGAGCTTGAGGAACTGCGTGATGCCGCCGACGCGCGGCGCGTCGGGCTGGATGATGTCGCAGGCGTGCGCCTCGATCAGCGCGGTGTGCTCGGCGACGCTCGCCAGCATCTCGCCGGTGGCGACCGGTGTGTCCAGGGCCGCGGCGAGCGCCGCGTGGCCCTGTGCGTCGTAGGCGTCGAGCGGCTCCTCGATCCAGGTCAGCCCGAAGGACTCCAGGGCGCGGCCGAGCCGCAGCGCGGTGGCGCGGTCCCACTGCTGGTTGGCGTCGACCATCAGCGGCACCGCGTCGCCCAGGCGGGTGCGCACGGCCTCCAGACGCTTGAGGTCGGCGGCGCTGTCGGGCTGGCCGACCTTGATCTTGACGCCGCCGATGCCGCGGTCCAGCGCGGCCGCCGCGTTGTCGAGCACCTGCTCGATCGGGGTGTGCAGGAAGCCGCCCGAGGTGTTGTAGCAGCGCACCGAGTCCCGGTGCGCGCCGAGGAGTTTGGCCAGCGGCAGCCCGGCGCGCCGCGCCTTGAGGTCCCACAGCGCGATGTCGTACGCGGCGATCGCCTGGGTCGCGAGCCCGCTGCGGCCGACCGACGCGCCGGCCCAGACGAGTTTGGTCCACAGCCGGCCGATGTCGCTGGGGTCCTCGCCGATCAGCGCGGGCCCGACCTCGACGGCGTGCGCGAACTGGCCGTCGCCGCCCGCGCGTTTGGAGTAGCTGAAGCCGATGCCCTGGTGGCCGTCGCGCGTGGTGATCTCCGCGACCAGCACCGCGACCTCGGTCATCGGCCGCTGCACGCCGGTCAGCACCTTGGCGTCGCTGATCGGCGTGGGCAGCGGCACCCGCACCGACGACACCCGCAGGTCCTGTATCCGGTCACCGTCGCCGGACCGCTTCCCGTCCCTGTCCTCGTCCGCACCCGTTCCCGCACCCGCCATGTGCTCCTCCACCGTGAGCACCTCCTCCCCCGCCATTCTCACGCGCCCCGCCCGGGGGGGGGCCCCCCGGGGGGGGGCGGGTGTTTGGCGGGGGGGG
>JAJSZB010000429.1:0-5809 GCA_050613715.1 Streptomyces sp. IBSBF 3018
CGCCACCTCCTCCACCCCCCGGGCTGGACCCCCACGACACCCCCGACCCCAGCTCCGACCCCGACTCGCGAACCAGCGGCGTGAGCCGCCCCACCCCACACCGCAGCCCGCTCCCTTCAACAAACTGTTGCAATCGCCCCGGATCGCGTACGCTGCGGCGAACACCGTCCCGCCCCCCCCGCTCACTGGCGCAGCCGCCTACTGTGGAGGGCGGAGGCGCTCGCGAGCGCCAGGAGCGCCAGGAGGGAGCCCGCCGATGACGTCCGCGCTCATCGACTCGTACGGCCGCGTGGCCACCGACCTGCGCGTCTCCCTCACCGACCGCTGCAACCTGCGCTGCACGTACTGCATGCCCGAGGAGGGCCTGCAGTGGCTCGCCAGGCCCGACCTGCTCGACGACGACGAGATCGTCCGGCTGGTACGCATCGCGGTCACCGAACTCGGCGTCCGCGACGTGCGGTTCACCGGCGGAGAGCCGCTGCTGCGACCCGGCCTGGTCGGCATCGTCGAGCGCTGCGCCGCGCTCGACCCGCGCCCCAGGATCTCCCTCACCACCAACGGCATCGGCCTCGGCAGGACCGCCGGCGCGCTGCGCGCCGCGGGGCTCGACCGCGTCAACGTCTCGCTGGACACGCTGCGCCCCGACGTCTTCCACCGGCTCACCCGGCGCGACCGCCACCACGACGTCATCGAGGGCCTGGCGGCGGCGTCGGCGGTCGGCCTGACCCCGGTCAAGGTCAACACCGTCCTGATGCGCGGCCTCAACGACGACGAGGCCCCCGCCCTGCTCGGCTGGGCCCTGGAGCACGGCTACGAGCTGCGCTTCATCGAGCAGATGCCGCTGGACGCCCAGCACGGCTGGCAGCGCGCCGACATGGTGACCGCCGAGGAGATCCTCGCCGCCCTGTCCGCCCGCTACGCGCTGACCCCGGAGGAGGACGGCGCCCGCGGCTCCGCGCCGGCCGAACGCTGGCTGGTGGACGGCGGCCCGGCCCGCGTCGGCGTGATCGCCTCGGTGACCCGGCCGTTCTGCCGGGCCTGCGACCGTACCCGGCTCACCGCCGACGGCCAGGTGCGCAACTGCCTCTTCGCGCGCGAGGAGTCCGACCTGCGCGGCGCGCTGCGCTCCGGCGCGCCGGACGCGCGGATCGCCGAGCTGTGGCGGGCGGCGATGTGGGGCAAGAAGCCGGGCTCGGGTCTTGACGACCCCGCGTTCCTCCAGCCGCAGCGGCCCATGTCAGCGATCGGCGGTTGAGCCCCCGCCGGAGTCCGTGCCCGCGCCCGGCTCCTGGTGCTCCTGGGACTCCTGGTGCGCGGCCTGCCACTGCGCGAGCGGCACCACGTCCTTGAGGAAGCCGCGTATCCCCAGGAACTGCGACAGATGCTCGCGGTGCTCCTCGCAGGCCAGCCAGGTCTTGCGCCGGTCAGGCGTGTGCAGCTTGGGGTTGTTCCAGGCCAGCACCCACGCGGCGGGGGCGCGGCACAGCTTGGCCGAGCAGATCGGCGTCTCGTCGTTCACGGTCCCAGTAAACCGAACGCGCACATGGCGACGCCGGGCAGCCACGGGGGGAGCCGCCCGGCGTCGGTCCGTCGCTCCGACGGGGGATGCGGAGCGCACACGAAGTATGTCACGCGCCCAGTGCCCCGTGGAGGGGGAATTCCATGATTGATCTGAGCTTTTCTTGAGGTTTCGCGTTCCGGTTTCACAGGTCTAGACCTACGAGGCCGCTTTGGGCTCCCGCGCGGGCACGTCGTCCGCCGGCGACTCCACCGACGTGGGCTCCAGCGCAGGACGCGAGGGCGGCGGCACGTAGGTGGAGGTGGGCAGCCTGGGGGCGTTCTCCCGGCCTGCGTTGGCGTAGACCACCGCGACGTACGGCAGCAGTGCGCCGAGCACCAGCGTGGCCCAGGCGAGCGGGCGCTCCACGTTCCAGAGCACCACGGTCAGGATCACCGAGAGTGTCCGGATGGACATCGAGATGATGTAGCGGCGCTGTCGGCCGCGGACGTCCTCCTTCAGCCCGGTCCGCGCTCCCGTGATCTGGAAGACCTCTGGACCGCCCTGCCTACGCATCCCGTTTCCCACCGCCCGATCGCCTCGCCGGAACCCGCCGGAGCCCGCCGGTCACCGGTCGCGGCGCCTGCGGCCCGGATGCCTCCCACGGTACGCCGCCCGGGCCCGCGGGAGCAGGGCAGGGTGAGCCGTCCGTGCGGATTCCTCCGCCGCTCGTGCCGGGCCGCTGCCGCCCGCGCCCGGGGGCCGCCCGTCTCCCGGCGTGCGGGGTCACCCGAGCGGCCGCAGACTGGCGGGACGACCGGGCGTGCTCGTCACCGGTCATGAGGAGGCGAGAGACATGGGTTGGTTGTGGGCGATCATCGTCGGTCTCGTGCTGGGTCTGATCGCCAAGGCGATCCTGCCGGGCAAGCAGACCCTCCCGCTGTGGCTGACCGTCCTGGCCGGTATGGGCGGCAGCGCCCTCGGCAACGGGGTGTCCAGCTGGCTCGGCGTGCGCGACACCAAGGGCTTCGACTGGACCCGGCACGTGCTCCAACTCATCGGCGCGATCGTGCTGGTCGCCATCTGCGACGCCCTGTGGCGGGCCTACAAGGGGCGCAGGTCCGGCGGCAGGGCCACGGCCACGACCGGACCGTCCCGCAGGGTCTGATCGCCGTAGCCATTCCGCCGCGTCCGTCCGGTGTCGTCCGGCCGACCCGCCGCGTCAGTCCCGGGGGAGCGGGCGCAGCCGGTCCGGCGGCACCGCGTCGGTCAGCCAGACCCCGTTGGCGCTGACCCGGAAGGCGTGGCCGGCTGCGGCCAGTCCCGCCGCGTCCACCGCGAGCACCACCGGACGGCCGTGCCGTGAGCCCACGCGCACGGCCGTCTCCACGTCCGCCGACAGGTGCACGTCCTGCCGCGACATCGGGCGCAGCCCGTCCCGCAGGATCAGCGGCAGCGTGGCCGCCGCGGTGCCGTGGTAGAGCACGTCCGGCGGCGGCGTCGGTTCGAGGCCCAGCTCGACGGCGACCGAGTGCCCCTGGCTGGCGCGGATGCGCCGGCCGTCCTCCGAATAGGCGAACCGCCTCTTGTTGTTCGTGGCCACCACGTGGTCCAGGTCGGCCCGCGAGAACCGGCGGCCCTTGGCAGCGCACGCGGCGATCAGCCGGTCCACGTCCACCCAGCCGCCCTCGTCCAGCACCAGGCCGACCGCCTCCGGCTGGTGCCGCAGCACGAGCGACAGGAACTTCGAGATCCTGACCGCGCCCTTCTCGTCGAGCACGTCCCCCCCCGCTTTCCCCGGTTGATCGCGGTGCCGGTCGGTCGTTTCGCCGGCTGGTCGTTTCGCCGGCTGGTCGTTTCGCCGGCTGGTCGTACCCCGGCCGGTCGTGGTGCCGGTCGGCCGTCCCGTCCGTCAGACCCCTCGGCTGACCGAACTCATGTTGAAGTCCGGGATGCGCAGCGCCGGCGCCGCGGCCCGGGTGAACCAGTCGCTCCACTCCCGTGGCAGCGTCCGCTCGGTGCGGCCGGCCTCGGCGGCGCGGCCCAGCAGGTCGACCGGCGACTCGTTGAACCGGAAGTTGTTGACCTCGCCGGTCACCTCGCCGTCCTCCACCAGGTAGACGCCGTCCCTGGTCAGGCCGGTGAGCAGCAGCGTGGCCGGGTCGACCTCGCGGATGTACCACAGGCAGGTCAGCAGCAGCCCGCGCCGGGTGCCGGCGACCATCTCCTCCAGCGACTGGTCGCCGCCGCCCTCCAGGACCAGGTTGCCGCCGCTCGGCGCGACCGGCAGCCCGGTGAGCGCGGCGGTGTGCCGGCTGGTCACCAGGCTCGTGAGCACGCCGTCGCGCAGCCAGTCGACCGGGCCGACCGGCAGGCCGTTGTCGAACACCGACGTGTCGTCGCCCGAGGAGTGCGCGAGGGCGAACGGCGCCGACTCCAGGCCGGGCTCGGCCGGGTCGCTGCGCAGCGTCAGCGGCAGGGACGCCAGCTTCTCGCCGACCCTGGTCCTGCCGCCGGGCCGGCTGAAGACCGTACGGCCCTCGGCGGCGTCCCGGGCGCCGGACGACCACAGCTGGTAGACCATCAGGTCCGCGACCGCGCTGGGCGGCAGCAGCGTCTCGTAGCGGCCCGCGGGCAGCTCGACCTTTCGCTCGGCCCAGGCCAGCCGGCGGGCCAGGCCGGCGTCCATCGCCAGTGGGTCGACGTCCCGGAAGTCCCGGGTGGAGGCCCCGGCCCAGGCGGACCTGGTCCGGTCCGGGGACTTGGCGTTGACCTCAAGGGTGCCGGTCGGCTGGTCGTGGCGCAGCCGCAGCCCGGCCGAGGTTCCCAGGTAGGTGGAGGTCAGCGCGTGGTAGGCGAACCCGTACAGCTCGCGCCCGCCGGCCCGGGCGGCGCCGAACGCCTCGCCCAGCGCGGGCGCGAAGTCCGCGAAGACCTCGGGCCCGGTCTCGGCCGGCGGTTCGGTGAACGCCGCGTCGGCCGGCCGTGCCTCCACCAGCGGCTGCGCGTCCTCGGCGGGGCCGGCTTCGCGGGCGGCGGCCTCGGCGGCGCGCACCAGCGGCTCCAGGTCGTCCTCGGTCACCGCGGCCCGCGACACCACGCCGGAGGCGGTCCCCTGCGCGCCGTCCACCGTGGCCACGACGGTGAGGTTGCGGCCGCGGGTCACGCCGTTGGTGGTCAGCGCGTTCCCCGCCCAGCGCAGATTGGCGCTGGAGCTCTCGTCGGCGATCACCACGCACCCGTCCGCCCGGGACAGTGCCAGCGCGCGCTCGACGATCTCGTGCGGCTTGGACCGGCTGCTCATCGACGCGCCTCCTGCGTGGTGTGGGAACTTCCGGCCCCCGGAACAGGCCGCACCGGTCGCACCGGTCGCCGCCCCTGGCCGAAGCCGAGCCTACCCACCGGCCCGGCGCCGGCGGGCCCATTATTCGCGCGCACCGGCGGCGGCTAGCCGCCCACGCCGGGCAGGGGGCCCGCACCGGGCAGGTCCGCACCGGCCGGGCCCGCAGCGGCCGGGTCTGTGCCGGCCGGGTTCGCGTCGCCGCGCAGCACCCGGGAGAGGGACGCGAGCGCCGCGAGGTACTCCTCGACGGTGAGCGCGCCCTTGCGGACCGCCGCCGGGCGCACCGGCGCGGTGCTGAACACGTCGGTGAACTCCCGCCGCCCGCCGCCGCCCTCCAGGTAGAGCGTCACGGTCGGCTCGGCGGTGTCGCACCACGCCCGGTGCAGCGTCCGGGCGGGCAGGGCGTACGACGCGCCGGCCGCGTACCGGGCGCCGTGCACCAGCCGGAGCCGGGCGGGGCCGCGCGGCACGAGCCGCCAGTCGCCGTGCCGGTGGGCGTGCGTCTCCCGGTACGCGAAGACCGCGAGCTCCCCGTCGTCCTCCCGACCACCGGCGTACGGGCCACCGGAGCCGGAGCGCTCGCGTGCCGGGCCGCTTGCCTCCTGGCCGACATCGTCCTGACCACGGGCGTCCCGATCACCGGCGTCCGGGCCGCCATGGCCCGGGCTTCCACCCGGCGCGACCTCGTACAGCTCCATCCCCAGCCGGCCCCGCACCACGCACGAGGCCAGCGCGGAACGGTGGTTGTGCACGTCCTCCCGCACCCCGGAGCCCGCCGTGCCGTGCCACACGTGCACTCGCAACGACCTGCGCGACCCGGCGTCGACCAGCACCAGCTTGTCGAACCCCAGCACATGCCGGAACGACCCCCGGGCGCACACCGCCGCGTCCGCCGTCCCCGCCGCCAACTCCTCGACCAGTTCCGCCAGCACATCCGGCCGCCCCACCTCGGCGACCACCTCCCGCGC
>JAJSZB010000042.1:0-29558 GCA_050613715.1 Streptomyces sp. IBSBF 3018
GCCCCGCACCGGCAGGCGCCAACCCACACCGGCAGGCGCCGACCCGCCCCAGCCCACACCGGTCCGCATCAGCCGACCCCTCGCACACCCGCGCGATACGTGATCAATACATCTGGCGCCGCGCCCCGCCCCCTCGGAGAATCGAACCCGCAGGCGGCGGCCACGGACGGCTCGGCCCACGACGCGGGCCGGCCCACGACGCGCCCCCGCCCGGCCCGGACGCAGGACACGCACGACCACGCACAACCACGCGAGGAGAACGACCATGCACCAGGCGCAGCCGCCCGGCACGCTCCCCTACTACGAGGACGTGTCCCCCGGCTCCGGCGCGCTCCCGCCGCGCGCGTGGTGGGCCGCCTCGGACGCGCGCCGGCTGGACCTGGGCGGGATGTGGCGGTTCCGGCTGTCGGCGAGGGCGGACGCGCACGACGACTCCTTCGCCCGGCCGGGGTTCGACGCCTCGCGCTGGGACGAGCTGCCGGTGCCCTCGCACTGGCCGCTGCACGGGCACGGCCGGCCCGCGTACACCAACGTCCGCTACCCGTTCCCGGTGGACCCGCCGCACGTGCCGACCGAGAACCCGACCGGGGACCACCTGCGCGTCTTCGACCTGCCGCAGGACTGGCCCGGCGGCGCGGCGGTGCTGCGCTTCGACGGCGTGGAGTCGTGCGCGCGGGTGTGGCTGAACGGCAGCGAGCTCGGCACCTTCAAGGGCAGCAGGCTGCCGGTGGAGTTCGCGGTCGGCGCGCTGCTGCGGCCGCGCGGCAACGTGCTGGCGGTGCGGGTGCACCAGTGGTCGTCCGGCAGTTACCTGGAGGACCAGGACATGTGGTGGCTGCCCGGGATCTTCCGGGACGTCACGCTGATCGAGCGCCCGGAGGGCTCGGTCGCCGACTTCTTCGTGCACAGCGGCTACGACCACACCAGCGGTGTCGGGACGCTGCGGGTGGACTGTGCGCCCGGCGGCACGCTGACCGTACCCGAGCTGGGGGTCGAGGTGCCGACCGGTGAGCCGGTGACGGTACCGGTCGAGCCCTGGTCGGCGGAGCGACCCCGGCTGTACGACGCCGAGTTGGCGACCGGCGGCGAGCGCGTCCCGCTGCGGGTCGGCTTCCGTACCGTCGCCGTCGAGGACGGGGTGCTGAAGGTCAACGGCCGCCGTGTGCTGTTCCGCGGGGTGAACCGGCACGAGTTCGACCCGGACCGCGGTCGCGCGGTGGAGCCGGAGACGATGCGCCGCGACCTGCTGCTGATGAAGCGGCACAACGTCAACGCGGTGCGTACCAGCCACTATCCGCCGCACCCCGCGTTCCTCGACCTGTGCGACGAGTTGGGGCTGTGGGTGGTCGACGAGTGCGACCTGGAGACGCACGGCTTCGAGGAGGTGGGCTGGCGCGGCAACCCGGTGGACGACGAGCGGTGGACGCCGGCGCTGCTGGACCGGGCGGCACGGATGGTGGAGCGGGACAAGAACCACCCGTCCGTCGTCATGTGGTCGCTCGGCAACGAGTGCGGGACGGGACGCGGCCTGTCCGCGATGGCCTCGTGGATCAGGGAGCGCGACCCGGACCGGCCGATCCACTACGAGGGCGATCTGAACTCCCCCGACGTGGACGTCTATTCGCGGATGTACGCCGACCACGCGGAGTCCGAGCTGATCGGCCGCAGGGAGGAACCGCCGCTGGCCGAAGCGGAGTCGGACGCACGGCGGCGCGCGATGCCGTTCGTGCTGTGCGAGTACGCCCACGCGATGGGCAACGGACCTGGCGGACTGAGCGAGTACCAGCGGATCTTCGAGACGTACGAGCGCTGCCAGGGCGGGTTCGTCTGGGAGTGGATCGACCACGGGCTGCGCCGCCGAGCGCCGGACGGCACACCGTACTTCGCCTACGGGGGCGACTTCGGCGAGGAGGTGCACGACGGCAACTTCGTCTGCGACGGCCTGCTCTTCCCCGACCGGACGCCGTCGCCGGGCCTGGTGGAGTACAAGAAGGTGGTCCAGCCGGTGCGGATCGCGGGCGACGCGGCGCGCGGCGTGGTCGCCGTCACCAACCTCCATGACGTCGTGGACCTTTCGGGGCTCGCCTTCTCCTGGGTGTACGAGGAGGAGGGCGTCGCGATCGGCGAAGGGCCGCTGGTTCTGCCGCCGTTGGCGCCCGGCGCGAGCGCGGAGGTCGAACTGCCGCCGGAGCCGCGTCGGGTGGCCGCGGACACGGAGGCGTGGTGGACGGTGCGGGCGGTGCTCGCGCAGGACACGGCGTGGGCGGGGGCGGGCCACGAGGTGGCCTGGGCGCAGTTCCCGGCGGCGGCAGCGGTTTCCGCGGCGGAAGCGGCGGTGACGGCGGCCCCGGCCACGGCGAGTGCGGCTACGGCAGGTGAGGCTACGGCGAGCACGGCCACAGCGGCGGCGTCGGCGCGGCCTGGCGAGCCCCGGCACCCCCGGCATCCCCTGCGCGAGCCGGACGGCACGATCCGCCTCGGCCCCGGCGTCTTCGACGCGGCGAGCGGCGAACTGCTGGCGCTGGACGGCCTGTCGGTGACCGGCCCCCGGCTCGACGTGTGGCGGGCGCCGATCGACAACGACCGCGGGATGGCCTGGTTCGAGCCGAGCCGGCTGGCGGAACGGTGGCGGGCGCTGGGCCTGGACCGGATGCGGCACCGGGTGGCGGGGGTCGAGGCCGGCGACGACGCGCTGACGGTCCGGACCCGCGTCGCGCCCGCGGCCACCGACCTCGGGCTGCGCACCATTTACACGTGGACGGCGACCGGCGGCCGGCTGCGCCTGACGGTGTCGGTGGCGCCGGAGGGCGACTGGCCGGTGCCGCTGCCGCGGCTGGGCGTACGGATGGGACTGCCACCGGAGTTGGACCACGTCGAGTGGTACGGCGGCGGCCCCGGCGAGGCGTACCCGGACAGTCGCCAGGCGTCCCGGATCGGCCGGTACCGCGCGGACGTCGACGCGTTGCAGACTCCGTACGTACGCCCGCAGGAGAACGGCGCGCGGGCCGACGTGCGCTGGGCGGAGCTGCGCGGACCGGACGGCGGCGGACTGCGGGTGACGGGCGCGCCGGCGTTCTGGATGACCGTGCGGCCGTGGACCACACAGGCCCTGGACGCGGCCGAGCACACCCACGAACTGGTCCGCGGCGACCGGCTGTGGCTGCACCTGGACCACGGCCTGCACGGCCTGGGCAGCGCCGCATGCGGGCCGGTGGTGCTCCCGGACTTCCGACTCACCGCAGAACCCGCGGAGTTCGACTTCACGTTCGCCACCCTCCATGCGGATGACGGCAGGTGAGGTCGGACGTGCCGGTGCGGCGTCAGCGGACCGCGTAGGTGGTCCGTCCCCAGGTGGTGGTCGCCAGGAGGGTCAGGCCCATGGACAGCAACGGGCTCCTGAGCCTCGACAGGCGGGCGTGCACGGCCCGTCGGCTCATCGGCCGGCCCGGGGGGCCCAGCAGCAGTGCCAGGTCGTGGCAGCACCACGGCCGGGTTCCCGTGCGGGTGAGCAGGAGCAGCAGCAGCCGTTGCGATCCGTGCGACGGCATCGCCGCACAGACCTGCCGCGGTGAACGGCCGTGCGGGGAAGGCGGCGGCGCCGTCGCGCTCAGCCAGCGCCGGTCCGCCGCCAGCCGTACGGCGAACTCCCGTACCGGGACGTGGCGTGGCAGGACGTTGGAGGCGCCGGCGTCCAGCAGGGCCGCCGCGTCGAAGCCCGGCGGGACGAGGACGATGACGGGAGCCAGCCGCCGCAGCAGCGCTGTGCGGCGGCCGAGGTCGTCGTCCGCCCACCGCGTGGTGGGCACGTCGAGCAGCGCGAGGGGGCGCGGGCTGGTCAGCAGTTCCTCGTAGGCGTGGCGAGAGCCCCAGGGGAAGGTCACGTGCGGCAGCGCCTGGGTCCCGCACAGCCGACGCAGCATCCGGCCGCTCTGCGCCTGGTCCAGGGAGACGACGACACATCGCATGTCCCCGGCCGGCGCCCGGCCACGCTCTGTTCCGGCCTGATCCATCCCGTTTCCCCGTCGGCGTGCCACCGCGAGGGGCTCGGGCGTCACCGCGTCCCTTCCAGGCTCCGCATCCGGCAGCGGCAGGGAAAGGTCTCCCTTCGTGGACGTCACCGGGCCGCCGGACCGCCGGCCGGGCGCGGTCGGTGTCGTCATCTCACGCACTCACAGCGGACACCGGCGGGTCCGGGCCGTCGTACGCCTCGATCGGCCCGGCCCCTCAGAAGTGGGTGTGCCAGATCTCCTCTTCGCCATCGCCCTCCCCCTCCCCGGCCCCGCCGTCCCGGTTCACCGCCAGGTAGGAGCCCCACCGCGAGAAGGCGGAGCACGGGTGCGAGATGCCGAGGTCGACGCGGTCGGTGACGCTGACGCCGTCGGCGTCGTGGAGCACGGCGTGGTGGTCGAAGAGCTGCGCGACGCTCGCAGTCGTCGGTTTGCGGATGCCGTCGGCGCCGCGCACCGCCAGGACGACCGGAAGCCCCGCGTCGTGCGGGAGTTCACGCTTGCCCGCGTTGATCACGGCGAGGCCGGGTTCCGGCGCGGACACCACTTGCGCGAGGACCGACAGGGCCGGGCGCAGGCCGGGGATCGGACTCACCCGGGCGTAGGTGCCGTGGTCGTGGGTCACGTAGCAGCCCGACCGCAGGACGGACACCGTGCCGGGCACGTCGCGGGTCTCCGGCAGGTGCGCCACCACCCGGTCGGGGAAGGCGGACCCGCCCATGCTGAACACCGGGGTGTCGGTGGCGAACAGGTCGGCGGCGGCGACGAAGACGTCCCTGGTCCTGGCACAGTGCTCGTCCACACGCGCGATGACGTCGTGCGCGCGGTCGTTGGCGACGACGCCCTCGTACCCGGCGACGCCCACCAGCCGCAGGTGCGGGCTCGCCGCGACGGCTTCTGCGAGCAGCCGGGCGTGCTCGGGCGCGCGTACGCCGGTCCGGCCGCCGGGGGTTCCCACGTCCACCAGCACCTCGGCCGGGCGTGCGCCCGCGCCGAACGCTTCGTTCGCGGCGCGGACGCCCGCGTAGGAGTCCACCAGGAACCGGATCTCCAGGTCCGGGTCGCGGTCGAGGTCCGCGCTCATCCGCCGGAGGACCTCCGCCTGGACCACTTCGTTGGCGAGGAGGATGCGTGTGTGGCCGAGCGCGGCCAGTGTCGTGGCCTGGCCGTACGTCGCCACCGTCAGCGCCACGGCCCCTGCGGCCAGCTGGCGTTCGATCACGGGCGGCGACATGGTGGTCTTGACGTGCGGGGCCAGCTCGACGCCGTGCCGGGCGCACCACACCGCCATGGCAGAGATGTTGTCCTCCAGCGCCTGCACGTCGAGGCGCAGCAGGGGGTAGCTCCGGCCGTTCACGCCGGTCGCCTGTCAGCGATGGTCCGCAGGTGTCCGCCGGCGCCGGATGCCGCGCGCCGGAGTCTGCGGCCGGCCCTCACACCGGTGGGCTTCCCCTGCTCGTAGCCGACGACGCCGTTGACGATCACCGTCTCGATGCCTTCGGACAGCAGGGTGGGTTCGAGGAAGGTGGCCCTGTCCCCTACGCGTCCGGCGTCGAACAGGACGATGTCGGCCGCGGCGCCCGGTCTGATGGTTCCGCGGTCGCCGAGTCCGAAGGCGCGTGCCGTGCGGGACGTCATCTTCGCCACGGCCTCCGGGAGGCCCAGCAGTGCCTTGTCCCTGACGTACCGTCCGAGCACCCGGGTGAAGGTGCCGTAGAGCCGCGGGTGCGGCTTGCCGCCCATCCCCGGCGGCAGGCCGTCGGAGCCCACGAGCCCGCGCGGGTGCAGGAGGGCGGCCTCGACGTCCTCCTCGCGCATGGCGAACACGCACATCGTGGCCTGGAGGTCGTTGCGCAGCAGGACGTCCACGAGGGCCTGGAACGGCGTGGTCACGCGGGCCCGCGCCACGGCGTCGAGCGCGACGCCCTCGAACGCGTGGTCCGCGGTCGAGGCGATCACCACCTTCGACCACCCCGACCCGCCGACCCAGTTCTCCCAGGTGCCGTCGTTCGCCCGCAGTTCGGCCTCGGCCCGGGCCAGCGCGCCGGCGTCGCGCAGCCGCCGCATCGTCGCCTCGTAGCCGCCGTCCTGGAACCACGGGGGGAGGCAACTGACGAGCATCGTGCTGTTCGCCTCGTACGGGTAGACGTCGTGGTGGACGTGCAGCCCCCGCTCCCAGGCGAGGTCCATCAGAGCCATGGCCGGCCCGACGCTCCCCCAGGCGTCCTTGCCCGCGGCCTTCAGGTGGGAGACCTGGAGGCGGCAGCCCGCCCGCTCGGCGACGCCGATCGCCTCCTCCACGCTGTCCAGCAGGGTCAGGCCCTCGCCGCGCATATGCGTCGTGTAGACGGCGCCGTCGGGGAGCCCGGCGGCGAGGCCGGCCAGTTCGTCCGCCGTGGCGAAAACGCCGGGCGCGTAGATCAGCCCCGAGGAGAGGCCGAAGGCGCCGGCCGCGAGCGCGGCGGACAGGTGGGCGTGCATCTGCGCGCTCTCGCGCGGTGTGGGGGCGCGGTCGTCCAGTCCCATGGTGGCGGCCCGGATCGTCTGGTGTCCGACGAGCGGGACGGCGTTGACGGTGTAGCCCGCGCGGTCGGTGCGCCCGTAGAGCTCGTCGACGGTCTGCCAGTCGTACGGCAGCGGCGGGAACAGCCGGCCGCACATCTCCTCGATCTCCGCCGCGCGGGCGTCGGGGCGGGGCGCGAGCGAGAAGCCGCAGTTGCCGATGACTTCAGTGGTGACGCCCTGGCTGATCTTGCTGACGTCGGGCTCGGCGAGGAAGGGCGCGGAGTCGGCGTGGGAGTGGGCGTCGATGAAGCCGGGCGCCGCGACCAGCCCCGCGGCGTCCATGGTCCGGTCCGCCGCCAGCCGGTCGAGCGCGCCGGCTTCGGCCACGGCGGCGATCGTCGTACCGGCCACCAGGAGGTCGGCGGGCCGTTCGGGTGCTCCGGTGCCGTCGAGCAGCAGGCAGCCCCTGATGAGGAGAGTGGTCATGGTCGGTCTTTCCGTTCGCGGGGAACTGCGGCCGGGGCGTCGGCCCTTTCAGACACGTTCCGACAAGGCTGCCGGGCTTGCGGTGGCACCCGGGCGCGGCGAAGGAATGTGCCGTTCCAGGGCCGCCCTATGATCGATCCGGACAGCCGCAGGGGCGGAAGGGAGCGGTCGTGGAGGTGCTGACCGAGGCGGATCTCGCGCTCGTCGACGCCGTGCAGATCAGCCCCAGGGCGAGCTGGGCGGTGATCGGCCGGGCGCTGGACGTCTCGCCGGTGACGGCCGCGCGGCACTGGAAGTCCCTGACCGCGTCGGGGGCCGCGTGGACCACCGCGACGATGGGGCCGGACTGGGCGCAGGGCGCGTTCGTGGAGCTCTCCTGCCCGCCGCGGGGCGTCGAGGAGACGGTCCGGCTGCTGTGCGAGATGCCCGAGGTCCTGACCGTGGGCCGCACGACCGGCGACTTCGACCTCTACGTGATCACGGTGTCCCCCACCGTCGCCGCCCTGCGGTCCTTCCTCTTCGAGCGCCTCGCGGTGCTGGACGTGCGGCACGCCCGCTCCCACGTGTACACGCAGATCTTCGGCGGCCCCATGTGGCGGCTGCGGGTGCTGAACCGCACGACGGCGGACGAGGTGCGTCAGGAGCCGCCGAGCCCGCTGCGTCCCACCCCGGTCGAGCCGGAGGACCGGCGGCTGTTCCTCGCGCTGGGCGCCGACGCGCGGCGTTCGTACGCCGACCTGGCCGACGAGTTCGCGACGACCCCGCAGGCCGTACGCCGTCAGCTGGACCGGATGCGCCGGCGCGGGCAGATCGCCTTCCGCGCGGACATGGCGCGCCCGCTGGCCGGGTATCCGCTCGCCGCGCTGCTGTGGCTCAAGGTCCCCGACGCGCTGGTGGAGGGGGTGGGCCGGGATCTGGTCCGCTGGGCGGAGATCCGGTTCTGCGCGCCGGTCGTGTCGGAGTCGAACCTCGTGCTCGTGGTCAATCTGCGCTCGCCCGAGCATCTGACGGTCTTCACCACGAAGCTCGCCGCCACCCACCCGGGCGTGACGGTCACGGAGAAGCGTCTGGTGCTCCGGCTGGAGAAGGTCCACGGTCATGTCCTCGACGAGGAGGGCCGGTCCAGGCGCGTCGTGCCGGTCGACCCGTGGTTCGCCGACCGCTCCGCAGCGGGCGGGCAACCGTAGTCCGACCGCCCCCGTGCGGGCGACCCGTCGTGGCTCGTTCAGGGGGTCCGGCCGGGTCCGGGGCCGGTTGTCCCCCACCGGAGTGACGCGGATCTGTCCACCGCAGGGGGACGATACGGCCGCGCGCGTGTCCTAGCCTCACAGGTGGCAGGCGGTCGTCACTCCCATGCGATCATGCCGTCGCCTGTCCCCCGCAGGCGCACCGGTGCAGGGCCTGCCTGGCCGTCGGCTCCGGGCATGGGGCCGACGGCCCACGGCGGCCGGTCCTCAGGCCCACCCGTTCACTCGGCACAAGTGCACAAAGGTAAACCCTCACTTGCAGAACGCGCATTGGATTTACGCCCCTCACACCGCTTGGCTGAGAGAGCACACGAGTGTCAGCAGAGCTCTCACCGCCAGGAGGCACGGGATGTCCGCGCACGGCACATCGGCACCTCGCGCATGTCCCACCAGCCCGGTGGCCCTCGGATGAGCGCGTCCCCGGCCGCGATCCGGGTCCTGGTCTGCGACGGTCAGGCGCTGGCGCGCGCCGGCTACGCCACCATCTTCGGCGCCCACGCGAACATCGAGGTGGTGGCGGAGACGAAGGACGGCCGCGACGCGGTGAAGGAGGCCGCGCTGCTGCGGCCCGACGTGGTGGTGATGGACGTGCAGGCGCCCGGTCCCGGCGGCGTCGAGGCCACGCGTCTGCTGGCCGGGCCGGGCGTGGCCGAGCCGGTGAAGGTCCTGGTCGTCGCTCCGAGCCACCGCGACGAGTGGGTGTACGGCGCGCTGCGCGCGGGCGCGAGCGGTTTCCTGCTCAAGCAGGCTTCGGCCGAGGAACTGGTCGCCGCGGTGCGTGCGGTGGCCCGGGGGCAGGCGGTGCTGGCGCCTGCCGTCACGCGCCCGCTGATCGGCCGCTTCGCCGCCCGGCTGCGGCCGGTGGACCCGGCCGTGCCGAAGCCTGCCCAGGCGCGCGGCAGCCTGACCCGGCGTGAGCTGGAGGTACTGGGCCTGATCGCCAACGGCATGTCGAACGCCGAGATCGCGGGGACGATGGTGATCAGCCAGGAGACCGTGAAGACGTTCGTGTCGCGCATCCTCGGCAAGCTCGGCGTCCGCGACCGCGTCCAGGCCGTCATCCACGCGTACCAGACCGGCCTCGTGAGCGCCGACGTCTTCGGCGAGGGCAAGGCGACGGATCTCGCGCCCGCCGATCTCGTCCCCGCCGATCTCTCACCCGCCGATCTCGCGCCCGCTTCCGTCCCCCCGGAACCGCCCACGGCCGACGCCGGCGCGACGGCACGCCGGTGGAGCACCGAGACCCGCGCGCGGCGGTGTTTCGACACGTCGACCGCGTAGCGGACCCGTCACCGTCCCCCTGAGAGCTACCCGCGATTGTCCACCCTGCGGTGATGATCCGGTGCGGACCGCGCCCCTAGCGTTCGGGACGTACGCCCCGGCACCGGGCCGGGGCCCGGCGCAGGAGTGACACCGATGAGCAGGCGATCCGCCCATGCCCCGACGACAGCGCACGCGGCCGGCCGCGGGAGCGGCGGCCGACGGTACGCGTCGATCGGCCGATGGGCCCGGGTGGGCGTCCTGGCGCAGGTCGTGTTCGTGGTGAGCTGGATCGTCGCGGCATCCTGGCAGGGATCGCGCTACAGCGTCAGGACCGACACGATCAGCGACATGTACGCGGTCGGCGCGCCGCGGGGAGGGTTCCTCGTGGTGGTGTTCACGCTGTGCGGCGCGGCGACGATCGCCTTCGCGCTGCGTTCGGTGTGGCCGGCGCTGCGTCCTGGGGGATGGCGGGCCGGCACGGGTTCCGTCCTGCTGGCGCTGTCCGTCTTCGGCCTCGGTGATCTGCTGAGCGCCGGTGAGCGGCTGGCCTGCCGGACGGCCGATCCCGGGTGCACGACGAGCCGTCAGGTGTCCAACGCGGGCGGGCGGCTGGACGACACGCTCAGCTCGGTGGGCGTGGTCGTGCTCGTCGTGGCCGCGTTCTTCCTCGCCGCGGCCATGCGGCGGACCGCCGGCTGGGAGCGGTGGGCCCGTCCGACGCGGTGGACCGCCGTCGTCATCACGCTCGTCGCGGTCGCCGACGTGCCGGCGCAGCACGCCGATCTCGGCGGGCTGGCAGAGCGGCTGCTCGCCGCGGTCGGTGCGGGGGCGCTCGCCGCGCTGGCCTTGGGTGTGCTGCGGCACCGCGGGGGTGGGTCGGGGCTTGCGGCGGGGTCACGCCGGTAGTGTCCGCGGGCATGCTCGCGGTGGGCGGTCGAGGACGTACGGTGTGCACGGTCCGGGCGGTACGGTCCGGGCGCTCGGGCCTCACGCGCCGAACACGCAGAGGACGCAGGGGACGCAGAGGTCGCAAGGGACGTCGGGGACTTGGGAGGAAGGGACATGGGCGTACGGGCCCGGGACCGCGCCGAGCTGGCGCGTTTTCTGCGCAGCCGCCGCGAGGCGCTGTCGCCCGCCGACGTCGGCCTGCCGATGGACGGCAGCCGGCGCCGCACTCCGGGCCTGCGCCGCGACGAGGTCGCCGCGCTCGCGTCCATGTCGACGACGTACTACGAACGGCTTGAGCAGCAGCGCGGGCCGCGTCCGTCGCCGGCCGTCCTGTCCGCCATCGCGGACGTCCTGCGGCTCAGCGCCGCCGAGCGTGAGCACCTGTACGTGCTCGCCGCGCAGGTGCCGCCGCCGCGGGACGACGGCCGGTCCTGCGGCGTCGACGCGGGGCTCGTCGCCGCGGTCGAGTCGCTGACGCCCACGACGATCGCGCTGGTGGTCGACCATCTGGGGACCGTTCTGGCGCAGAACGCGCTGAGCGCCGAGGTCTTCGGCGATCTCGCCGCGGAGGCCGCGCCGGCACGGAACTTCGTGTGGCGGTGGTTCACCGATCCGGCGTGGCGCGCGTCGTGGGCGCCGGCGGGTACCCACGACGGTACGGCGGACGGCTTCGTCGCCGATCTGCGAGCCGCGGTGGGGCAGCACGGGCACGATGCGCGGACCGCCCGCTTCGTCGGCGAACTGAGGTCCGCCAGCGGGGAGTTCGCCCGCCGCTGGGACGCCCATCAGGTGTCGCCCCTGGAGCCCGGCGTCGAGCTGCTGCGACACCCCCGGGCCGGCGTGCTGCCGTGGGAGTGCGGCGTGCTCCAGGGGCGGGCGCCCGGCCAGCGCCTCATCCTGTTCCGCCCCGCACCGGGCACCGCGGCGCCCGGGAGACTGGCGGCTCTCGCCACGCGGGACGGCGGGGAGGCGTGACCGGCTGCGGGCCGGACCACGACCGCGGGCCACGACCGGGCCCGGAACACGGCCGGACCGGGGCGTAGCCGGCCCCGTGGGCGTGATCAGGTGAGGTCGACCACGCGTTTGCCGGTCGTGCCGCCTTCGGTCAGCGAGCGGTGGGCCTGCGCTGCCGCTTCGAGGGGGAAGCGGGGGCCGAGCACCGGGCGCAGTGTGCCCGTTGCGACCAGGTCCGCGACCTCCAGGAGGTGCTTCCTGCGGGCGTCGTCGCTGAACACGCGCATGCGCCGGGTGCCGAAGACCGTGGAGCCGACGACGGACGCGAACTCGGCCGGGGTGCCCGGCCACGCGACCGCCACCATCCGGCCGCCCGGCGCCAACATGCGCCGGTACGCGCGCAGTTGCCGGCCCACCGTGTCCACGACCACGTCGAACCGCACCAGGTCGTCGCAGGTGTGCGTGCGGTAGTCCAGCGTGGACGTGACGCCGTACGAGCGCAGGCGCTCGAAGTCGCGTTCCGCGGACAGCGTGGTGACGACGGCGCCGGTCGCCGCAGCCAGTTGGGCGACGGCGAGGCCCACCCCGCCGCCGGCGCCGCGTACGAGCACCCGCTCGCCGGACGCGAGCCCCGCGCTGCGCCGCAGTGCGCGCACGGCGGTGGGGCCGGGGACGACCAGCGATGCCGCCTCGGCCGGTGTGAGTCCGGGCGGCATCGGCGCGACCCGGTCGACGCCGACGGCGACGTACTCGGCCAGGCTCCCGGTCACGTGCCGGGTCAGCGCCCGCAACGAACCCCACACCGGTGTGCCGACGGCGAGGCCCGCCCCCGCGCCGGGTGCGCCGCGCTCCCCGGACTCGCGCGGATCGCCGGAGTCGCCGAAGCCCTCGACCGTCCCGGCGAAGTCGATGCCGACGCCCATCGGGAACCGCCGGCCGGTGAGCATCCGCAGCGCTCCGGAACGGGCAAGGAGGTCATGGCCGTTGACGGTCGACGCGAGCACGCGCACCAGGACCTCGCCGCGCCCGGGCACCGGGCGCGGCACCGTTCTGACCTCAAGGACCTCCGGCCCCCCGAAGGCGTCGAACTGCACGGCCCGCATGGTGTCCATCCGTACTCCTCGTGACCTGGCGCCGGCCCGGCGGGCTGCGGCGTCCGGCACCCATGCTCGGGCCGTCTCCCGCGCGGAGCCACGGACGGAAAGTACGTGGCTACGCGTCCCGCCCCTTCGCGGTGACGGCCGCGTTCACCTTCTTTCTCGTCCTTCGCACGGCTTCGGGGGCGCTGCTGCTGCTCGCTGGACCACTCTCCTCCTCGTGGGTGGTGGGCTGCGGGGTCAGGTGCGATGACCGGGGGCCGCCGTCAGGGTGTCAGGGCGTCAGGACGGCCTCGATCAGATGCGGGCCGGGCGTGGCCAGCGCGGCGGCCAACTGCTCCGCCAGCTCGCCCGTGGTGGTGGCCCGGGTGCCGGGGACGCCCATGCCGGCCGCGAGCGCGGTGAAGTCCAGGTCCGGACGGCCGAGGTCGAGCAGCGCGTCGGCGGCCGGGCCGATTTCGCCTTCGCCGACGCGGCTCAGCTCGGCGCGCAGGATCGCATAGGAGCGGTTGTTGAGGACGACGGTGGTCACGTCGAGGTTCTCGCGGGCCTGGGTCCACAGCCCGGAGATGGTGTAGAGAGCGCTGCCGTCCGCTTGCAGGCAGACCACGGGCCGTTCGGGGCAGGCGAGGGCCGCGCCGACGGCCACGGGTATGCCCTGGCCGACCGCGAGACCGGTCAGGCCGAGCACGTCGTGCGGCGCGGAGCCGGCCGTCGCCGGTGTCAGGGTGTCCATGCCCTCGGTGATGGACTCGTCGACGACGATCGCCTCCGCGGGGAACAGCGCGCCCACCACCCGCGCCCAGTTCTCCGTACGCAGCGGCTCGTCCGCGGGCAAGGCCGGGATCGGGGGCGGCGACGAGACCGGCGCGGGCGGCGAGGCCGGCGCGACCGAACCGGGCGGCGCGGCAGCGGTGTCCGGGGCGACCGCGTCGGCGAGCCTGGTCAGCGCCTCCACGACGTCGAACCCGGTCTCCGGGACGAAGCAGTGCACGGCGGTTCCCTGCGGGGTGAGCACGCCCGGCCGGCCCGGGTACGCGAACGACGCCACCGGCTCGCGTGCCCCGGCCAGGATCAGCCGGCCGACCCCGGCGAGCTGCCCGGCCACGGCCTCGGCCCGGTACCCGAGGGGTTGGACGTCCGGCACGCCCCTGCCGCGTCGGAGCCTGGCCGGCCAGGTCGGGCAGTACAGGGCCGTTCCCGTGGCGTTCCTGATCCGGGCGGCGGCCCGCAGGCCGTCCTCGCCGAGCCCGGCGCCGTCGATCAGCAGCGCGGCCGGCTCCGGCCCGGAGACCAGGGCGGCCGCGGTCTCGATGTCGGCGCGGGAGACGGTCCGCAGCGGCCGCGCGGCCCGGCGCGGCGAGACCTCCGTGCCCGGCCCCCAGGACAGGTCCGCCGCCACGATGAGCGTCGAGACGGCGCCGGAGGTGCCGGTACGGGAGAGGTCCCGGTCGTCCGGGACGCCGGCGCCCAGCGCGGCGGCCACCGCGGCCGCGGCGTCGGGGCCGAGGTCGTCCGGCGCCGTCGGCCGCCGCACCCAGCTGGAGACGGTCGCGGCGGCGGCGGCGATGTCGGATTCCAGCGGCGAGTCGAGTTTCTTGTGCGACCGGGCGTGGTCGCCGACGACGTTGACCACGGGCGTGTGCGCGCGGCGGGCGTTGTGCAGGTTCGCGAGCCCGTTGCCCAGGCCGGGCCCGAGGTGCAGGAGCGTCGCGGCCGGGCGGCCGGTCATCCGGCCGTATCCGTCGGCGGCCCCGGTCGCCACCCCTTCGAACAGGCACAGCACGCCCCGCATGGCCGGGTTGCGGTCCAGCGCGGCGACGAAGCGCATCTCCGACGTGCCGGGGTTGGCGAAGCAGACGTCCACGCCGCCCGCGAGGAGGGTCTGCAAGAGGGTCTCGGCACCGTTCACGGCAGCCCCTCACCTTCCGTTCTCTTCGGTGCGCCGCGGCGCGGCGCCGGTCCTCCGAACGGTCACGATCATTCCAGGCCAGGCCGTTAGTCCCCCGGGGGAGCCACCCGGGATCGCCCTCTGTCAGGTGATGGCCGGAAGGCGGTTCCGGCGTTAGCGTTCCGCGCGGAGCACGGGGCGCGCGCCATCGCTGAAGAGAACCGGGAATCCCGGGAGGGCCGCGGGTCCTGGGTCGATCGAGGCGGTTCGCAAGCCGCTGTGAAGATCGATCGAAAGGCTCACCATGACCGTGGGATTCGTGAACAGGGCGGGAACCGGGCAGCGCATCGCGTGGCTCGGCGGCAGCGTCCACCGCATCCTTCTCGACGGCGACGCGACGGACGGCCGGCTGATGGCGGCGCGTTCCACGATGCGCGGCGGCAGCGCCTCGCCCGTCCATGTGCACCAGGTCGAGGACGAGACCGTGTTCGTCCTCTCGGGTTCGCTCGTGGCGTGGGTGGGCGACCAGCGCTTCGAACTCGGCCCGGGCGACACCGCGTTCCTCCCCCGCCTGGTGCCGCACACCTATGCCATCACCTCCCCCGAGGCGGAGTTGCTGTCGGTCTGCAACCCGGCCGGCCTTGAGAGCTTCTTCCGCGAGGCCGGCTGGGACCTCGCGCAACCGATGCCCGACGGCTGGACGGTCGACATGCAGGCCCTCGCCCGCGCCTCGGCCGCGACCGGGCAGCGGGTGCTCGGCCCGCCGCTGGCCCCGGACGACACGATGCCCGCGGAGCTGCTGGGCCGACCCGGGTCGCGCTGACGGCAGGCGGCGACCCGCCCACGACCTCGTCAGCGCCCGGCGTCGGATCGTCGGCCTTGTCGGCCTTGTCGGCACCGACGACGCCGGGAGAGCCGATGACGGCAGCGCTCGCTTGACTGCTCCTCGAACGCCCAGGCGGCTACGCGCGGTCGTCCTCCGGCGTCCCCGGCCCGGCGGCACGCCGCGGCCCCTGGCCGGGGACGCCGGCGCCTTCCGCGTGCAGGATCTTCCGCAGGTGGCGCAACCCGTAGTGCAGGCGGGACTTGACGGTGCCGGCCGGAACGCCGATCGACGCGGCGATGCTGTCCACGGTGCGGCCTCGGTAGTAGACCTCGACGAGGGCCGTACGGTGTTCCGGGGTCAGCCGCGCCAGCGCCTCCAGGACGACGACGCGGTCCACGACGCTCGCCTGGGGGTCGTCGGCCACCGCTTCCGGGTGCACGGGCTCGATGCCGACGGGCAGGGCGGAGCGCCTCCGCAGCCGGTCGATGACGATGTTGCGCGCGACCGTGTAGAGCCAGCCGCGGACGGACCCGGCAGCGGGGTCGAGGACTTCGCGATGACGCCAGGCCCGTTCCATCGTCTCCTGCACGATGTCCTCGGCGTCCTGGTGGTTGAGGCCGAGACCCCGCACATAAGTCAGCAGCGAGGCACCATGACGGGTGTAAAGGTCGTGTATCAGCGACGCCACCTTGCCGGACGCGAGTGGAGCCCATCGCCGGGGGCGAGTTCGCGGGCGAGAGAGGCCGCATCATGGGCGACGCCCGGCATCGGACGTCCCCTCCGCGCGAAAGTCGGCGCGGAGCCGCGGCTACGTCAGAGACGATAGGTGCCGCTTCCGCCGCGAATCATCACCCCGCGGTGGACATTCGCGCATAGCTCTTCCGGGGGATCGCGCCGCGAATCCGGTGTCGTGGAATTCAGCGCGCCGCCCCGTCACGCGTCCCAGAAGAAGGACATCTCGCCCGGCCCACGCCGCACAGAGAATGCCTTACGTAAACACGTCGGGACTGTGGTGTGGGCGACGATCGGTGGTCGACCGGGTACCAGAGAGCAAAAACGCTCGCATTCGGCGCCTGCGACGGCCGCGGCCGGAGCCCCACGGGACGGCTGACGAGCGATCGCGGAGGCGCAACGTGGTTGATCCGGATCACCGGGACCCGCGGTCCGAGACGCCCCGCGCCTTGCCGGAGTTGAACCTCGAAGCCGAGCCCGTCACCGTGCCCGGGCCGCTCGCGCAGCCGCAGCCTGAGCCGGTCACCGGGCCCACGCCAGTCCGCGAGCCCGAGCCGGATCAAGAACCCGAACCGGATCAAGAGCCCGAACCGCTCGCCGAGATGCCCCTGCACGAGGTGCACCCCGTCGTCGTCGCCTGGGGGCTCGCCCGGGAAGGTCTGGTCGGGCTGTCCGGCGTCGGCCCCTTCCCCGAGGACGCGCTCGTCGCGCTGCGCGACGAGATCGCCGCGTGGGTGCGCGCGACCGGCGGCCGGCCCGACGCCGGCCCGGCCGCGGCCGACGCCGCAACCACCGCCGCCGCCGCCACCATCGTCGACGACGACCTGCGGCGTCAGCTGACCGGCAAGCTGACCTCCCAGTGGCTGCAACAGCAGTTGCCGTACCTGCGATCGGCCCGCGGCCTGCGCTTCACCGTGCGCTGGAAGGGCCGCGACGTCAGCGTGGCCCTGCGGCTGACGCTCACCGACCCCGTTCCCAGCGGCACTTCGGCGCCCCACGGCACCGGCAGGGCGGCGGACCGCCCCCGGGTGCGGCGAGAGGACCGGGTCTCGGCCACCCGCCAGGTGCCCAGGACCGTCCAGACCACCGGCTTCCGCTCGCTCTCCGGCATGGGCACGCACATCTGGAACGTCTGGCAGCACCTCGTCTCGACCGTCAGCCTCGTGCCCAGGGTGGCGCCGACGCACAACAAGTTCACCCGGGTGCAGACCGCAGGCTCCGGGCTGATGACGATCACCCAGGTCGAGGCAGCGGACACGTCCGAGCCGTACGACTTCACGCTCGACTGGCAGTACACGGCCGGCGAGGAAGCGGGGGACGGCGAGGCGCAGTGGCACGACGCCGCGGCCCACGGCAGCACCCGCGTGCTGATGCCCGACCACCTGGCCAGGCCCACGCCGGTCCCCGAGGGCCTGGAGCCGGTGGGCTCGACGGACGAGCTGCCGCTCCTCGCCGTCGAGGGGATCAGGGACCCGGCCCGGCTGCTGGAGGCGGTGCGCGCGGGCTTCGCCGGCACGATGAAGCTCACCGAGCGGTCGCAGAAGGCCGTCGAGGACTTCCTCGACGTGCGGTCGCTGGACGACAACATGCCGCTGATCATGGCGAACGCCTACGTCTCGGCGCCGCTGTTCGACACCTCGGGCAGGGTGCTGGGTGTCCTGAAGGTCTTCACCCCCGTGGACCGCTTCGCCCCGCGGCAGACCGGCGGCGAGGACACCCTGCTGGGGAGCTATGTGTCGCAGGCGCCGGTCGCCAAGGGCGCTGCAACCCTCACGAACTCCCTCCAGGCCGGCGGCACGGTCAGCATCAGCATCTCGGCCCTGGTGGCACGGCTGCCGAAGCTGGCGGGCGACCTCGCGGCCGAACTCGGGGCCAAGCTCCTCCCGCAGTACCTGAGCGGCTCGGCGAGCGGCATCCCGCAGGGCGGCCTGACCCGCTCCACCAGCATCAGCAGCGGCGGCACCGCGCTGGTCGGCCGCGCGCTGACCTCCACCGCGCCCCACCTGCTGGCCGACGCCGACGCACGGTACGCGGTGACGCTGGTGCGCCCGGCCTCCCCCGACATCACCCACGACTTCGGACGCTGGAGCAGGGCCCTGCTCGTACGGGTGCCGACCGCCAAGGCCGTCGAGGGGATACCTCCGGAGGAACTGCCGGAGGGGTACCTGTCGGCCGACGGGCGGCGCTTCATGCCCCCGGAGGTCGAGGGGCTGCGCTTCATCGGCATGTCCACGGCCACGCCGACGCGGGTGGCCGGCGTCCCGTCGGCCGACGGGACGGACCTGCTGGAGGCGATGCTCGACACGGCGGAGCGGTGGCTGCGCGGGCAGGGCTACCTGCCGACGGACCGGCAGGGCACGTTCGAGTTCGACCGGTTGCAGCAGTCGGTCCATCTGGCCCGGCTGAACAACTACGCACGGTGGCAGCTGTTCCGCTCCTCGTTCGGCCGGCGGGCGGGCATCGACGCGATGATCGACGCCGGCCCGATGAGGGTCGACGGCGAGCCGGCGGAGGTGCACGGCGGCGACTCGGTGGTCCTGGACCTGCCAGGGTGGGGCGCCGACCACTCGGTCGAGCTCCGGCTCAGGGCGCGCGACGGCGGCCCGAGCACGTATCTCAGGACGCTGTCCGGTCTGCAGACCCGGAACTTCCACCAGTCGCTGCGGTCGCTCGGCAAGAGCAGCAGCGCGGGGTGGGACGCGGGGATCGAGGGAACCGGGCAGGTGACGTGGCCCGGTACCCAGAACCCCTCCCAGGTCCTGCTGCCGCAGCCGTCGTTGGCGTCCGGCACCGCCAAGTGGCTGGGGTTCCTCAATCCGCTGCACCTCACGTACACGCGGTCGGGCAGCAGCGCCAAGGGCGAGTCCGACCTCGTGGGGCACGAGGCGTGGGTGCTGTCGGGGCCACGCTCCGACCTCTTCCGCAAGCCGCTGGAGCTGCGGCTCGACGCGTTCGCGGACGACGCGGAGACCCCCGTGGAGTCCTTCGGCCGCGGCCTCGGCGGCCCCGGCGGCCCGGCGACCGGCGGGCCGTGGATTCCCGGCAGCATGGACCTCGTCGTGTCGGCGGACCGTACGAGCGCCACGCCCTTTCCCGCCGAACCCGAGGGGACCGGCGAGATCACCATCCGGCGGGCCACCGAGGACGACGAGGCCGCGCTCGTCTCCGAGCGCCGGATGCCGATCCCGGCGGGCGCGGCCGTCGACGCGATGCGCGGCTCCGCGGCGCTCCTCACAGCGTTCCGCCTCATCAACTCCGGGCGCTACGACGGCCCGGCGGGCACTCCCGCGGACGCTCCCGCCACGGACCCCACCGGCACGAACGACGCGAACGACGCGAACGACGCGAACGACGCGAACGACGAGGCGACCGTCGTCGCCGACCCGTCACCGTCCGCACGCACCACGCTCACCGCACCCGCCACGCTCACCAACCCCTCCGCGCTCATCACACCGGCCCGCCGCGGCTGGCTGTCCCGGCAGCAACGTGCGTGGGCCGAGTGGCTGCGCGAGCAGGCGGTCGGCGAACGGCCCGGCAGGCCGGGCTCGATGGTGCAGGTCATGGCGACCGCCGGGCTCGGTCCCACCAGCCTGACCGCCAACGGCCACCAGGCGCTGTCGAGCAGCTACATCCTGGGGCACCTGGCCGGCTCCGGCCTGGTGGCCGACGTCAACCGGAGCATCGAGGTGCGGGCCTTCGCCGGCCGGCCGCGCCTGATCGACAACCCCGTGTACAGCGCGGACGGCCGCCGGCTCGACCTGGGCGGGGGCATCGAGGGCTTCTTCCAAACCGACGTCTACAGCCCCGAGGGCACCGCGGCCGGCCGGACCGCGGGCCACACCGTGGAGGCGGCCGTCAGCGGCGGCGTCACCAAGGCGCTCAGCGGCGCGGGGCCGAAGAAACTCACCCTCACCGGCGAGTACTTCGCCGACGCGACCAGCAGCAGCGGCGTCACCGACAGCACCTTCCACCTGGTCGACCGGATCAACAGCGAGAACGACGTCAAGTACCGGGTCGAGGCCGATCTGACGTACCTGCTGACCGTCCGGCGCGGCTGGTACAACGTGCTGGCCACCCTCGTACGGCTGGGCAGACTGCCGCCGGTCACCCTGCGCATCGACGTGCCCCGCGGCCTCCAGATGTTGTTCTCCGGCCATCAGGTGCGCGAGCACGCCGTCGGGCTCGGGCTCGACCCGGCCGCGACGGACCGCTTCCTGCCGCGGCGCGGCGACGTCCCCCGGCGGCTTCCCGAACGGGTCCGCGCCGGTGACGGGCTCGGCCTCGGCGTGGTCATCGACGTGCTGCCGGACAACGAGCGGCGCGCGCAGGCCGAGGAGGCCGACGACCGCACCCGGTCCACGACCGCCGACCGGGACCACTTCCGCACCCAGGTCCTCGCGCTGATCGAGCAGCACACGCCCGGCGTGCTCGATCCCGCCCACCCGGCGTACTGGGACCCGCTGCCCGACAACCTCGCCCGCAGCACCGGCAGGGAAGGCATGCGCGCGCTGGCCGGACGCGGCCCCCACGGCCGGCAGTTGCTGCACTACATCCACGTCACCGCGTTCTTCGCCGAGCTGGTCGAGGTCGAACTGACCGCCGGGCCCGCGCCCGGCGTCGATCTCGGCTCGGTGACCGGGTACGACCTCCTGCCGGCGCCGCGGGACCCCGGCCGGCCGGCCGCCCCACCCGCGAACGGCGTGGAGAACTGGACGTACACCACCCCCGACACGGTCACCGAGACCAGGGGCGTGACCACCGGCCACGGCGGCAGCTACAGCGGCACTCTCCTGCACAGCGGGCTCGGCGCGACGCAGAACCAGACCAACATCATCGGGTCGCTGAACACCAGCCGCTCGGTGAGCGACAGCCGCGGCCAGACGTCGGGCGACTGGTCGGTCGCCAAGTCGGCCACGGGCACGGAGTTCACGATCCCCTACGAGTACCGGGCCACCCTGAGAAAGCTCCCGCTGGACCCGGGGCTGCTGGGCTGGCTGGTGGGATGGCAGAACCACGCGGGGGCGGGCCTGCGTACGCTCCTCGCGCTGCTGCGCCGGGCGGCGCCGAACGCGACCACCTCGCACGCGCAGGTCGTCATGCGGTTCGCGAGCAGCGAGACGGACAGCGCGGACGGCCCGCTGCCCGCGGTGCGCAGGCTCCGCGCACGCGTGCACCACCACGACCCGATGCTCCTGCGCCCGAACGGTCCCGACCGCACGCTTCCCGGCACCGACATCGTGGAGTACGCGGCCCCCGGGGACTGGGACTTCACCCCGCTGCGGCACTTCCATCTGCACAGCTTCAGCGGTTTCGGCGCGCTGGAGGAGGCGCTGCGGCAGGTGGCGCCCGATGAGTTCACCGGGGACGCGCGGCTCGCCGAGTCGCCGGAGAACTTCGCCCCCCGGCTCGGGCAGATCCTGCGCGAAGGCCGCGGCGCGCTCGGCAACGCGCGCGCCGAGTTCGGCGAGCCCTCCGGCATCAGCGACGACGACGCGGTCGAGGTGACACCGCGGCTGTCCGGTCTGCGTCTCCTGGGCGGCGGCGACGTCCCGATGGCCGCCATGCAGCGGCACGCGCCCTCGTCCGCCGGAACCTCCGGCACGCAGGTCTCGACCGAGGCGAGCAGCATCGAGGTCTTCTTCGCCGACAAGCCGTCCAGCGGCGGCGCCCAGGGCATGCAGGCCCGCACCCACGAGCCGCTCGGCCAGTCGGCCACGGCCGGTCACTACCACCAGACCCACACCACGGAGGAGCCCGCGCCGGAGCGCGGCGAGGCCACCCACGAGGCGGCGACGGAGCTGACCCTCAAGGTCACAGGCCCCCGGGGGACGCGGTGGGTGACGGGCACCGCCTATCTGCGGGTCGCCGACGACGACGTGCTCGGCTACGGCGTGACGTCCGCCGAGCCCCGCCCGGGGACGTTCGACCTGCGCGCGCTGCTGCGTGGGCTGCCCGCCGACGGCGACGGGGACCGGCCGGAGCGCGACTTCGCGTCCGTCCTGACCGCCTTGGTCGACCGGGTGCGGACCTCCATGGAGGCGCATCCGGCGTACCAGGGGCCGATCCACCTCTGGTACGACGAGCGCGGCCCCCGCGTCACCGACCCCGAGGAGGCGGTGGCCCTCACCACGGCCGTCGCCGCCGTGCTGAAGCGCCCGGCCGAGCTGAACCTGCGCGGCGCCGACGGGCTGCGCCGGATCGTGCTGGGCGGGGGCGGCGCACTGCAGGACCCGTCCGCGCGCGCGGCGTTCGACGAGATGGTCGAGGTGGTGGGCGAACGCGCCGACGCACAGGCCGAGATCCGCGCCCTGGACCTGTCGCTGTCCGTGCTCCGGGCGAAGCGCGAGCGGCTCGCGGAAGCCGTCGCGGCGGCGCGGGCCCGTGCGGCAGACGAACACGCACGACACACGGAACCGGAACACACCGCCACCGCTCCTGACGGCCGGCGGGGCACGAGCGCATCGGAGCAACAGCACGTGGAACGGCACATCGAGGGCAGCGAGACGCGACCCGCCCGCGGTGCGGAGCAGTTGGAACAGGCCGGGGACGCGCTGGAGGAGGCGCGGCGCGAACTCGACGCGACAACGGCCTCCATCGAGACGGCCGAACGCAACCGCGACGCCGCGGTCCGCAGAGCGGCGGAGGCCGAGGCGGCCGCGCCCGGGCTGCGCGACGACGCGCTGGCGGCCCACGACGAGGCGGGCCACGCCCCGCGGGACGGCGGCGGGCCCGTCGCCCGCCCCGCGCCGCTGCGCTCCGCGCGGGGCCGCGCACATCCGTTGGCCGCGGGTCCCGCACCGCGGGCGGCCCGGCTGACCCCGATCCCCGAGGAGCCGTCGGCGGAGATGGCGCCGGCGGAGGCAGTGCGGGCCGAGGAGCCACCAGCCGACATGGCACCGGCCGAGACCGCACCGGCCGAGACGATGCCGGCCGAGATGGCACCGGCCGAGGTGGCAACAGCCGAGATGGCACCGGCGCAGCCCACACCCTCGGTCGGCGACACGCTGGAAGGTTCCGCGCCGATGCCGGCGGTGGCGTACGAACCGGGCGGCCGGTTCGACCGGTTCGACCGCGCGCTGCTCGTGAAGACGCTCGGCGCCGACCACGACCGGCTGCTCTACCTGGTGGACCTGGTGGCCGGCACGGTGGAACCCCAGGTCGTGATCGACCACTACCGGCGTCACGGCCGGCCGGTCTCGGCGCCGCACGCGCTCGACTGGATCCTCGCCCTCGAACTCATCTGGCAGGGCCACCACTGGTACCGGTCGGGCGTGCTCGCCCCCCTTCTGCTGCGCCTTCACGCTGGGGACGGCGGCCCGCTGCTCGGCGACACCGACGCCGAGATCGTCGCCGCCCTGCGCGGCGTGTCCCATCTCGCCTGGCGCGGCTCCCTGTCCTTCGACACCTGGAGGACCCTCGACGCGAAGCTGTCGCGCTCGCGCACGTTCGAGTCGTCTCTGGCGACGCTCTTCGAGTTCAGCGGGTGGGTGGACCTGGTCGGCCGCGGCCAGGACATCGAGACGTTCATGGAAGACCGCGGCATGTCCTTCACCCACGACACGATCCTCGACCTTGAGGACGTGCTGGACGCCTATCGGTCCGCGGTCGAACAAGGGGAGTTCGAAGAGCGGGGGCCCCACGCACGGCTCACCGCGGCACTGCGCACGCTGGGCCGGCAGCTCCCGGAGAGCTTCGGCAAGCCGCTGACGGACGGCGAGCGCGACAGTCTGCTCGGCATCAGGGCACGCGCGGAGGTGCACACCCCGACCGGCGACCGGTGGTGGCTGCGCCGCACGGTGTCGGCCTGGCGCGAGCAGTACGCGGTGTGGGAGATACGGACGAGCCGCCGGCACGAGACGTGGTACGTCCGACGGGTCAGGCCGGTGTCGGCACCGGGCGCCAAGCCCGAGGTCGGCGCGTCGGAACTGAGCCGCAGGGTGCGGGCCGCGCAGCGCAGTCTCGATCTCGTGGTCAACGCCGCCGACTATCCGATGCCGGACGGCAGCGTGCTGCGCGAGTACGTGGTCGAGGTGGCCGACCCCCACGACGCCCACGCGACGGTGAACATCCACCGGTACATCGACAGGCCCACGGCCCTGGACTGGGGCCTCAATCCGTACGCGATGAGGGCGTTCGCCGACGCGCACGAGTCCGGGCACGCTCTCGGCGCGCCCGACGACTACCGCGACACCCCGGAGGTGGGGGCGCGGGCCGTCTACGGGGACGACTCCGTCATGGCGGCCGTCATCTACTCGGTTCAGGGTCGGCCGGTCCCCGACCAGTACAGCCTGATGCGGATGGACGTGGACGAGACGTATCGGACGGGGCGGGTGCAGCCTCGGCTCCGGCGGCTCATGGGCGCCACCGCCGGAACGGCGCTGGGGACCGAACGCGTCGAGACCACCGACGGCGTCGCCCACCTCGTCCCGGTACGACCGCGCACGGACGGGCTTCCCGCGCGTGCCGTGTTCTCGCTGGAGACCCGCAGGCGGGTGCTGCACGGCGACCCCCGACGCGGCCTCGCGGGACGGCTCGCCCCCCAGGCCCCCGCCTACCGCCGACGCCCTGACCGGATCGGGCCCATCCGCCCGGACGGCACCTACTGGGCCAGGACCCACGGCGACGACACCGCGTCCGTACGGTCCGCCGAGGACCCGGGGACGAGCCGGCTTCAGGACACCGGCAAACAGCTCATGTTCCCCGACGAGATGACCGAGGACCAGGTCGTCTACGCCGCCGAACAGGCGTACCTCGACGCCCTCAAGAACAACGCCGTACGGCCCCTGCACCCCGGCAGCAACGTCCTCGTCTGGACCGGCACCCACCGCGACGACGAGGGCGACCTCACCATCGAGGGCGAGATCAGGGGCGGCGAGTTCACCGACTTCCGACCCGCCACCCCACGCCCCGAGCCCCTCAAGCCCTCCCCGGTCGTCACCCCCAGGACCCGGGAACTGTTCTTCGGCTGGAACGACGCCCAGATCCGCCAGGCCGTCAGCACCGCGTACCTGCACGCGGTGGCGAGCGGCGCCGTCGAGCCCCTCTCACGGGACTCGTCCGTCCGCCGGTGGACCGGCCAGTACACGGCCGCTGGCACCGGCGTCGTCCTCACCGTCGAGGGGCACCTCAGGGACGGCCTCCTCACCAACCTCCGCCCGGCCAGGCCCGGCGCACTCCCCCAGCTCCCCGACACCTGGACTCCACGCCAGGCCGCCTACGCCGTCAAAAAGGCGTACCAGCACGCCCTGCGCCACAAGACCTGGACGCAGCGTCCCGGCACGACCATCAAGGACTGGACCGGTGTCTACCACGGCGTCACCATCCAGGGCACCACAGGCAAGGACGGCATCGGCCCGGTCGGCTCCACACAGGACGCCCTCCCGGCCGGCTGGACCCCGCGGCGCGGCAACCTCGTGGAGAGGCAGGCGGTCTACGGGGACCGGCGCACCCTCACCGGCGCTTACGTCTTCCTGCCCGAGGACGTCCGTCTGCGGCACGGCCTGCTCTACGAGGAAGGCATGACCCAGACCAACGGCACGGTCGTGGTCAGGACGTGGTTCCTGCGCCCGCCCGTGCGGCCGAGCGATCCGCAGGCGGCCCTCTTCGCGAACTGGACGGAACACCACGACGGCACGTTCCACCTGATGTTCCCCAAATCCTGGTCGATCCAGGACGTCTTCGACCGGGTCGAGGAGGCATATCAGGGCGCGGCCGCGTCACTCAGGCACGGGGTGAAGAAGGTCGAACAGGCCCGGGCCGAGCAGGCACGGGCCGAGGCCGGCCTGCGCGCCGCGACCACACCGCAGCAGACGGCCGACGCCCGCCGCGCCCTGGCGACAGCGCGGCAGGCCGAGACCGCCGCCATCCAGGCGCTGCCGATCAAGAGGCTGGCCGACGGCGCTCAACGCTGGCACGGCGTGGCACACGACGTGAGGATCGAGGGCATCGTCCGCGACGGACACCACGTCGCCTTCCGGCCCGCACAGCTCATGCACAACGACTGGTCGGACTCCCCCGCGCCCGTCGTGGCCACCACGGGCTGGACCATGTTCCAGTTGTCCCCGGGCTTCTCCCTCGACGGACAGGGCGTGCTGTTCGCCGACGGGCGGATACGCGCCGACGTGAAGGTGGAGATCTTTCTCCTCAACTCGAACGGGCGGCTGTCCGCGAACCAGATGCGTGCCGTCCGCGCAGCGCTGAAGCGGCGCTTCGACCAGCGGGTGGCCCCCCAACTGCTGGACCACGGCGTCCGCGCCACGCTGCACTTCGCCAGGAAACGGGTGCCGGGGACGCTGACGGCGCAGATCGATGTGCACGTCACCTCGGACGCCGTGATCGACGCCTTTCTGCTCAACCAGGTGCTCGGCAAGTACGGCATCGACATGAAGACGATCGGCTCCAGGCTCGTGCCGCTGATCTCGTTGCGCTACTGGCTCCCGCAAAGCGATGCCGGCGCCTTCGCCCAGGCCCGGGCGATGGCGGACAGGCGTTCCCGCCCGCCGCTGCTCACGGAACCCGGCATCGAGGAAATCGTCACGGAGGGTTTCCACACCGTCTCCCGCCCCGTGCAGGCGCCCCCGGCCGACACCGTGCCCCGCGCACCCGTCGTCGCCGCCGGCCCGGCCGTCCTGTCCCGGCACGGCGACACCCCCTACCTCGCCCACCGCACCCTGCACGAGGACGGCCGTCAGGGCGTGCGCGTCGACGTCCTGCTGCGCTTCGTCCACCAGTCGAACGCCGTGTCACCGCAGCAGTTCGACGCCACACGGAAACGCTTCACCGAACTCTTCGCCGAACTCGTCGGCGCGCCCGCCCGCGCCCACGGCGTGGACGTCCGGGTCACCACCGACAGCACCCACCAGGACGCACGTGCCATCGGTGTGGACCACGTCACGGGCGACGAGGAGATGCGGTCCCTGATCCGCCACGAGTTCCTCCGCAAACGGGGCGCGGCCTCACTCGCCGACAGCGCGCACAACCAGACCGCGTCGCCCGGTGACGCCCAGGGCTGGACGCCACTGCACGACCAGGCGGCGGTGACCACCGCGCTCGGCCGCGCCACCCAGCTCGGCCCCACGCCGCCCGGCGACGCCCGCCTGCCGGCGAGTCAGCTCCTCACCGTCGAGGAGTCGACAGCGATGTGGATCGCCCCGACCGCGCCGCTCACCGCGCCACGCTCCAAGCTTCCCGCCGGCCTGACCGACGACGAACTCCGGGAGCTCGGCTTCGGGAAGGACGGCCTCCCCCTCGGCATGGGCCGCGACGGGTTGCGGAACATCGCCCACGCGCTCCTTGCACAACACGGCAAACCAGGCGCCCCCGTCCCGGTACGCAAAGCGGGCGAACCGAACACCCGGATCCACCGCCACACCTTCAAGGGTCTCAAGATCACGCTGGAGACGAACCGCAAGGGCGTCATCACCGACTACTACCTCGACCTCGCGCCCGGCGAAGCCGTCCCCGACGACTGGCGGCTGACGGAGCGCCGGCCGGCCGCACCGACTCCGGAGCCCGCGCCGGCGCCGGCGCCGGGGCCCGCAACCACGCCCGCGCCCGGGCCGACACCCACACCGGAGCCCGCATCCGCATCCGCCGACATGACGCGGCCGATGCAAGGTGTGCTCTCGACCGGCAGCGCTCAGGCGAGCGTCCCGCCGGCGCAGGCCGCGGCGTACCGCCCGGGCAGCCGGTTCGACCAGCACGACCTCGCGCTGATCCGGCAGGCGTTCGGCGCCGACCACGATCGGCTGCTGTACCTGGTGGACCTGGTGGCACCGGCGAGCGACGATGTGACGCCCGAGGTCGTGCTCGACCACTACCGGCACCACGGCCGGCCGACCGCGGGTCAGCACGGCCTCGGCAGGCTCTTCGCGCTGGAAATCATCTGGCAGGGCCACTACTGGCACCGGGCCGGTCAGCTCTCCCCGCTGCTGCGGCAGCTCCACGCCAACGCCGACGGGCTGCTGCTCGGCCGGCCCGACATCGTCGACGCGCTGCGCGGCGCCTCCCATCTGGGATGGCGCGGCTCCCTGGACTTCGACATGTGGAGGACCCTCGACGCGAGGCTGCCGCACCCGCACCCCTTCACCACAGGTCTCAAGTTCCTGTTCGCGTTCGGCGAGTGGGTGGACCTCCTCGGGTCGGGCCAGAACATCGAGAAGTATCTGGAAGACCGCGGCAAGCCCTTCACGTTCCACGCGATCCAGGACCTGCAGGAAGTGGTCAGCAGCTATCGGCACGCCCTGGCACAGGGGTGGTTCGACGAACGGCCGCCGTTCGCACAGCAGCACCCCTTCGCACGCCTCACCGCGTCGCTGCGCACGCAGGGCCGGCAGCTCTCGGACAACTTCGGCAAGGAGCTGACGGACGAGCAGCTCGACCACGTGCTGGGCATCAAGGCCCGCGCGGAGGTGGACAGGCAGAGCGCCGGGCAGCAGTGGCTCCGCGGCACGCTGGCGGCGAGCAAGATCCGGCGGTACACCGCATGGAAGATCGAGACCGACCGCCGGCACGAGACGTGGTACATCTGGCGGGTCAGGCCGGTGTCCGCGCCGGGCGCCGACCCCGAGGTGGGCCCGGAGGAACTCACCCGCAGGGTGCGGGCCATGCAGCACAACCTCGACGTCGTGGTCAACACCGCCGACTACCGGCTGACGGACGGCAGCGTGCAGCGCGACTACGTGGTCGAGGAGAACGACTCCGCGAAGGCCCACTCGACGGTCAACGTCCACCGGGACATCGAGAGGCCCTCGGTCCTGCAGTGGGGCCTGAACCCGGCGGCGATGCATCCGACCGTCGACGCGCACGAGTTCGAGCACGGCACCGAGGGGGCCGACGAGTACCGCGACCCTCGCCGGGCTGGCAACTACGCGGTCTACTCGGACGACTCCCTCATGATGCTCCCGCGCGGGTCCGTCCAGGGCCGGTTCATCCCGGACATGTACATGGAACATCAGATCGGATCGGAGAACACGTATCTGTCGGGGCAGATGCAGCCGCGGCTGCTCCGTCTGAAGGGCTCGACCGCCGCTGCCGCGCTGGGTACGGAACGCGTGGAGACCGTCGACGGCGTCGCCGGCCTCGTCCCCGTACAGCCGCGTACGGACGGGCTTCCCGACCGCGCCGTGTTCTCCCTGGAGACCCGTCAGCGGGTGCTGCACGGCGACCCGCGGCGCGGCGTCGTGGGACGGCTCGCCCCCAAGGCCCCCGCCTACCGGCCGCGTCCTGACCGGATCGGGCCGATCCGCCCGGACGGCACCTACTGGGCACGGACCCACACCCTCACCGCGCCCCCGCGGTCCGCCGAGGACCCCGGAACCACCCGGCCCCAGGACCCCGGCAAGCAGCTGATGTTCCCCGACAACCTGACCGGGGACCAGGTCGTCTACGCCGCGGAACAGGCATACCTCGACGCCCTCCGGAACGGTGCCGTCCGCCGCAGGCAACCGGGCAGCGACGTCCTTGTCTGGACCGGCACGCACCGCGGCGACGAGGGCGACCTCACCATCGAGGGCGAGATCCGCGGCACCGTCTTCACCGACTTCCGACCCGCGACACCACGCCCCGAGCCCCTCAAGCCCTCCCCGGTCGTCACCCCCAGGA
>JAJSZB010000430.1:0-5799 GCA_050613715.1 Streptomyces sp. IBSBF 3018
GTGGGCGGTACGGGCGGCTCCGACCCGGGCGCGGGCGGTACGGACGCAGGCGGCAGCGGCGGTCCGGGCGGCGCCGAGAGCGCGCCGGGCGGCGGGGTCGGCGGGGGCGGCGACGAGGTGCGGCCGCGCGGCGACTTCGACCACCCCACGCTGAAGTCGCTGCTCGGCGCCTGGGCGCTGTCCGCGTGCTCGCGCGAGGAGGCGCTGGCCGTCGAGGTGCACCTCACCGACTGCGCGGCCTGCGCCGACGAGGCGCTGCGGCTGCGTGACGCCGTGCGGCTGCTGCACCAGGAGGAGTCGCTGGACCTGGACCCGCTGCTGCGCGCCCGGGTGCTGGAGGGTTGTCTGGGCCGGCGTCCGGCCCGTATCCCGACGCCGGAGTGGGCCGGCCCGTACGGCGCGGAGGCGGCGCGGCTTGACGCCCTGCTGCGCGACCTCGGCGACGGCTACTGGGAGGCCCCGGTGGACCTGCGCTGGTTCGACGGCGCGCCCGCGACCCGCCGGTTCACCGTCGGCCAGGTGATCGCGCACCTGACCGCGGTGGACGGCCTGGTGACCAGGTCGCTGGGCCTGGCGGGCTCCGGCGCCGCCGGGACCGCCGCCGGCCCGGGCGACTCCCGGGACCCGGGCGGACCGGGCGGACCGGGCGGCTCCGGCGCCGCCTCCGCCGGCCGCGGACCGCTGCGCCGCGCGGGGCAGGACGCCGGGCTGCCGCTCGACCCCTGGGAGCGCACCCAGGCGCACTGGTCGGCGCGGCGGCACCTGCCCGGCGCGGCGCTGCGCACGCAGTGGCGCGAGCAGAGCCTGACGCTGATGCGCACGGTCTCCTTCGCCGGCCGCGGCGCGGCCGAACTCCCCGTGGAGTACGGCGCCTTCACGCTGCCGTTGCAGGACGCCTTCCTGGACCGGGCGTTCGAGTGCTGGATACACGCCGGCGACATCGCCGAGGCCGTGGACTACCCGTACGATCCCCCGCCGCCGAACGCCCTGCACGGCATGGTCGACCTGGCGGCGCGCCTGCTGCCCGGCGTGCTGGCCGAGCGCCGCAGAACCGGCCTGGCCGAGTCGCCCGCCCGGCTGCTGCCCGCAGGCCGGGCGGGGCGCTCGCTGCGGCTGGAGATCGAGGGCGCCGGGGGCGGCGATTGGTACCTGCCGCTGGACTCCCCGGGCGCCACCGCCTCGCCTGACGAGATGGTCGCCCACGTGGCGATGGACAGCGTGGAGTTCTGCCAGCTCGCCGCGGGCCACGTGGAGCCCGAGCGCGCCGCGGCGGGCCAGCTGGGCGACCGTACGGCGGTGCGGGACGTGCTCTACGCGGCGGCGTCGCTCTCCCGCCTGTAGCGCGCTGCCCGCCCCGGGGGCCGCCGGAGGGCCGCCCGCAGCCCGCCCGGGGGCCGCGGCTCAGGCGAAGACGACCGTGCGGCGGCCGTTGAGCAGCACGCGGTGCTCGCTGTGCCACTTCACCGCGCGCGCGAGCGCCTGGCACTCCACGTCGCGGCCGATCGCGACGAGCTGCTCGGGCGTGACCTCGTGGCCGACCCGCTCGACCTCCTGCTCGATGATCGGGCCCTCGTCCAGGTCGGCGGTGACGTAGTGCGCGGTCGCGCCGATGAGCTTCACGCCCCGGGCGTGCGCCTGGTGGTACGGCTTGGCGCCCTTGAAGCTCGGCAGGAACGAGTGGTGGATGTTGATGATCCGCCCGGACAGCTTCGTGCACAGGTCGTCGGAGAGCACCTGCATGTAGCGGGCGAGGACGACCAGCTCGACGCCCTCCTTCTCCACCAGGGCCAGCAGCTCCGCCTCGGCGTCCGCCTTGGTCTCGCGGGTGACCGGGATGTGGTGGAACGGCACCCCGTAGGAGCCGGCCAGTGCCCGGAAGTCCTCGTGGTTGGAGACGACCGCGGCGATCTCCACCGGCAGCGCGCCGATGCCGGCCCGGAACAGCAGGTCGTTCAGGCAGTGCCCGAACCTGCTGACCATGAGCACGATCCGCATGCGCTCCTCGGACGGGTGGATCGTCCAGTCCATCCGGTACGCGCCCGCGACGGCGGCGAAGCTCGCGCGCAGCTTGTCGGCGGTCACCCCGGCGTCGGCGGAGAAGTGGACGCGCATGAAGAACAGGCCGGTGTCCTGGTCGCCGAACTGCCGGCTGTCGACGATGTTGCACCCGGTCATGAAGAGGTAGCTGGAGACCGCGTGCACGATCCCCTGCTTGTCCGGGCAGGACAGCGTGAGGACGTACTGCGGCGGCTCCTGCACCGGAGGCGGCCCGGCGGGCGTCCGGCTCTGCTGTGCGTTCACCGCGCCAGCCTCGCACACCGGGCCCGGCTCGGGGAGGGATGTCCGATCGGCGGGACGGCGCGGGCGCCCGGCGGCGGCGAGCGGCCGGCGGGTGCGGGCGGCCGGCGGGCGCGGGCGACGGCTCCGGCGTACGGCGGCTACGGGACCCGGCGGGTGCGCCCGGCGTGCGCGGTCAGGAAGCGGCGGCCGTGCGGTTGTAGATCGCCAGGATCTCCAGCGAGCGCGGCGGGGTGTCGGGGTCCTCGCCGTCGGCCTGGGCCATCCGCACGTGGGCCTCGCGGGCCGCGCGCACCGCCTCGGGCCAGGCGTGGTGGTCCAGGTACGCGGTGACCGGGGCGTCCGCCCCCACCTGGTGCAGGATCTTCAGCACCCGCAGCACCGCGACGTCGACCAGCGCGGCCTCCTGGGAGTCGCGGAAGATCGTGCCGACGTACTTCTCGGCCGACCAGTTGTCCAGCCAGGTGTCCTCCACCAGGCGGTAGACGGCGTCGGTGACGTCCCCGTACCCCTCGCGCCCGGCCTGCCAGACCTCGCGCTGGAACACCGGGTCGCCGATCATGTGCAGTGCGGAGCGCACGTTGCTGCGCCATCGCCACCAGGGCATGTCGTTGAGCGGCATGCCTCCCATCGTGGAGGAGGCACGGCCGCGGCGGGAAGACTTCTCCGAAGCTTGCACAGTGTCCGATCGTACGCACCCGGACGCCGACGCCTGCAATTCACCCGAAAGTGACCTCCCGTTCCCCCGCGCGCATCCGGGCGTTGACGACAGGCCGGAATCTTCCGGATACATGACTGGACTGCGTGCGCGCGGATTCCGCGGGACCTCCGCCGCCCTCCTGGCCGCTGCCGCGCTGCTCACGCCGATCAGTGCATGCGGTGTGCTCCCGGGGAGCGCGGGGGGCTCCCCGGGTCCCGTCGTCGTGATGACCTGGGCGCCGGTGGGCACCCACGCGACCAACAAGCCGGGCATGCTGGCGATGGCCGAGGTCTACGAGAAGTACGTCAACGACCACGGTGGCCTGAACGGCCGCAAGCTCAAGGTCCTGACCTGCAACGAGAAGGACGACCCGAACACGGTCAGGGACTGCGCCCACCAGGCCGCGGACGCCGGCGCGGTGGCGGTCGTCGGATCGTACAGCGAGCAGGGCGACTCGTTCATCTCCTCGCTGCAGACGCTCGGCATCCCGTACGTGGGCGGCTTCGGGATCACCGAGGAGGAGTTCCAGTCGCTGATGTCGTACCCCGTCAACGGCGGCATGCCGGCCCTCCTGGCGGGCAGCGGGCGGCAGTTGGCCGACCTGTGCAAGAAGGTCACCCTGGTGCGGCCGGACTCGGCCACCGGCGACCAGTACCCGGCGTTCCTGGACGCCGGGCTGAAGACGGGCGGCGAGAAGGCGGCCGTGGACCAGCCCGCCCCCGACGACACCAGCGACTACACCGAGGCCGCGGCCCGCGCGGTGGGCTCCGACAAGGCGACCTCGTGCGTGTCCGCGGTGCTCGGCGACCACACGCCGACGTTCTTCGACGCGCTGCGCAGGACCGGCGACAAGGCTCCCAGGGTGCGGCTGTCGTCGGTGCTCGGCAGCGTCGAGCAGTCGGTGGTGGACTCCACCGGCGGCGCCTCCAGCCCGCTGGAGAACGCCTACGTCACGGGCTGGTACCCGGTCGCCAGCGACCCCAAGTGGAACGGGATGAAGGCCGCGGTCACCAAGTACGCCTTCGACGATGACGACATCGACGTCGCGGACGTGGGCGAGCAGACCACGTGGATCGCCTACACCGTGTTCACCGAGGTCGTGCGCGCGATGGGGAAGACCAAGGTGACCCCGGCGAGCGTCCAGCACGCCCTGGACCACACCACGCACCTGTCCACCGGCGGCCTCACCCCCGAACTGGGCTGGACCGCCGCGGACATGAAGGGCATCCCCGACTACGCGCGCATGGTCAACTCCAAGGTCACGTACCAGGTGATCCACGACGGCCGCCTGGTGTCGGCGCGTCCGGGCTTCATCGACCTGGCGCCGACCCTGAGGTCGACGATCTCCTGGTCCTGAGGACTTGAGGACCTGAGCTGTTGAGGACTTGAGGTCTTGAGGTGCTGAGAAGCCAAGGTCCTCAGCACCTGACGTCCTGAGGACTTGAGATGCCGAGGTCCTGAGGTGCTGACCTCTTGTCAGAGCTGGCTGTACGTGCGGGTGGTGAGGCCGTACTTCTGGGCGATGGCGTTCCACAGCTTGACCGCGCGCTTCTTCTGCTCGGTCGCGGTGCCGCTCTGCCGGTTGCCTTCTTCGGCTTCCTTGGTGGTGCGCGCGTGGCCGCCCTTGCAGACGCTCTTGTTCGTGGCCGCCTGGTGCGCCCAGTTCGCGTAGTGGCCGTCCGCGGCGGCCGACGCCTGCCACGCCTTGGTCAGCGCGTCGGTCAGCGCCGCGTGGTCCTGGAGCTTGTCGACCTGGAGGCTGCCGAGCTGGGTGACCAGGCCGGTGCGCTGGGCCTGTGCGGCGCGCAGATCGCTCGCGGCGGTGCCCAGGTCCTTGCACTCCTTGGTGGAGGCGACCGCGCCGACCACCGAACTGCGGCTGTTGCCGCTCGTCTTGAGCAGCGCGTCCAGCGACTGGGCCTGCTGCTCGGCCGGGTCGGGCGCGGCCGGTGCGCCCGAGCCGGACGCGGACGCCGAGGCGGAGGCGGACGGCGACGCGGACGACGTGCCGCCGGCGTTGTCGGCGCTCGCGCTGCCGCCGCTGTTGAGGAGGCCGCCGACGACCAGGCCGGCCACCACGCAGCCGGCCACGACGATGCCGATGAGCACCTTGGGCGACAGCTTGCGCCCGCCGGAGCCCCGGTCCGCGTTGTAGCCGTCGTCGTAGCCGGCGTACCCGTCGTAGCCGCCCTGGCCGTGTCCGTCGGGGCCGTAGCCGCCGGGAGCGCCGGGCTGGCCGCCGTACGGGGGCTGGCCCTGCTGCTGGCCCGGCGGGCGGTCGGGCTGGATGATGTGCGGCCGCACGGGCGCCGGGCTCGGCACGTCCTGCCGGAACAGGTGGTCGTAGTCGCTGTCGTGCTGCGGCGGCTGCCCGGGCTGCTGGAACTGCTGGGTCTGCTGCTCGTAGCCGTCGTAGGAGGCGTACTCCTGGGCCTGGCCGCCGTAGGCCTGCTCGTACGTGGGCTGCTGCGGCTGCGGGGGCTGCGGCTGGTGTCCGCCCGGATAGCCGTCCTGCGGCTGCTGCCCGTAGGCGTCCTGGTCCTGGAAGAGCGACAGCGGCAGCGCCTGCGTCGCCTCGGCCGGCGCGGGGTCCGGGGCCGGGCCGTGTCCCGCCGGTCCCTGCGGCATCTGCGGCGGCTGCGGAGGCGGGGCCTGCGGCATGGGCGGTACGGGACCGGGTCCGGCGGCCTGCTGCGGGGGCTGGTGCGCGGCCTGCTGCGGGAGCTGGTGGGGGTCGGCGCCGGGGTACGGCGGCAGCATCTGCGTCGCGTCGGCGACGGGTGCCGGGCCGGGGGCGCCGG
>JAJSZB010000431.1:0-4301 GCA_050613715.1 Streptomyces sp. IBSBF 3018
GCCGGGGCCGGGAGGGCCGCCGGGACCCGCAGGACCGCCGGGGTAACCGCCGTAGCCGCCGCCGGGAGGCATCGGCGGCCCGGGCGGGACGGGCGGTCCGTAGCCGCCCGGCTGCTGCGGATAGCCGTACGGGTCACCGCCGCCTTGCTGCGGGTAGCCGTAGCCGCCACCGGACGGCGGGGGCGGCGGAGGAGGGCCGAAACCCTGCGGGGGTCCGAAGCCTCCGCCCTGGTCAGGGGGCGGAGTGGGACCGTTCGGCGGAGGTGGAGGAAAACCCATGGAGGCAGGATGCCCCATACGGGTGACATCGGCGAGTGAACACCGGATGTCGGACACCTTCACCACAACTGCGGGGTCCTCTTTGCCGGTTATCGGCATTTTCGCGCGCGGGGAACGCGTTTCCCCCGGCCCGCGCGGCGGCGGCAGAATGGAGGCATGTCCGCCGCATCGCTCGACCCCGCCATCGCCGCCCGCCTGAAGCGGAACGCCGACGGCCTGGTCCCCGCCATCGCCCAGCAGTACGACACCGGGGAGGTGCTCATGCTCGGCTGGATGGACGCCGAGGCGCTGCACCGCACCCTGACCACCGGCCGCTGCACGTACTGGAGCCGCAGCCGCGGCGAGTACTGGGTCAAGGGCGACACCTCCGGGCACGTCCAGCACGTGAAGTCGGTGGCGCTGGACTGCGACGGCGACACCGTGCTGGTCCGCGTCGACCAGGTCGGCGCGGCCTGCCACACCGGCGACCGCACCTGCTTCGACGCCGACGTGCTGCTGCCGGCGCCGGGCGGTGGGACGCGCGGGCCGCGGCAGCACGCCGCGCAGTAAGGTCTGCGGCCATGGACCTCGACACCTTCAGGAAACTCGCGGTCGACCGGCGGGTCATCCCGGTCAGCCGCCGCCTCCTCGCGGACGGCGACACCCCCGTCGGCCTCTACCGCAAGCTCGCGGCCGAGCGCGTCGGCACCTTCCTGCTGGAGTCCGCGGAGACCGGCAAGAGCTGGTCCCGCTACTCCTTCGTCGGGGTCCGCTCCGCCGCCACCCTCACCGTCCGCGACGGGCAGGCGCACTGGCTGGGCACCCCGCCGGTCGGCGTACCCGTGGACGGCGACCCGCTGGCCGCGCTGCGCGCCACCGTCGAGGCGCTGCACACCCCGCGCGACCTGACCTCCGGCATGCCGCCCTTCACCGGCGGCATGGTCGGCTACCTCGGCTACGACATCGTCCGCCGGCTGGAGCGGATCGAGGACAGCACGTACGACTCGCTGCGGGTGCCCGAGCTGACCATGCTGCTCACCTCGGACCTGGCGGTGCTCGACCACTGGGACGGCAGCGTGCTGCTGATCGCCAACGCCATCAACCACAACGACCGGGACACCGGCGTCGACGAGGCGTACGCCGACGCCGTCGCCCGGCTCGACGCGATGGAGGCCGACCTGTCCCGGCCGGTCCCGACCGCGCCCGCCGCGCTGCCGACGACCGTGTCCTTCGGCGTCAGCGCCTCCTTCGGCGGCGACGAGTACAAGGCGGCGGTCGAGGACATCAAGGAGCGGATCAGGGCGGGCGAGGCGTTCCAGGTGGTCGCCTCGCAGCGGTTCGAGATGGCCTGCGAGGCGAGCGCCCTCGACGTCTACCGGGTGCTGCGGGCCACCAACCCCAGCCCGTACATGTACCTGCTGCGCTTCCCCGGCGAGGACGGCGGCCCCGAGGGCGGTTTCGACGTCGTCGGCTCCAGCCCCGAGGCGCTGGTCAAGGTCGAGGACGGGCACGCGATGCTGCACCCCATCGCCGGCACCCGGCCGCGCGGCGCGACCCCGCAGGCCGACGCGGCGCTCGCCGAGGAGCTGCTCGCCGACCCCAAGGAGCGCGCCGAGCACCTGATGCTGGTCGACCTCGGCCGCAACGACCTGGGCCGGGTCTGCGCGCCCGGCAGCGTCGAGGTGGTCGACTTCATGTCGGTCGAGCGGTACTCCCACGTGATGCACATCGTCTCCACGGTCACCGGCCGGGTCGCGCCCGGCCGCACCGCCTTCGACGTGCTCACCGCCTGCTTCCCGGCCGGGACGCTGTCCGGCGCGCCCAAGCCGCGCGCGATGCAGATCATCGAGGAGCTGGAGCCCACCAAGCGCGGCCTGTACGGCGGCTGCGTCGGCTACCTGGACTTCGCCGGCGACGCGGACACCGCGATCGCGATCCGCACCGCGCTGCTGCGCGACGGCACCGCCTACGTCCAGGCGGGCGCGGGCGTGGTCGCCGACTCCGACCCGGAGGCGGAGAACGCCGAGTGCGGCAACAAGGCGGCCGCGGTGCTGCGGGCGGTCGCCGTCGCGGGTGAGATGAGCGCGGCGGCTCGCTGACCGGCTGACCGGCGGCCCGCTGACCGGCGGGCGGGGCCGGGCGTTCGCACGGGGACGCGGACGGGGCCGCCCCGGGAAGGGGCGGCCCCGCCGTGCGCGACGGACGCACGCGCACAGGAGTCGGCCGTGTCGACGGTGCCGACGGCGCCGACGGTGTCGACGGCGCGTCAGCCGGCGAAGGCGTCCGTGCCGTTCGGCGTGCCCAGACCGCTCGGGCCGTCGTAGCCGCTCGCGCCGCTGCACAGGTACGAACCCGAGCAGGAGCCGTTCGAGCCGCTGGTCACGTCGTTGAGCGAACCGGTGTGCGCGTACGGGAACGACGCCGGGTAGGAGCCCGAGGATGGGGTGCCGGCCAGCGCGTAGACCGAGGCGATGATCGGCGACGAGGCGCTGGTGCCGCCGAAGACCTCCCAGCCGGAGTCCGAGCCGTAGGTGTCGTACACCGCGACGCCGGTCGCCGGGTCGGCGACCGCGGAGACGTCGGCGATGGTCCGCTTGGCGCAGTCGCCGTCGGTCTGCCAGCCGGGCTTGGCGTCGTACGCCGCGCAGCCGGAGCCCGCGCCGCTCCACACCGAGTCCGTCCAGCCGCGGCTGGAGGAGTCCTTGGCCAGCGAGGTGCCGCCGACCGCGGTGACGTACTGCGAGGCGGCCGGGTACTCCGGGCCGTAGCCGCTGTCGCCGGAGCTGACCGTGATGGCCACGCCCGGGTGGTCGAAGTACGAGCTGTCGTAGGAGGAGTCCGCGGAGGACTCGCCGCCGCCGTAGCTGTTGGAGACGTACTTCGCGCCGAGCGAGACGGCGGTGTTCACCGACTCGCCGAGGTCGCCCATCGAGGACGAGTCGGCCTCGACCAGCAGGATGTGGCACTGCGGGCAGGTCGCGCTGACCATGTCCAGGTCGAGCGAGATCTCCTCGGCCCAGCCGGCGTCGGCGCTCGGCAGCGAGGAGGTGCCGCTCTGGCCGACCTTCGAGAAGCAGCCGTCGGCCGTGGAGCACTCCGGCAGTCCGTACGTGGAGCGGTACGTCGCCAGGTCCTGCTCGGCGTTGGGATCGTCGTACGCGTCGACGATCGCCACGGTCGCGCCGGAACCGCCGGAGGAGGGCAGGTTGTAGGCGCTCTGCAGGTCGGAGGGGCCGTAGCCGGACGGGGTGGCCGCGGGGTTCTTGGAACGCGCCGACACGGCCAGCGAGTCGACCCCGCTGGTGACCTTCAGGGCCTTACAGGCCATGTGGCCGGGCTGCGTGGACACGGCGCAGGAGCGCTCGGTCTTCAGGCCGTGCGCGGAGGACGCGGCGGCCTTGGCGGAGGAGCTGGAGGAAGTGGAGGAAGCGGAGGAGCTGGAGGAGCCGGCGGGGGCGGTCGGCGCCGCGCCCGCGGCGGGGGAGAGGACGAATCCGGCCGCGGCCACCGCCGCCGCTGCCGTGATGGCGAGTCCGGCGCGGCGTATGCCGCGCGGAGTGAGGGTCGATCGCAAGCTGATGCCTCCATGTGTGGGGTAAGGGCATGACGCGTGCGGGTTGTGTGATGCCACTGATGCGTTCGGTGAGCAAAGTGACCGGGCGAACGTATTGTGACGAGCGCACGTCAACAAGAACGGCGGTGGAATCTATACCTCCGCTTTACTTTCGGACGGTGTGTGAATTGCTTTTTTCGCAGGTCATCGCAGCATTGGGACGCGTGTAGATGTTGTGTGCAGGAAATGGATTTCCTGCACGTCGCAGGCGTTCGCGGGGCGGTGTGACGGACCGGGGAAGGACCCCGGGAGCGGGGGCTCGCGGCCGGCAGGCGATAGTGGAGGGGTGAGCCACGTCCCGCCGCCCCGCGCCCAGCAGCAGGCCGCCGAATCCGCAGCGGCGACCGCCGCTGCGGATGCCGTCGAGGCCGTCGAGCCCGCAGAGTCCGCCGGCCCCGGACGCGCCGGCGGAACCGGCGGACTCTGCGGG
>JAJSZB010000431.1:4311-5786 GCA_050613715.1 Streptomyces sp. IBSBF 3018
GCCGGGGGCGGGCCCCCCCGGGGGGGGGGGGGGCGGGCCCGGGGGGGGGGGGCCCCCCCCCCCCCGGGACCGATACGTCCGGGGTCGATACGTCCGCAGCCGACGCCTCCGCGGCCGATACGTCCGCGTCCGGCGCGTCCGGGGCGGCGGTGGTGCGGCGGGGGAGCGGGCGGCCGCCGGGCGCGATGCGGGCGCTCGCCGCCGCGCTGGCGCTCGGCGTGGTCGGCGCGAGCCTGGTGCTGCTGGCCGCGGGCAAGACGTGGAGCCGCGGCACCGCGAGCTTCGGCGGCGTCGCGCTGCCCGTGCACGCGGGCGGCAGCCAGACCACCGCGCTGCCCGGCGCGCTCGCCCTGGTGGGCCTCGCCTCGCTGGTCGCCGTCTTCGCCGTCCGCCGCGCCGCGCGGACCGTCGTCTCCGCCCTGCTCGCGCTCAGCGGCCTCGGCACCGTGGTCACCGCGCTGGCCCGCCGCGGCGACCGGCACGCCCTCGACGACGCCGCCGCCCGCGCCACCGGCCTCAGCCGCGCCGCCGCCGAGCACATGAGCGTCACCGCGTGGCCGCTGGTCGCCACGGCCGGCGGCGTGTTGCTGCTGGCCGCCGGGCTGCTCGCGCTGGGCTTCGGCCGGCACTGGCCGGCGATGTCCGGCACCGGTCGCTACGAGCGCGGCGGCCGCCCCGCGCCCGCCGCCCGCCGCGCCGCGCCGCCGGTCGACCCGGACCGCCCCGAGGACCTGTGGAAGGCGCTCGACCGCGGCGAGGACCCGACCGGCTGACGGCGTCCCGCGCACGACCCGCGCGCGGGACCCCCGTGCGCGGCCCGCCGGTCCCGCGCGCAACAATGGGGGAGGAAGCGGACGGCGCCCCGCCGGGCCGCGGACACCGAGTACGACGCGGAAACCGACCGAGAACCTCAGGGAGCACTGATGGCGGCCCAGCACGACCACGGACACACGCCCGCCGCCTGGACCGGCGTGATCATCGCCTTCGTCGGCTTCTGCGTCGGCGGCGTCTTCATCGTCGCCGCGAAGCCGGTCGGCTTCTGGGCGGGCATGGCCCTCGTGCTGCTCGGCACGATCGTGGGCGGCGTGATGAGCGCGCTCGGCATGGGCAAGAAGGAGGAGCCGCTGGTGCGCACCTCCGACCTGGAGTCCGAGCAGACCAAGGGCGAGCCGCGGGCGCACGCGAACGCGTGATCCGCTGATCCGCTGGTCGCTCGATCGGCCGGTCGGTTGATCGGCCGGTCGGTTGATCGGCCGGTCTGCTGATCTGCGGTCCGGCGCGGGTGATCCGGTGCGAGCGGCCCGGTGCCTGACGCCGGCCCGGCGCGGGTGACGGGCGCGGGGCGTCCGGCAGGCGCAGCCGTGGACCCCCGGGGCAGGCCCCCGGGGCCGCGGGCTGCGCCTTCGTGCGTCCGGGGCCAGAATCGTAGGCGTGACGCCGAGCACCGAGTCCGCCCCCGCGGCCCCCGTGGCCCC
>JAJSZB010000432.1:0-5780 GCA_050613715.1 Streptomyces sp. IBSBF 3018
CCCGCCACCCCCGCGCCACCCGCCGGAGCCGCCGCGCGTGCCCGATCACCCGCTCGCACCCGCGTTCACCAGCACACACTCCTGGATCACCGGTCCCACCGAAAAAGCGGATTCCCCCGTTCCACTTCGCGTCGCACGGGAACACTTACCTTCGCGCCCTGTGAGGATCGGATCGGGGCTCACAAGAGAGAAGGACGTGTCCGTGTTCACGACCGTACTCATGATCGAGAAGCCGCTCACGCCCGCCGATGTGGAGATGGTCACCACCCTCCACGGCGACGAGCCGGTGTCCTTCGTCGTCCTCATGCAGCCGCGCGGCGACCAGGACCGGCTGCTGCGGGCGCTGGACGACGTGGCGCTCGGCCACCTGGAGGACGCCGCCGGCGAGAACCGGGTGCCCGAGGGCGAGGAGGCCGCGCCGCCCGCGGAACGCTCGCTCGCGCACTCGCTGGAGGCGCTGCACGCGGCCGGTGCCGAGGCGGTCGGCGAGGTCGTCGCCAAACACCCGCTGGACCTGCTGCGCACCGTGGTCGAGCAGACCGGGGCCGACGAGGTCATCGTGCTCACCGCGCCGCACTTCGTGGAGGAGTTCTTCCACCGGGACTGGACCTCCCGGGCCCGGCACAAGGTCGGCGTCCCGGTCCTCAAGCTCTTCGCCCAGCACCAGGAGGAGGAGTAGCACGCACGTCCGCACCGCCGGCCCCGGGCCGCGGTACGGCCCACCGCCCCCCGGGCCCGGCGGCGCGGCGCGCACGGCCCGCGGGAGGCGTGACGCGTAGTCCGTGGCGGCGCAGGTGCGAGAATCTTCAGCGCGGCACCGGAGCGCCGCCCCGCCGCGCTCCGGCCCGCACCGGCCCCAACCGCTCCACTCCGGGAGATCCGCGCATGAGCCAGTCCAGCCCGTCCGTTCCGCCCGCCCTGGAGCGGCCGCACTTCATCGGGATCGGCGGCGCCGGGATGTCCGGCATCGCCAGAATCCTGGCGCAGCGCGGCGCGCAGGTCGCGGGCAGCGACGCCAAGGACTCGCCGGTCGCGCAGGCGCTGCGGGAGGCGGGCGCGACCGTGCACATCGGGCACGACGGGGCGCACCTGGCGGCGGACGCCAGCGGCGTGGTGGTCTCCAGCGCGATCCGCCCCGACAACCCGGAGCTGGCCGCGGCCCGCGAGCGCGGCCTGCCGGTGGTGCACCGCAGCGCCGCGCTGGCCGCGCTGATGGAGGGCACCCGGCCGATCGCGGTGGCCGGCACGCACGGCAAGACCACCACCACCTCGATGCTCGCGGTCGCGCTGACCGCGCTCGGCCTGGAGCCGTCGTACGCGATCGGCGGCGACCTGGACGGGCCGGGGTCCAACGCGCGGCACGGCAGCGGGCGGATCTTCGTCGCGGAGGCCGACGAGAGCGACCGCAGCTTCCACGCCTACTCCCCCGAGGTGGCCGTGGTGCTCAACGTGGAGCTCGACCACCACGCCAACTACGCCTCGATGGACGAGATCTTCGAGTCGTTCGAGACCTTCGTCGGCAAGGTGCGCACCGGCGGCACCCTGGTGGTCTCCGCGGACCAGCCGGGCGCGGTCGAGCTGACCTCCCGGGTGCGCGGCCGCGACGGCCTGCGGATCGTCACGGTCGGCGAGTCCGAGGGCGCCGACGTGCGGATCACCCGGATCACGCCGCGCGGGCTGACCAGCGAGGTCACCGTGCTGCTCGACGGCCGCCCGCTGACCTTCGCCGTGTCGGTGCCCGGCCGGCACTACGCGCACAACGCGGTCGCCGCGCTGGCCGCCGGGATCGCCGCGGGCGCGCCGCCGCGCAACCTCGCCTCGGCACTGGCGAAGTACACCGGGGTCAAGCGCCGGCTCCAGCTCAAGGGGGAGGCGTCGGGCGTGCAGGTGATCGACTCCTACGCCCACCACCCCACCGAGATGGCCGCCGACCTGGAGGCGATCCGGGGCGCGGCGGCCGCGGACGCGCGGGTGCTGGTGGTCTTCCAGCCGCACCTGTTCAGCAGGACCCGGGAGCTGGGCGCGGAGATGGGCGCCGCGCTGGCGCTGGCCGACGCGTCGGTGGTGCTGGACGTCTACCCGGCCCGCGAGGACCCGATCCCGGGCGTGACCAGCGAGCTGATCATCGACGCGGCGCGGGCGGCCGGCGCCGACGCGACCGCCGAGCACGACAAGGACGCGGTCCCGGAGGTGGTGGCAGGAATGGCCAAGCCCGGTGATCTCGTTCTCACCATGGGGGCGGGCGACGTGACCGATCTCGGTCCGCGGATCCTGGCCCGCCTCGCCGGCTGAGAAGGGCAGGTCCGAGATGTCGCACGACGCGAACACCCACGGCACGGGCGCGCACGGCGCGGGTGCGTACCCGGTGCACAAGACCGAGGAGGAGTGGCGGGCGGAGCTGTCCCCGCAGGAGTTCGCGGTCCTGCGCGAGGCGGCCACCGAGCGCCCCTTCACCGGCGAGTACACCGACACCACCACCGAGGGCGTGTACTCCTGCCGGGCCTGCGGCGCCGAGCTGTTCCGCTCCGACACCAAGTTCGAGTCGCACTGCGGCTGGCCGTCGTTCTACGACCCGGCCGGCTCCGACGCGGTGGAGCTGATCGAGGACCGCTCGCTGGGCATGGTCAGGGTCGAGGTGCGGTGCGCCCGCTGCGGCTCGCACCTGGGCCACGTCTTCGAGGGCGAGGGCTACCCGACGCCCACCGACCAGCGCTACTGCATCAACTCGGTGTCGCTGAAGCTGAGCCCTAAGGACTAGCCCGAAGGCCGGACACGACCGTCCACGGCCGTGTCCGGCCCGGCGCTACTCCTCGTCCCCGCCGCCGCCCGGCCCGGACGGCAGCCGGTCGCGGATCGCGTCCATCACGGTGGAGTCGGTGAGCGTGGTGACGTCGCCCAGCTCCCGGTTCTCCGCGATGTCCCGCAGCAGCCGGCGCATGATCTTGCCGGAGCGGGTCTTGGGCAGCTCCGCGACCACCAGGATCTGCCGCGGCCGGGCGATCGGCCCGATCTCCTTGGCGACGTGGCCGCGCAGCTCCCGGGCCACCTCCTCGCCGCCGGCCGCCCCGGCCGCCTGCGCCGCCCCGTCCCCGGTGCCGCGCAGGATGACGAACGCCACGATGCCCTGGCCGGTGGTCGCGTCGGCCGCGCCCACCACCGCGGCCTCCGCGACCAGCGGGTGGGAGACCAGCGCCGACTCCACCTCGGTGGTGGAGATGCGGTGCCCGGACACGTTCATCACGTCGTCCACCCGGCCCAGCAGCCAGATGTCGCCGTCCTCGTCCTTCTTCGCGCCGTCGCCGGCGAAGTACCACCCGGGGAAACGGGACCAGTACGTGTCGACGTACCGCTGCTCGTCGCCCCAGATGGTGCGGAGCATCGACGGCCACGGCTGCGTCAGCACCAGGTAGCCGCCGGAGCCGTTGGGCACCGGCGTGCCGGTGTCGTCGACGACCTCCGCGGAGATCCCCGGCAGCGGGCGCAGCGCGGAGCCCGGCTTGCAGGTGCTCGCCCCGGGCAGCGGGCTGATCATGTGCGCGCCGGTCTCGGTCTGCCACCAGGTGTCCACCACCGGGCAGCGGTCGGAGCCGATGGCGTGCCGGTACCACACCCATGCCTCGGGGTTGATCGGCTCGCCGACCGAGCCGAGCAGCCGCAGCGAGGACAGGTCGAAGCGGGCCGGGATCTGCTCGCCCCACTTCATGAAGGTGCGGATCGCGGTCGGCGCGCAGTACAGGATCGTCACGCCGTACTTCTGCACGATCTCCCACCAGCGACCCTGGTGCGGGGTGTCGGGCGTGCCCTCGTAGAGGACCGAGGTGACGCCGTTGGCCAGCGGCCCGTACACGATGTACGAGTGGCCGGTGACCCAGCCGATGTCGGCGGCCGTCCAGTAGACGTCCGTCTCCGGCTTGACGTCGAAGACCGCCCAGTGGCTCCAGGCGACCTGGGTGAGGTAGCCGCCGGTGGTGTGCAGGATGCCCTTGGGGCGGGCGGTGGTGCCCGAGGTGTACATGATGTACAGCGGGTGCTCGCTGTCGAACGCCTCGGGCTCGTGCTCGGCGGACTGCGTGGCGACCAGGTCGTGCCACCACACGTCGCGGCCCTCGGTCCAGCCGACCTCCTGGCCGGTGCGCCGGACCACCAGGACGCTGCGCACGTCGGGGCACTGCTCCAGCGCCTCGTCCACGGCCGGCTTGAGCGCGGACGCCGCGCCCTTGCGGTAGCCGCCGTCCGCGGTGATCACGACGCGCGCGTCGCAGTCCAGCACCCGGCCGCGCAGCGCGTCGGCGGAGAAGCCGCCGAAGACCACGGTGTGCGGGGCGCCGATCCGGGCGCAGGCGAGCATCGCCACGACGGTCTCGGGGATCATCGGCAGGTAGATCGCGACCCGGTCGCCGGCCGTGACGCCGAGCGAGAGCAGCGCGTTGGCCGCGCGGCACACCTCGTCCTTCAGCCCTGCGTAGGTCAGCGTGCGGATGTCGCCCGGCTCGCCCTCCCAGTGGAAGGCGACCCGGTCGCCGTGCCCGTCGCGCACATGGCGGTCCAGGCAGTTCACCGTGACGTTGAGCCGGCCGCCGGTGAACCAGCGGGCGAAGGGCGCGTCGCTCCAGTCCCGTACGGTCGTCCAGGGCTCGGCCCACTCCAGCCGGGCGGCCTGGGCGGCCCAGAACGCCTCGCCGTCGGCGGCCGCCTCCTCGTAGGCGGCCGCGGTGACGTTGGCGTGCGCGGCCAGGTCCGCGGGCGGCGGGAAGCGGCGCTCCTCGCGCAGCAGGTTGGAGAGCGTCTCCCCGCCTCCGGCCTCGCCGCCGCCCGTGGCCCGGCCCGCTCTCGCGGGGTTCCCGGGGTCTTTGCCCTCGGGCATCAGTGGGCCCCCTCGACCGGTCCGCCGCCCGGCCCGGTCAGCGGGAAGACCGGCAGCACGGTGCGCTTCCAGGTGGCGTTGGTGACGACGGCGAAGGACGCGTACCAGGCCAGTACGGCGGTGACCAGGCCCAGCCAGCCGCCGACCTTGGTGGTGCCGGTGGACTGCGCGAACTCGGCGATGGTGAGCACGACGAACGTCGCGGCCAGGAAGGCGAACACGGCGAGCAGCGCGCCGCTGGTGCGCAGCGCGGCGACCGTCATGTAGACGGTGAAGATCGCCCAGATCAGCAGGTAGAGGCCGGTGGCCTGGTGCGCCTTGTCCGCCGGCAGGTCGGCGACGACGAACTTCACATAGGCCGCGTAGGACAGCCAGAAGGCGCCGTACGAGCCGAAGGCGGTGGCGCCGAAGGTGTTGCCCTTCCTGAACTCCCACATGCCGGCGAGCAGTTGGACCAGGCCGCCGTAGAACAGGGCGAGCGGCAGGACGACGGTCAGCAGGCTCTGGTTGATCAGGTTCGCGTTGAAGGAGCTGAGGACGAAGGTGGTGGCGGCGAAGCCGGCGAGGCCGAGCGGGCCGGGGTCGGCGGTGTCCGCGGCGGCCGTCGCGGCGGGTGTGGGAGTGCTCATCTGCGGGTGTTCCCTCCTCGTCGGGGAGCGGGCGGCGCGGGCCGGGTCCCTCGTCCGGTCCGCGGTGTCCCCCGGGGGCCGTTTCGGGCCCCTTCGTCACGCTAGGCAGCGGCCGCGGCCCCGAACAGCACTGCCGCGGCGGGCTTCGCCCAGTGGCCGGTTCCGCTCGCCGGACGGTCCCCGCGGTGCGACGGGCGGTCGCCGCGGCACGACGAACGGTCGGCGGACGGGCGGGCGCACCGCGGACGGGGCTACGGGCTACGGGTTACGGGCGGGGGGCCGGCTGC
>JAJSZB010000433.1:0-6514 GCA_050613715.1 Streptomyces sp. IBSBF 3018
GCCGCAGGATGTCCACCGCCTCCAGCCCCTGCCGCGCCGGCACCGTCACGATGTCCCGCCCGTCGCCCTCGACGCCCCCCACGCCGCCATCACCGACCGCGGGCGTCCCGCCCATGCTGTCCACCACGGCAAAAGCCTCCTCGCAGGCGTTTGCGGCACCCTCCTTGTGACCGGCGCCACACTCAGTACAACGCCGCGCCGCGTCAACGGCTACGGACGCGTCACGCCTCAAGGGGTGGCGTTTCGTGGCGAATTACCGCGTCGCCTCAAGATGCGCCGTGTCGTTCCAGCGCTCGATCGCGGGCAGCCCGTAGGCCCAGCCGAGAACGGACAGCGACGCCGGCTCCAGCCGCAGCGCCGCCGCGAAGGCGATGTCGAAGCCGAGCCAGCGCGCGCCGATCGTGCGCAGGACGTGGCCGTGCGCGAAGACCACGACGTCGCGCTCCGCGGACCTGGCCCAGTCGACCACCTCGTCGGCGCGCGCGGCCAGCGCCGCGAGGCTCTCGCCGCCGGGCACGCCGTCACGCCAGATGTGGAAGCCGGGCTGCCGCTCCTGGAGCTGCGCGGGGGTCAGGCCCTCGTAGTCGCCGTAGTCCCACTCCAGCAGCGCGTCCCACTCCTTGGCCCGCCCGCCGAGACCGGCCAGCCGCGCGGTGTCGGCGGCGCGCAGCAGCGGGCTGGTGCGGACCTCGGCGTCGGGCAGGCCGTTCCAGGGCGCCGCGGCGAGGCGGCCGGCGAGCAGCCGGGCGGTGCGCTCGCCCTCCTCGGTCAGCGGGATGTCGGTGCGACCGGTGTGACGGCCCAGCCGGGACCACTCCGTCTGCCCGTGCCGTACGAGGATGATGCGCGGTGCCAATGCAGGGCCTTTCGTTCAGGTCGTCGGAAAACCCTACGCCCCGGGCCCGCCGCGCGACGGCTCGCCCCCGCGGACCCCCGCGCCCGCGCACAGCCCCGGGCGCACCGCCCGGGCGCGGCCCTACGCCCCCGCCGCCACCCCGGCCAGCAGGCCGTCCAGCAGCGCGTCCAGCCCCCGCTCGTACTGACCGCCGGCGTCGTCGTGCGCGCACAGCAGTTCCGGCGCGAGGGAGACGACGGCCGGGTAGCGCTCGGGGGGCAGGGCGGCCAGCTTGGCGCGGACCCGGTCCCGTACGCCCTCCTCGGACAGCGCACGGGCGCGCCGGGTGGTCCACAGCGCGGCCCCCACGGTGAACTGCATGAGCGCGACGTGCGCGCCGGCGGCCTCGGAGCGGGAGAGCCCGGTCCGGTGCAGCAGGCCGAGCATGCGGTCGATGACGGCTACGGCGTCGTCGCCGCGCAGCGGCCGGACGGTGAGCAGCTGGAGCGCCGAGGGGTGCTCGGTGAACAGCCGGTAGACGCCGCGGCAGACCTCGCGCAGCTCCGCGCGGGGGTCGGCGCAGCCGCCGGGGGGCAGCTCGATGGTGTCCAGCAGGCGTTCGGTGACCGCGTCGGTGATCTCGTCCTTGCTGCGGAAGTGCGAGTACACCGCCATCGTGCCCACGCCCAGCTCCTCGGCGAGCGCGCGCATGGTGAAGGCGGCCGCGCCCTCACGATCGAGCAGACCGACGGCCGCGTGGAGGATACGATCCGGGTTCAGCGTGTTGCGGGGTGCGCGGCGCCGCTGGGGGCTGACCGGCTGGGTGGCGGGCATGGCGTCTCTTGTTCTCGACCTGCTGCTTCTCGACCTGCTGCGGACTCTGCGGATTCCTGCGGCGTGCTGCGGACGTTCGACCTGCGGCGACGTGTCCCCGGCGGGGGACGCGCGGACCTCGGGTCCCGGCGGGAGCCCCCGCGGGGACGGGCAACCCGACCGGGCGGACCGGGCGTCCTTGTGCGTGTGCATACCCCGTGGCCGGTGCGAGGACACCGTACGATGCGGGGCTCGGCGGAAGTCGCCGGGGGCCGCCGGAATAATCCGGGCCGGTGCGCTGTCGGTTTAACGTACGTCGTACGGTAAGAAGCGTACGTCACAAGTCCATGACCGCCGGAAGCGGCCTCGGAGAACCTGGAGAGACGTCCCCTATGACGATCACCGCCGCCGCGCCGCGAGCCGCCGCCTACCGCGGCCGGCTCCGCTGGTGGACCGAGCTGCCGCTCATCGCCGTGGTCTACGCGCTGTACTCCGGCGCCCGGCTGCTTGTGCGCGGCGACGTCGACGACGCGGTGGAGCACGGCCTCGACATCCTGCACTTCGAGCAGCTGACGCACCTGGATCCCGAGGGTTTCTTCAACCGGCTCTTCACCGACCACGCGTTCCTGGGCGTGCCGGCCGACTTCGCGTACGCCTCGCTGCACTACATCGTGACCCCGACCGTCCTGGTCTGGCTGTGGCGCCGGCGGCCCACGCACTACCGGACGGCCCGCACCTGGCTGATGATCTCCACGCTGATCGGCCTGGTCGGCTTCACCCTGGTGCCCACCGCGCCGCCGCGGCTGCTCACCGGCCATCACGGCTTCATCGACACGATGGCGCAGTACGGCTCGTACGGCTGGTGGGGCACCGACGCGAGCGCGCCGCGCGGCATGGGCCACCTGACGAACGAGTACGCGGCGATGCCCAGCCTGCACGTGGGCTGGTCGCTGTGGTGCGGCATCATGCTCTTCCGCTACGGGCGGCACTGGACGGTACGCACCCTGGGCGTGCTCTACCCGCTGATCACCGCCCTGGTGGTGATGGGCACGGCGAACCACTACCTGATGGACGCGGCGGCGGGCGTCGCCGTGATGGGCCTCGGCTTCCTGCTGGCCAAGCCGGCGCTGCGCGGCGTGGACGCGCTGCGGGCGCGGGCGCTCGCGGCGGTCGGCGCCGGCGGGCCGGCGACGGCGGAGGCGGCGGGCTCGGCGGTCTCCGCTTCCGCTGACGCGGACGGCACGGAGGGCGCCGGCGTTGCGGGAGCCGATGCGGCGGGCGGCGCGGTCGAGGCCGAAGCCGCGGTCGAGGCCGAAGCCGCGGCCAAGGCGGCGGACGCGGCGCGCGGGGCGGACGCGGCGGCTTCTCCGCCCGCGGCCGGCGACGGCTCCGGCGCGGACGCCCGCACGGGCGGCGAGCGGGACGCGGACGCCGCGGACACGGCCGCCCGCGACGCGGACGCGGCCGACACCGGCGACGCGGCCGCCGGCCACGCGGGCCGCTCCGGCGACGCCGGACGCCCCGCCGCGGAACCGGTCAGGTCGCTGGTGCAGCGGACCGTTCCGGTACCCCGCACCGGGCGCCGTACGAACGCCGCGGACGGCGACGCGGACGCCGTGGAGACCCCCGCTCGCAGCGGACTGTCCTGACCGGGTGCCAGACTCTCCCGGGTGAGCACTGAGCACCACCCCCTGCGGGAGCGTCTGGCCGCGCTGCGCGGCCCCGCCGTCCCGCCGCGCCCGCTCGACGCGCGGGCGCTCGCCGCGCTGGCCGCCAATCCCGGGTGCCGCCGCCGTGCGGTGCTGGATGCCGCGGGCGTCGACAAGGGCGCGGTGGCCGGGCGGCTGGGCGCGCCGGCGCCCTTCGGCCAGTCCCGGTTCGCCTTCTCGCGCGGGCACGCCTTCGAGGCGCGGGTGAAGGCGGACGGCTGCGCGGAGCTGCTGCGGCTGCTGGGCGCGTACGCGGACACGCCGGAGCGGCAGGAGCAGGGGGCGTCGGCCGGTGCGGCCGGCGCCGCGGTGCCGGACCTGTCCGCGCCCGGGCCGCAGGGCCGTGCAGCCCGTACGCGGATGGCGCTCGCCGAGGCCGCGCCGGGCGCCTGGACGCTGCTCGACCACCCGATGCTGGCGCTGGAGGTGGCGGGCTCGACCGCGTACCTGGAGCCGGACGCGGTGGCGGTCGATCCGGACGGGCGGCTGACGGTGATCGAGATCAAGTCGTTCCCGATCCTGGACGGCGGCGCGGACCCGGTGAAGGTGGGCGCGGCGGCGCGGCAGGCGGCGGTGTACGCGCTGGCGCTGGACGAGCTCGCGCCGGGCCGCACCGGACCGTCGTTCCTGCTGGTCTGCCCGAAGGACTTCTCCAACCTGCCGACCGCGCAGTGGGTCGACGTGCGCAAGCAGCTCGCCGTGACGCGGCGGCAGCTCGCGCGGCTGACCCGGATCGAGGAGATCGTCGCGGCGCTGCCCGAGGGCGCGAGCTTCGACCTGGCGCCGGACGCGGAGGGCGCGGCCACCCGGCCGGCCGCCGACCTCGCCGCGGCGGTGGACGCGGTCCCCGCGGTGTACGCGCCCGAGTGCCTGTCCACCTGCGAGCTGGCCTTCCACTGCCGGGCCGGGGCCCGCGCGGCCGACCGCGTCGAGGCGCTCGGCCGCTCGCTCCGCGCCGATCTCGGCGACCTGACGACCACCGGCGCGGTGCTGGCCGCGGCGACGGGCGCGGCCGGCGATCCGGACGACCCCGCGGTCCAGGCGCTGCGGCGCGCCGCGCAGTTGCGCGCGGAGGCGTTGCGGTCCGCCTCGGGCGCGCCCCCGATGCCCGGCGCCTGCCCGCCGCCCGGGGCCGAGGCGGTGCCCGAGGCGGGGGCGGTGCTTCCGGCCGAGTCGACGCCCGGAGCCGGGCCGACGCCCCCGGCCGAGTCGACGCCCGAGGCGGGGGCGGCGCTCCCGGCCGAGTCGACGCCCGGAGCCGGGCCGACGCCCCCGGCCGAGTCGACGCCCGAGGCGAGGGCAGTGTCTTCGGCCGAGTCGACGCCCGCGGCGGGGTCTGCACCCGCGGTCGGGCCGGTGTCCGCGGTCGGGCCGGTGCCGGACCCGCGGGCGGCGGCTGACGCGGACGCCGGGACGACAGGGGCCGGCGTCGGGACGCGGCCGGCAGCCGGGCGCGCATCCGGCGGGCGCGCATCCGCAGCCGGGCGTGGGCCCGCGACCGAGCCCGCGACGAACTCCGGGACGGAGTCCACGACCGAACCCGTGGCCGGGCGCGGATCCGGCGTCGGCAGCCGCGGGAGCGGTCGCGCCGCGCGCGGGGAAGGGGGGTCGGCGTGAGCGTGTTGCAGGCGCTGGCGCGGGCGGAGGCCGTGGCGGGCCGGCGGGCGGTTCCCGCGGCGACGGTGTGCCACCGCCACCTGTCCGAACGCCCGCTCGTGCTGGTGCCGTTGACGACCGCGGGCGAGGCGGGCGCGCCGCTGGGCGCGCTGGTCGGCACGGACCGGGACGCGCCGCGGCTGCTGGTGGTGCCGCAGCCGCTCGACCGCGACCTGCGGTTCCGCTTCTTCGCCGAGCTGGCCGACGCGCTGCTGCCGCCGCTGGAGGCGTACGCGGACGCGGTGGACGTGGAACCGGCCACGCGCAACCGCGAGGAGACGGAGGTGTGCGCGGACGCCCTCCAGATCGTGGTGCCGAACTCCGCGGCGGTGGAGTACGTCCGGCTGCTCGGCCGTTCGACGCGCTTCCTGCGCACCGCGGAGGACGACCCCGAGTCGCCGCACCCCGTACCCGCGCCGCTGCCGCTGCTCGGCCGCTGGCTGACCCACTACGCCGAGCGGGCCCGCACACCCGGCAGCGCGCTGCTGCTGGCGGCGACGGAACTGCTGACGCGGCACTGGACGACCGGGCAGAGCGCGATGGAGGACCAGCACCTGGGCGCGCTGCTCGGCTGGATCGACCCGCCGGCCGGGCTGGACGGCCCCACGGCGGCGGCCCGCGCGGAGACCGGGCGCGGCGCGGACGGCCTGCTGTTCAGCCCCCCGGCCGGCCCGGCGACCGACCCCGCCTTCGACAACCGCGTGCTCGCGCCGGCGCTCGAACGCTACGACGCCGCGCGGAAGGCCCTGCGGGCGGCGTCGNACCCCGCCTTCGACAACCGCGTGCTCGCGCCGGCGCTCGAACGCTACGACGCCGCGCGGAAGGCCCTGCGGGCGGCGTCGGGCGGGGACGCGCCCGACGGCGTGTCGGCCGCGTCCGGCGGGGGTACGGCCGCGTCCGGCGGGGGCGCGCGCGCCGAGGCGGCCACGGCGCCCGGGCCCGGGTCTAAGTCGGCGCCGGGGCCGGACTCGGCGCCGGGGTCCGTGCGTGAGCTGGAGTCACGGCTGACGGCCGCCGAGGCGGAGGTACGGCGGCTGGTCGAGTCCCAGCTGCGGCCCGCGTGGGACGACGTCTGGCGCAGCCTGGACCTGCTGCGGACGCTGCCTCCGGGCGCGCACACCGAGGAGCGCTGGAAGCGGGACCGCTGGTCGTTCACCGGTCACCGCGACCGGGTGCGGGCCGGTGAGCCGCCGCAGCCCCGGCGCGACGACGCGATCACCGCGGCGCAGAAGCTCGCGACGCGCGAGACGGCGCAGGCGCGGCTGTCCGCGCAGGAGGCGCTGGACGATCCGCTGGCGATGGCGGCGCGGCGGCTGACCGGCGAGGCGTTCGCGGGCGAGGTCGTCGCGGTGGAGATGGCGTACTCCGAAGGGCGCCGCCCGATGCCGCGACCCCTGGTCACCCTGGTGACCGCCGACCACCCCCAGGCCGAGCCCGGCGCGAAGTGCTTCCGCGCGCTCCCCGACGCGAAGTCCCCCCAGCCCGCGACACTCCTCACGAT
>JAJSZB010000434.1:0-5769 GCA_050613715.1 Streptomyces sp. IBSBF 3018
GTGGCGGGGGCGTGCGTCGCCGGGGTGTCCGTCGTGGGCGGGTGCGTCGCGGGTGTGTGGGTCGCGGGCGCGTGGGTCGCGGGCGCGTGCTCCGTGCCGGCGGACGGCTCCGGGGGCCGGGGCAGGACGCGTACGACCTCCCCGGTGGGCGCCCGCCGCGGCGGCTCGATCTGCACGACATGGGTGCCGGGCGCGGGGGCGGGCGGCGGGGTGTGGTCGGTGATCTCCTCGGTCGTGGTGGAGTGCAGGCCGTCGGTGCCCGGTGACAGCTGCTGCCGGGTCAGCCAGACGCGGAACCGGGTCGGGGTGCTCACCACGTCGGCGGGCCCCTTGTGTTCGGTGGTACGGCTCTCCTCGACCGACTGAACGCCCTTGGCGCCATGGGCCGTCGACTGCCCGTACGTGTAACTGCCGGTGCCGGTCAGCCACTTGGTCTCTTTCGTGGCCGGGTTGTGCCACACCTGCCCGGAGGCGCCGCCGCCCACGCCCAGCGCCCACCCGCTGCTCTGCGAGTGGTTGCGGGCCTGCTCGCCGCCGGCGGTGAACCCGGAACCGGTCGTGGTGTCCGTCGAGTGCAGCACGGTGGACGTGCCCGGCTCCGCGGTCAGCCGCAGGAAGCCGGTGCCGCCGTCGGACAGCCGCAGCGGCTTGGAGACCAGGCCGTTGCCCGAGACCTGCTCGAACTCCTCGGTGACGTGGTCGGGGTCGAGGAAGTCCACGATGTCCTGGTGTGCGGTGCCGCCCGGCTGCGCGTCCTTCGGCAGCGCGTCGAACACCGCGTCGCGGACACCGCCGAGGCCGGTGACCGTCAGCGGGTGCCCGGCCGCGGGCGCGGTCCCGGTCCTCGGCGCGGTCCCGGTCCCGGTCGCGGGGTGGGCGCCGCCCGCGGTGGCCGGCGCGCCCGTGGTGGTCGCCGTGTCGGCCGTGGCCGGCGGGTTCCAGCCCTGCCAGCTCTGCGGTCCCGTCTCCGGTCGGGGGCCGGACCGCGGGACGTCGGCGCGCAGTTGGCCGGTGATCGGCGGTGCGGGCGCGGGCGCGGGACGGGTCGCCGTGCCGTCCGGGGCGGGCGCGGTGAGCGGCTGCCCCTTGTGGTCCACGACCTGGATGTCGAACGTGGCCTGCGAGGTGTAACTGTCCGTCTTTCCGGTCAGTTTGACCTCGTCACCCGACTTCGCCGAGGTGCTGCTCGTCGTCTCCACGCCGTGTGACGCGCCCCCGGCCTTGGCGGAACCCGTGACCAGGACGAGCAGATCGGGGTTCACGGGCTGGATGAGCAGCGGGTTGTGGTCGAGCCCCGATTGCGAGGTGGACAGCTCCGTCTTGACCTTGGGCGGCGCGAACTCGTTCCCGGACTTCACGTCGAGCCCGTCGCCGTCGTTGTCCTTGCCCGCGTCGCGGGTCGGGTCCAGCTGCCAGGGCGTCGTGTCCGCGCCCACCCGCACCTCGTACGGGTGACCGTCGACGTGGATCGGGAAGCGCCAGCCGCCGTTGATCATCCGCGGGTACTGCTTGCGGAAGTTGGCGGGGTCGAACTGGCCGTTGAGCCGCTGGACCACGAGCGGGTCGTTCGCCTTGTCGCCGAGCAGCGACTCGACGTGCTGCCGTACGGCCTCCGGCCCGGGCGCCTCCGTGATCCGCTTGCCGGCGAGCGAGGAGTTGTGCCAGTTGTCCGTCAACTGCGGCGCCGGGTCCCCCTCGGGCCGCCCGGTGGTCTCCGTCCCCGTACCGGTCGTCCCCGGTTCCGAAGTCGTGACGACGGGCTCGGCCTCCGGCTCGGAAGTGTGGGTCTCGGTCTCCGGCGGGGTGCTGGTCGTCTGCTCCTCGTGCGGGGCCGGGGTCTCCGCGGGTGCGGGCACCGTCTGGTGCTGCTCCTCGTGCGGGGCGGGGGTGTCCACGGGCGTCGTCGCCGGCTCGTGCTCCACCGGCGGGGGCGGCGTCTCGGCCGGTACGGTCGCCGGCTCGTGCTGCTGCTCCTGCGTTATCGGCGTCTCCACGGGCGTGGTCGCCGGCTCGTGCTCCACCGGCGGGGGCACGGTTTCCGTGGAGGGGGGCCGTGGGGTCGTCGAGGGTTCGGCCAGGGGGTCGGTGACCGGGTCGACGTGGACGTGGCTGCGGGGGGTCGGGGTGATCTGGGAGCGCGCGGCCTGCCAGGCGGGATCGTCCGCGACATCGCCGCGCGAACCGGAGCCGGTGGCCGGCCTCGGCGCCGCGGCCGTGCTCGTGCCCGCCCCCGGGTGGGGAGCGTCCTCGGCCCCGGTCCCGGTGAGCGCGCCGAGCAGCGTCAGGTGGCGGTCGCCCAAACCGCCCTGCGGCAGGCCGTGTTCGGACGGCACGTGGTAGTTGCCCATCAACCCGCCCGTGACGGACGGCCCTTGCTCGCCGTCGGCACCGCGGTACTCGTCCCGCAGGCCGATCTGGTGCCCGATCTCGTGGGCGTACGTGATCGGCGCCGCACCGGCCGGCCAGGTCCGCTGGTCGGTGTGCCCGCCGCCCTCGCCGTCGCCGCGGGTCAACTGGACGTTCAGGTGGGCTTGTTCACCCGGCGCCACGTGCTCGACCGTGATGTGCAGCCGGTCGCCGTTGGGCAGCCGGTACCCAGGGTCGTTGAAGTACCTCTGGACGCCCTCGTTCACCCGGTTGCGCGTGTCCGCGACGCTGTGCGGGTCGGCGTCGCCGGGGTGCAGCGCGACCTTGACCGTCAGATCGGTGTACGTCTGATCGCCGACGGTGAACCGCCGCTGGTCGAACGACGACCGCACCACGAACCGCGGCGCGTGGTTCAGCCGGGCCGGCGGCGGTGCCACGGCGGTGTGGTCGCTCGCGGGACTGTGCTGGACGGCGGGGGCGTGCTGGTCCACGGGCGTGTGCTGGACCGCGGGGGTGTGCTCGCTCGCCGGCGTGTGCGGGACCGCGGAGGTGTGCGTGTCCACGGGCGTGTTTTCGCCCTCCCCCGGCACGTGCTCGTCCGTCGGCACGTGCTCGTCCGCCGGCGTGTGGCCGCCCTCCGCGGGCGGGCGGTGCAGCAGCTCGTCCAGGCCGCTGGTGTCCGGCACCGGGCTGTGCGCCGGGTCCTCCGCGGGCCGGGTGCCGCTGTCCTCCGGCGGGACGGTCGCGGGCCTGGCCTGCTGCTCGGACGGCTCGACCCCCTCCCGCAGCGGGATGCGGTCCGTGCCGGAGTGGGACGCCGGGCGTACGGGCGCGGCCCCGTCGCCGCCGTCCGTCCGCGGTTGCCGGACGGGCGTGTCGGCGTGCGACGTGTCGACCGGCGAGCCGTGCGGGGACGTGTGCGAGGTGCTGCCCTCGGCGACGGGCTGGGGGCGCTGCAGGGGCGCGTCGTGGGACGTGCCGCCCCCGGCCACCGGCTGGGGGCGCGGCTGCGTGTGCGTGTCGCCGGTCCCGGCCAGCGCCTCGTGGGTCGCGGCGGGGTTCGGACCCGCGCCGATGCGGCCGAGGTGGCCGGGGTCCTGCTGCCCGTGCGGACCGCCGAGGCCCCGGCCCAGTTCCTGCCGCAGATCGGATGCCTGCTGGTCGTGCGGCATCGCGTGGTCGAGCTGGTCGCGCAGGTCGGCGGCGGCGCGGGCGGACCGCGCCGCGGCGTCCTGCCGCCCGGCCAGCAGATCGCGGGTGTGCTGCTGTTCGGCCTGGTCGAGCTCCTGGCTCAGCCGGTTCGCCTCGTCCTGCCGCTGCTGCCGCACCTGCTGCTCATGAGCGGCGAGTTCGTCCAGCGCGCGCTGAGCGTCCTGCGGGGAGTGCGCGTCGTACGCCTGCTGCCGCAGGTTGTTCGCGACGGGGTCGCCGTCGCCCAACGCGGAGAGGCGGCTGTGCAGTTCGTCGTCGGTGGGCAGGTCCTGCCGGCCGCCGGAGTGCTCGTCGGGGCCCGAGTCGAGCTGGTCCAGGCGTTGTTGGAGATTCCGCAGGTCCTGCTGGTCGCGGTAGTCGTGGAGGGCGTCGATCGCGCGCGCGGCCTCGTCGGGGGTGGACGCGTGGTCGATCTGCTGGAGCAGCGCCTGCTCGTGCGGGTCGGTGTCGCCGCGCAGCCCGTCGAGGCGGTTCCCCAGGTCGTCGGGGGTGTTGCGGCCGCCGCCGGGCTCGGGGACGTGGTCGGAGTTGAGCTGGTCGATGCGCTGCTGGAGTGCCTGGTCGGCGCGGTGGTCCTGGAGCTGATCCAGGGCCCGCGCCGCGGCCTGCGGGCTGTCGGCCCGGTCGACGGCCCGGATGAGCGCGGCTTCCTGCGGGTCCGGGCCGCCCGGGCGGTTGTTCAACTGGTTGAGCCGGTCGCCGAGGTCGGCGGTCTGCTGGAGGTCAGCAAGCTGGCTGCGCAGCCGGTCGGCGTCGGGGCCGGTGGCCGTGGCCAGTTGGCGACGTACGTTCTCCACGTCCGGGTGGTACGGCTGGGGCGCGTCGTGGCCGGTGAGCACCTCCGAGGGGGCGTGCTGCTCCACGAAGTCGGTGTACTCCCGCAGATGGCTGTCCAGCAGGTCGGGATCGCCTCCGCGGCGGGCCTGTTCGACCGCGTCCACGAGGTTGTCCCAGGTGCTGCGCTGGGACTGGGGCGCCCGGGTGGCCCCGAACCCGCCGTCCGCGTGCTGCCGGAACGCGTCGTAGCGCTGGTTGAGCGCGCGCGTGTCCACGTGCTCGCGGAACGCCTGGAGTTGGCGGGTGGTCTCGTTGAGGTTGCCCGAGCGCGCCGCCTGGTCGACGGCCTGGCGGTACCCCTGCCGCTCCGACGGCGTCATGCCCGCGGCCTGGCCCGCGCGGTCCAGCGCGTCCACCCGCGGCCCGACGTGCGCGAACGGCGAGACCGGTGGCGCGGTGGGCGCGTCCGGTGCGTCGTGCACGGGGTGCGCGGACCCTCCGGTGTCCCCCACCGGGTGGTCGGGCACGCTGAGCCCCTCCAGCCCGTCGACCCCGCGCCCGCCGCCGCCCGGCACGGCCACCGTCGACGGCCCGTCGCCCGGCCCGTGTGCCGCGGCCGCGGGGGCGGGCCCGTCCCCGGGCACGTGCGTCGGCACGTCGGGGAAGACGTGCGCGGGAGCGCCGCCACCCGTCCCGCTGTGGACCCCGCCCGTCCCGCCGCCGGAAGCGGCCGGAACGGCCGGAGCGGGCTCGCCGCCGGGCGTGTGCGTCGGCACGTCGGGGAACGCGTGCGCCGGGCCGTCGCCGGGCGCCGTGGGCGCCGCCGACCTGGTCGGCACGACGGGGGCGGGCGAGGAAGCCGGGGCCGGCGTCTCGGACACCGTGCGCGCCGGGCCGCCGCCGCTGCCTCCGGCCGCCACCGGCTCGGTCGCCCGGCCCGAACCGCCGAGCCCGGGCCCGGCGGCGGGGGCGCGCGTCGGCGCGTCCGGCAGTACGTGCGCGGGCCCGCCGCCGCCCGGCTCGCCGCCGGGCGTGTGCGTCGGCACGTCCGGCAGCGTGTGGACGGATTCGCCGCCCGTCCCGGCGTGGGTCCCGCCGCTGCCACCGGACGCGACCGGGCTCGGCGCGGACGAGACGCCCGGTGCACGCGTCTGCACCTCGGGCGGCGTGTGCACCGAACCGCCGCCGGACGCGGACGAGTTGACCACGGCCGACTCAGGCGAGGGCGCACGCGTCTGCACCTCAGGCGGCGTATGCACCGAACCACCGCCGGACGCGGACGAGTTGCTCACGACCGGCTCAGGCGAGGGCGCACGCGTCTGCACCTCAGGCGGCGTGTGTGCGGATGCGCCGTCGACCGTGTTCGGGCCGGGGGCCGTGGCGCTGTGGTCCGTGACCGTCGTCGTCGGGGGG
>JAJSZB010000435.1:0-5753 GCA_050613715.1 Streptomyces sp. IBSBF 3018
CGCCCGCGCAGCTCCGCGCCCCCCGGCGCCCCGCCGGGACCGCCCGCGTCCGGGCCGCCGAGGATCGCGCGCGCCTCCGCGAGGTCGGCCTCGGACTCGGCCACGGCCTCGCGCAGCTTGCCGTCGGCCGCCGTGAGCTCCCGGTCGCGGCGGGTGACCGCGTCGGCCAGCGTCGCCGCCTGGTCGAGGGCGCTCTCGGCGGCGCGGACGAAGACGGCCGCGCGGCCGCGGTCGGCGTCGAGCGCGGCGCGGGCCTGCTCCAGGCTGGTACGGGCGAACTCCAGCCGGTCGCGCGCCTCCGCGGGATGTCCTGCGACCGGTTCGAGCGCCGCCTCGCCGTACCGCTGCGCCAGCTCGGCGAGCGCGTCGTCGGCCGCCGCGACCCGGGCCGGCAGCTCCGCCGCCGCGGCCTCCGCGCGCTCCAGCACCTGGGAGGCGTTCGCCTCCATCGCGCGCAGCCGGTCGAACGCCTCGGACTCCGCGTCCAGCCGCCGGTTGGCCTGTGTGCAGCGGGAGAGGATCTCGTCCAGCATCTCGCGGCGCGTCGCGTCGCTCTCCGGCACCGCGTCGTCCAGCCGCTGCCGCAGCCGGAACGCCGCGGTCAGCTCGCCCCTGGCGTACTCCACCGCCTCCGCGAACGGCTGCGCCGCCTCGTCGCCGAACTGCGCCGCGGCGAACCCCACCTCCTCCTGGCTGGTGCGCACCGCGTCGTCGGTCTCCACCAGCAGGTGCCGGGCCTGCGCGTCCAGCTCGGGCAGCGGGGTGAGCGGAGTGGGCCGTTTGGGTCCGTGCCCGGCCGCCGCGCCCCAGCCCTCGGCGCCCGCCCGGCCCGGCTGCCGCACCTGGGCGGCGCGCCGCCGCAGCACCGCGAGGCCGACCACCAGCACGGCGGCCAGCGCCGCGACCGGCACCCACACCGCGCCCGAGGTGTGCGCGGTGCCGCCGTCCGCGCTGTCACCGCCGCCGGGGTCGGCCGGGCCCGGGCTCAGCTCGGGGGCCGGCACCGGGCGGCCCGCCAGCACGGCGCCGACGCCGTCCGCCGCGCCGACCGCCGCGCCCGCCCAGTCGTTCACCCGCAGCGCCGGCTCGACGCCGCGGTCGCTCACCTCGTCCAGCCGGGCCTGCGTCAGCCCGAAGTCCCGGTCGGCGGAGACGGCGAACTGCCGGGCGCGGGTGGCGACCGCCAGCAGCACGTCCTTGCGCCCCAGGCCGTTCCTCGTCGCGGTAGCGTCCGCCCAGTCCTGCGCGCTGCGGCCGGAGAAGTCGCCGACGTACGCGACGAACAGCTGCACGCCGTCCGACCGGTCCAGGCGTGCCAGCGCCGACCGCACCTCGGGCAGCCGGCCGCCCAGCGCGCCCACCCGGTCGGTGACCTGGCCGCCGCGGGACAGCGGTATCGGCCCGTCCGCGGGGTCCGCGGCCCGGGCGGGCGCGGCGGTCAGGGTCAGGGCCAGTGCCGGCGCCGCGGCGAGGGCCGCGAGGGCGGCGGGCAGCGCCGCCCGGGTCCCGCGTCTGCCGCGCACCTCTCTCCTGCGCACCGCGCCGCCTCCCGCTCGCCGCGCCACGGCGCACCCCGTGGCTCCTTTTCGGAGGCTATGCGCGGTTCGCCCGCCCCGCGACTCAGGGCCTGGCGCGTGGATCTCCGCGGCGTCGCGCCGCCCGGCCGGGTCGTGCCGGCGCTACGACTGGCCGCGGCGCCTGATCCGGGAGCCGAGCCAGACCAGCGGGTCGTACTTGCGGTCGACCGCGCGCTCCTTGAGCGGGATCAGCGCGTTGTCGGTGATGTGGATGTGCTCCGGGCAGACCTCGGTGCAGCACTTGGTGATGTTGCAGTAGCCGAGCCCGTGGTCCTCCTGCGCCGAGGACGCGCGGTTCAGCCCGCGCTCGGCCGCCGCGTCCAGCGGGTGCATGTCCAGCTCGGCGACCCGCATCAGGAACCGCGGCCCGGCGAAGGCCGGCTTGTTCTCCTCGTGGTCGCGCACCACGTGGCAGGTGTCCTGGCACAGGAAGCACTCGATGCACTTGCGGAACTCCTGCGAGCGTTCCACGTCGACCTGCTGCATCCGGTACTCGCCCGCCGCCACGCCCGCAGGCGGCACGAACGCCGGGACCTCCCGGGCCTTCTCATAGTTGAAGGACACGTCGGTCACCAGGTCGCGGATCACCGGGAACGCCCGCAGCGGGGTGATCGTCACGGTCTCCTCGCGGGAGAACACCGACATCCGCGTCATGCACATCAGCCGCGGCCGCCCGTTCACCTCCGCGCTGCACGAGCCGCACTTGCCCGCCTTGCAGTTCCACCGCACCGCGAGGTCGGCCGCCTGGGTGGCCTGCAGCCGGTGCACGATGTCCAGCACCACCTCGCCGTCGTTCACCTCGACCTGGAAGTCCCGCAGTTCCCCGCCGTCGGCGTCGCCCCGCCAGACCCGGAAGTGGGCCGTGTACGTACTCACGCGTCGAGCTCCTCGTCCGTCAGGTATTTGAGCAGCTCGTCCCGTTCGAACAGGGCGAGCAGGTCGGGCCGGATCGGGGCCGTCGGGCGGCTGCGCAGGCCCACCGCGGCGCCGTCCGCGTCCAGTTCGCAGACCAGGTTGACCTTGCGCCAGGCGCGGTCCATCTCCGGGTGGTCGTCGCGCGTGTGGCCGCCGCGGCTCTCGGTGCGCTCCAGCGCCGCGCGCGCCACGCACTCGCTGACCAGCAGCATGTTCCGCAGGTCGATGGACAGGTGCCAGCCCGGGTTGAACTGCCGGTGGCCCTCCACGCCGGCCCGCCGCGCCCGCGTCTTGAGCGCCTCAAGCCGCTCCAGCGCCCGTTCCATCTCCGGGCCGCGCCGGATGATGCCCACCAGGTCGTTCATCACCTGCTGGAGCTCCTGGTGCAGGGTGTACGGGTTCTCCGCCGCGCTCGCCTCCGCCGCCGCGAACGGCCGCAGTGCCTCCTGGGCCGCCTCGTCCACCGCCGCGTCGTCCGCCACCGGCCGTTCGCCCGGGGCCAGCGCCGCCGCGTACTCGGCCGCGAACAGGCCCGCGCGGCGGCCGAAGACCAGCAGGTCGGACAGGGAGTTGCCGCCGAGCCGGTTGGAGCCGTGCATGCCGCCGGCCACCTCGCCGGCCGCGAACAGGCCCGGCACGCCGTGCGCCGCCGCGGTGTCCGGGTCCACGTCGACGCCGCCCATCATGTAGTGGCAGGTCGGGCCGACCTCCATCGCCTCGGCGGTGATGTCGACGTCGGCCAGCTCCTTGAACTGGTGGTGCATCGACGGCAGCCGGCGCCTGATCTCCTCCGCGGACAGCCGCGTCGAGACGTCCAGGAAGACCCCGCCGTGCGGGGTGCCGCGGCCGGCCTTGACCTCGGAGTTGATGGCGCGGGCCACCTCGTCGCGGGGGAGCAGCTCCGGCGGCCTGCGGTGGTGGTCGGGGTCGGTGTACCAGCCGTCCGCCTCCTGCTCGCTCTGCGCGTACTTCTCCTTGAAGACGTCCGGCACGTAGTCGAACATGAACCGCTTGCCGTCGCTGTTGCGCAGCACCCCGCCGTCGCCGCGCACCGACTCGGTGACCAGGATGCCCTTGACCGACGGCGGCCAGACCATGCCGGTGGGGTGGAACTGGATGAACTCCATGTTGATCAGCGGCGCCCCGGCCAGCAGCGCGAGCGCGTGGCCGTCGCCGGTGTACTCCCAGGAGTTGGAGGTCACCTTGAAGGACTTGCCGATGCCGCCGGTGGCCAGCACCACGGCGGGCGCGTCGATCACGAACAGCCGGCCGGACTCGCGGACGTAGCCGAAGACGCCGGCCACCCTGCCGCCGTCGCCGTCGCCGTCCTTGAGGATGCGGGTGACCGTGCACTCCTGGAAGACCTTCAGCCGGGCCTCGTAGTCGCCGGTCTCGGCGTGGTCCTCCTGCTGCAGCGAGACGATCTTCTGCTGGAGGGTGCGGATCAGTTCGAGCCCGGTGCGGTCGCCGACGTGCGCCAGGCGCGGGTACTCGTGGCCGCCGAAGTTGCGCTGCGAGATCTTCCCGTCCGGCGTGCGGTCGAACAGCGCGCCCCAGGTCTCCAGCTCCCAGACCCGGTCGGGCGCCTCCTTGGCGTGCAGTTCTGCCATCCGCCAGTGGTTGAGGAACTTGCCTCCGCGCATGGTGTCGCGGAAGTGCACCTGCCAGTTGTCGCCGGAGTTGACGTTGCCCATGCTGGCCGCGATGCCGCCCTCGGCCATCACGGTGTGGGCCTTGCCGAACAGCGACTTGCAGATCACCGCGGTCCGCAGGCCCCGCTCCCGCGCCTCGATCGCCGCCCGCAGCCCCGCGCCGCCCGCGCCGACCACGACCACGTCGTACGCGTGCCGTTCTGCGTATCTCATCTAGAAGAACCTCGGATCGTCGAAGGCGCCGCTGGACACCAGGTACACGTACAGGTCCGCGATGCCGACGCTGACCAGTGAGGACCAGGCGAGCAGCATGTGGCGGCCGTTGAGCAGCCCCACCCAGTTCCACAGCCGGTAGCGCACCGGGTGGCGGGAGAAGTGCCGCAGCTTGCCGCCGATGATGTGCCGGCAGGAGTGGCAGGACAGGGTGTACGCCCAGATCAGCGCGATGTTCGCGACCATCACCAGGGTGCCCAGGCCCATGTGCCCCCAGTTGCCGTGGGTGTCGCGGAAGCCGAGTGCGGTGTCGTACGTGAGCACGCCGGCCACCAGCAGCGCCAGGTAGAAGAAGTACCGGTGCGCGTTCTGCAGGATCAGCGGGAAGCGGGTCTCGCCGCTGTACGCCGCGTGCGGCTCGGCGACCGCGCAGGCCGGCGGGGAGGACCAGAAGCTGCGGTAGTACGCCTTGCGGTAGTAGTAGCAGGTCAGCCGGAAGCCCAGCGGGAAGACCAGCACCAGCAGCGCGGGGGACAGGCCCCACCAGTGGCCGAACAGCGCCCAGTCGGCGCCGCCCTTCATGTCGGTGCAGTCGGCGGCGAGGCAGGGCGAGTAGAAGGGCGAGACGTAGGGCGCGGCGTAGTAGTGCGAGTCCGCGAACGCCCGCCAGGTCGAGTACGCCACGAAGGCGGCGAGACCGAGCGCTGTGACCAGCGGCGGCAGCCACCACCGGTCGGTCCGCAGGTGCGGGGCCGCGATCGCGGCGCGCCCGGGGGAGCGGACGCCGCGGCCGGGCGGGGACTGCGAGGACGGTGTTTCAGGGGTGGCTGGAGTGGTTCCGGTGGCCAAAGGGGACTCCGATGGAGCGGGGATGAGGGGGCCTGGTCCGCGGACGGCCGGGTCAGGGCGCGTGCCGGTACGGCGAGCCCAGCCCCTCGTCCTCGGCGTCCGTCCACAGTCCGCGGTCGTAGGGGGCGTCGGGGACCGTCACCATGTCGACCTTGCGGTCGCTCGCCGCGGCGGGGGCGGAGGCCTGCAGCAGGCCGAGGCTCTCGCGCAGGTGGGCGGCGTCGGCGCGGACCCGCCGCATGTCGAGGGTGTCGCCGGCCTGCTCGTCCAGCCGCGCGACGCAGCGCATCAGGTCGTCGAGCCGTCGCTGTACCGAGGTCAGGTCGTCGTGCAGGGACATGGGGTGCCCTCACCATCTGCCGCCGTGCGGTGGGTGTGACGTGGCCGCTCGCGCGGATCGGTCGCTCGCGCGGTCGCGGATGTGAGTGTCGCGCGTCACACCGGCTCTTGGGAAGACGGCTGCATGGATTCCGGTGGGAGGTGGTAGGGCGGACGCGCATTTCGGGCCGGGCGGGGTGCGGCGCCCGGTGCGGGCGGGGTGCGGCGC
>JAJSZB010000436.1:0-5715 GCA_050613715.1 Streptomyces sp. IBSBF 3018
GGGGGGGGGGCGGGGGGGGGGGGGCCCCCCCGGGGGCGGGGGCCGGGGGGGGGGGGGGCACCCCCCCCCGCCCCCCGCGGCCGCGTCGGCCGCCTGTGCCTCCTTCTCACGGCGCGCCAGGCGTTCCCGCTGCGGGGCGACCGTGTACTTGGGGCCGCGGGCCGAGGCGACGCCCGCGTGGAAGACGGCGAAACGGGTGCACGCCGAGGCGCCGAGCAGGGCGGCGCCCGCCGCCACGGCGGCCGGTCGGCTGCGCCGGCCGAGCAGCGCGCCGGCCGCGCCGAGCGCGGACAGCACCTGGGCCGCGCGGGTCAGCCGGCCCGCTGCGCCCGAGCGATAGGTCTCGGCGACCATGCCCAGGCGGTGTTCCATCACCGCGACCGCGGTCGTCTCCGCAGCGGCGCCCAGCAGCGCGGCGCTGACCGCGGGGGCGTTCTCGGCGACGGGCGCCGCGGCCAGTGCCATCCCGGCCGCCGCCGCGGTGGCCGATCCGGCGAAGACGTACGGCAGTTCGCGGTGGGCGCCGTGCCACGCGGGCACCGCGGTGTCGGCCGCGAGCACGGCGGTGTACGCCGCGACGGCGGGGCCGAGCAGCGCGGCGCCCGCGGTCGCGGCGCGGCCCAGCGACGGCAGCCGGCCCGACACGTCGAGCACCGCGGCGGCCCCCGCGGCCGGCCCGTACGCGGACAGCAGCCACGAGCCCATGCTCATCGGCGAGGTGGGGCGGAACACCCGCAGCATGTTGACGAAGCGCTCGGGGCGGCCCAGGTCGTGGACGAGCGCGGCGGCGGAGGCGGAGACGGCCAGCGCGGAGGAGATCTTGAGGCCGCGGGCCATGCCGCGCCGCCCGGTCAGCTCCGCGCCCGCGGCGAGCACCGAGCCCGCGCCCGCGAGCCCGCCCAGGAAGAAGTACCCGGCGATGTCCAGCGCCTTCCAGGTGGGCTCCTTGATCACCGGCCGGCCGTAGTACGAGCCGAACTCGGCGTCCGGCACCATCAGTTGCTCGCCGCGCCGGCCGCCCCTGCCCTTGCGTCCGCCGCGCCGCCGCTCGGGCCCGCGGCCGCCCTCACGTCCAGCGCCGGACCCGCCGGACCCGCCGGACCCGCTGCGGCCGCCGTCCCGCCCGGGCGTACCGTCCCGCTCGGGCCCGCCGTCCGCGGGCGCGCCGTCGCCGCGCGAGCGATCGTCGTGCAGGTCCTGGGCGAGCCGTGCCTCGCGTCCGGGGCGTTCGCCGTGGACGCCGTCCCTGCGCACGTCCGAGGTGCTCATCGGCCGCCCTCCCGGATCGTCCCGTGTGCGGCGAACACCGCTGCCGCCGCGCCGAGAAGGGCCGCCGCCGCGGCTCCCGCGTGCCGCCACATCGCCGGCAGGTCGCGGCTGGTGACCACGGGGTCCGGCGGCAGCCCGTACACCTCGGGGTCGTCGAGCAGCAGGAAGAACGCGCCGTCGCCGCCCACTCCGTCGTCCGGGCTGTGCCCGTACAGCCGGGCGTCGGCGACGCCGTCCTCGTGCAGCCGGTCGAGCCGGGCGGCGGCGCGCTCGCGCAGCTCGTCCAGCGGCCCGAACTGGATCGAGTCGGTCGGGCACGCCTTCGCGCACGCGGGTTCCTGGCCGGCGCCCAGCCGGTCGTAGCACATGGTGCACTTGAAGACCCGGCCGTCGCCCTCGCGCTGGTCGATCACGCCGTACGGGCAGGCCGGGACGCAGTAGCCGCAGCCGTTGCAGACGTCCTCCTGCACCACGACCGTGCCGTACTCGGTGCGGAACAGCGCGCCGGTGGGGCACACGTCGAGGCACGCGGCGTGGGTGCAGTGCTTGCAGACGTCCGAGGCCATCAGCCAGCGCATCCCGGAGGCCGCCGCGTCAGCCCCTGCCGGCTCCGCCGCCCCGCCCGGACCACCCGTCCCGCCCGGGTCCCGTACCGGCCGGTCCTGCTCGATGAACGCCACGTGCCGCCAACTGTCGGCGCCCAGGCCCTGGGTGTTGTCGTACGACATGCCGGTCAGTTCGAGGCCGTCCTCGGGGACGGCGTTCCACTCCTTGCAGGCCACCTCGCACGCCTTGCAGCCGATGCACACCGAGGTGTCGGTGAAGAAGCCGACCCGCGGCGGGTGGTCGGGGCCGTGGCCGGCGTCGCCGGCCGGGTCGGGCTCGGCCCCCGCGAGCAGGTTGCGGCCGATGATCGACGTCATCCCCTGACCTCCGTTCCGGTGTGCTCGGTGATGCCCGCCCGCCGCCGGTAGTCCGCGAGCAGGTCCAGCAGCTCGGGGCCGCGCGGCCGGCGGCCGGGGCGGATGTCGGCGCTGAGCGCCTTGACCTCCTGGATGTGCACGTTGGGGTCCAGGGCGATGGCCGACAGCTCGTTGGCCGCGTCGCCGGTGGTGTAGCCGTTGGGCCCCCAGTGGTAGGGCAGGCCGATCTGGTGGACGGTGCGCCCGCCGGCGGTCAGCGGCGCCATCCGCCGGGTGACCAGCACCCGCGCCTCGATCGCGCCGCGCGCGGTGACGATGGTGGCCCACCCGGTGTGCTCCAGGCCGCGCTCGGCGGCCAGTTCGGGCGAGATCTCGCAGAACATCTCCGGCTGCAGCTCGGCCAGATAGGGCGACCAGCGGGTCATGCCGCCCGCGGTGAAGTGCTCGGTCAGCCGGTAGGTGGTGACGACGTACGGGAAGACGTCCGCGCCGGGTTCCGCGCCGCTGGGGTGGAAGCGGTTGTGCTCCCGGGAGAACGCCTGGCGGACCGGGTTGCGCTGCTGGCGCCCGTACAGCGGGTTGGCGACCGGCGAGTCCTGCGGCTCGTAGTGGGTCGGCAGCGGGCCGTCGACCAGCCCGGCGGGCGCGTACAGCCAGCCCTTGCCGTCGGCCTGCATGATGAACGGGTCGTCGCCGCGCAGCGCGTCGGGCCCGGTGGCGCCCTCGGGCGGCCGGTAGGACGGCGCCCGGTCGGGCACGAAGTCGGGCACGTCGTGGCCGGTCCAGCGGCCCTGCTCGGCGTCCCACCACACCAGCGCCTTGCGCTCGCTCCAGGGGTTGCCCTCGGGGTCGGCGGAGGCGCGGTTGTACAGCACCCGGCGGTTGGCCGGCCAGGCCCAGGCCCACTCGGCGGCCACCCAGTCCTGCTCGGTGTGCGGCTTGCGGCGGGCTGCCTGGTTGACGCCGTCGGCGTAGACCCCGCAGTAGATCCAGCAGCCGCAGGAGGTGCTGCCGTCGTCCTTGAGCTGGGTGTACGCGCTCAGCGGCGCGCCGTCCGCGTCGCGGCCGTTGATCTCGGCGAGCACGGCCTCGGCGACGGGCTCGGCGAGCGGCCCGTCCGTGGGGTAGTCCCAGGTCAGATCCTTCACCGGGCGGTCGGCGGGGTCGGCGGAGTCCTCCAGCCGCTCCTTGATGCGCCGGCCCAGGTGGTACATGAACCACAGGTCGCTGCGGGCCTCGCCGTCCGGCTCCTTGGCGGGGTGGTGCCACTGCAGCATGCGGTTGGTGTTGGTGAAGGAGCCGGCCTTCTCGGTGTGGGCGGCGGCGGGGAAGAAGAACACCTCGGTGCCGATGTCCTCGGTGCGCAGCTCGCCGGTGGCGATCTCGGGGCCGTCCTTCCACCATGTCGCCGACTCGATGAGCGAGAAGTCGCGCACCACCAGCCAGTCCAGTTTCGCCATGCCCAGGCGCTGCATGGAGGCGTTCGCCGAGCCGACCGCGGGGTTCTCGCCGAGCAGGAAGTAGCCCTTGCAGACGCCGTCGAGCTGCGCCATCACCGTCTCGTAGGTGCTGTGCGAGCCGGTCAGCCGGGGCAGGTGGTCGAAGCAGTAGTCGTTGTCCTCGGTGGCGGCGTCGCCGAAGTACGCCTTGAGCAGGCTCACCATGTACGCCCGCATGTCGCCCCAGAAGCCCTTGTCGGTGCGGATCGCCCCGATGAACGCGTCGAGGGTCTCGTGGGCGTGGGCGTGCGGCATGGGCAGGTAGCCGGGCAGCAGGTTGAACAGGGTGGGGATGTCGCTGGAGCCCTGGATGCTGGCGTGGCCGCGCAGCGCCTGGATGCCGCCGCCGGGCCGGCCGATGTTGCCGAGCAGCAGTTGCAGGATGCAGGCGGTGCGGATGTACTGCGCGCCGACGCTGTGCTGGGTCCAGCCGACGGCGTAGACGAACTCGCTGGTGCGGTCGGGGCCGGAGTTCTCCACCAGGGTGCGGCACACGTCGAGGAAGGTGGCCCGCGGGATGCCGCAGACCTCCTCGACCATCTCCGGGGTGTAGCGGGCGTAGTGGCGCTTGAGGATCTGGTAGACGCAGCGCGGGTGGCTCAGGGTCGGGTCGCGCTCGGGGTCGCCGCCGATCGCCGCGCCGCCGGAGCCGTGGGACTCCGAGCCGCCGGCCCTGGACACCGACCTGCCGCCCTCGGTGCGCTGTTCGTACTGCTCGTCGCGCTCCCCGGAGGCGGCCTGCACCTCGGCGCCCTGGTACTGCCACGTCGCGGTGTCGTAGTGGCCGGTCTCCTCGTCGAGCCCGGAGAAGATCCCGTCCAGGTCCTCGGTGTCGCGGAAGTCCTCGCCGACGATGGTCGAGGCGTTGGTGTACGCGAGGACGTACTCGCGGAAGTCCGCCTCGTGGGTCAGGACATGGTTGACGATGCCGCCGAGGAAGGCGATGTCGCTGCCGGCCCGGATGGGCACGTGCAGGTCGGCGAGTGCGCTGGTGCGGGTGTAGCGGGGGTCGACGTGGATCACCTTGGCGCCGCGCGCCTTGGCCTCCATGACCCACTGGAAGCCGACCGGGTGGGCCTCGGCGAAGTTGGAGCCCTCGATGACGATGCAGTCGGAGTTCTGCAGGTCCTGCATGAAGGTGGTGGCGCCGCCGCGGCCGAAGGAGGTGCCGAGGCCGGCGACGGTGGCGCTGTGGCAGACCCGGGCCTGGTTCTCCACCTGGACCACGCCGAGGGCGGTGAAGAGCTTCTTGATGAGGTAGTTCTCCTCGTTGTCGAGCGTGGCGCCGCCGAGGCTGGCGATGCCGAGCGTCCGGTTGACCCGGACGCCGTCGCGCTCCTGCTCCCAGGTGGCGCGGCGGGTGGCGATCACCCGGTCGACCACCATGTCCAGCGCGGTGTCCAGGTCGAGCCGCTCCCAGTCGGCGGCGTACGGGCGGCGGTACAGCACCTCGTGGCGCCGCGCGTCGCCGGTGGTGAGCTGGAGCGTCGCCGAACCCTTGGGGCACAGCCGGCCACGGCTGACCGGCGAGTCGGGGTCGCCCTCGATCTGCACGACCGCGCCGTCCTTGACGTACACGTTCTGCGCGCAGCCGACCGCGCAGTACGGGCAGATCGACTTCACCACCCGGTCCGCGGTGTCGGTGCGGGCGCGCAGCGACCGGGTGCGCGCGGAGGACGCCGCGGCGCCGCGGCCGAGCGGGTCGTCGCCGGTCAGCTGCCGGTAGACCGGCCAGTCCCGAATCCAGGTGCGCAAGTCCATCGCCCGCCTTCTGCCGTGCTCGCGCCGCGCCCGGCCGCGCGGCCGTCCACACCTGCCACGGCTGCCCGCCGCGGCGCTCCGCATACCCGCACCGCGCGCATTGCGCCCGAACGGACCCGGGACGCCACGGTGCGGCGGGCCCGTCCGACCGCATAACCTGCGGACATGAGTGAGAGCAGCGGGCCCCACCCGATCGCGCGCGGCGGTGACGCGGACGTCTCGTCCGCGCCGGCCGGCGGCCGGGGCACGGGCGGGGACGGGGG
>JAJSZB010000437.1:0-5650 GCA_050613715.1 Streptomyces sp. IBSBF 3018
AGAGCGCCCCACTCCCCCACCCCCCTGAGCGCAACCCGGCGTAACGTTGCCCTGGGCAAGCAAGGCCGCCAGGTCGCAGGGCCGCAAGGCGGCCGCACGGGAGGAAGAGGACGCAGCTCGATGAGCGCTCAAGCAGAAGCCGCCTCGGCAGGCAGCGCAGGCAGCAGCACCGAGGCGGCCCAGCCGTCGGGGTACACGCACCGGCAGATCCTGGTGATCCTGTCCGGTCTGCTGCTCGGCATGTTCCTCGCCGCGCTGGACCAGACCGTCGTGTCGACGGCCATCTACAAGATCGGCGAGAGCCTGAACGGGCTCACCGCGCAGGCGTGGGTGACCACCGCGTTCCTGATCACGTCGACGATCGCCACCCCGCTGTACGGCAAGCTCGGCGACCAGTACGGCCGCAAGCCGTTCTTCCTGTTCGCGATCGCCGTGTTCATCGTCGGCTCGGCGCTGTGCATGCTGTCGACGTCGATGTACATGCTCGCCGCGTTCCGCGCGTTCCAGGGCATAGGCGCGGGCGGGCTGTTCTCGCTCGCCCTGGCGATCATCGGCGACATCATCCCGCCGCGTGAACGGGCCCGATACCAGGGCTACTTCATGGCCGTCTTCGGCACCTCCAGCGTGCTCGGCCCGGTCGTCGGCGGCGCGCTGGCCGGCCAGGACCAGCTGCTCGGCATCGACGGCTGGCGCTGGATCTTCCTGCTCAACGTGCCGATCGGCATCGCGGCGCTGATGGTGGTGGCCCGTGTGCTGCACGTCAAGCAGGAGCGTCGGCCGCACCGCATCGACTACCCGGGCGCGCTGGCGCTGGTCATCGCTCTGGTGCCGCTGCTGATCGTCGCCGAGCAGGGCCGCGAGTGGGGCTGGGGCAGCGCCACCTCGCTCATCTGTTACGTGATCGGCGCGGTCGGCATCGCGGCGTTCCTGCTGGCCGAACGCAAGGCGGGCGACGAGGCGTTGCTGCCGATGCGGCTGTTCCGCAACGGCGTCTTCGCCGTCGGGTCGGCGCAGTCCGCGATCATCGGCATCGGCATGTTCGGCGGCATCACGCTGCTGCCGCTCTACCTCCAGCTGGTGAAGGGCAATTCACCGACCAAGGCCGGTCTGCTCACGCTGCCGCTGGTGCTCGGCATCATGATCCTGTCGATGGTCTCCGGCCAGGTCACCTCGCGCACCGGCCGCTACAAGATCTTCCCGGTGATCGGCTGTGTGCTGCTGGTCGGCGGCATGCTCATGCTCTGGCAGATGTCCGCGGACAGCAGCCTGTTCTACGTGGACGTCTCGATGTTCGTGGTCGGCGCCGGCCTCGGCCTGAACATGCAGACGATCGTGCTGGCCATGCAGAACGCCGTCCCGCCGCGGGACATCGGCGTGGCCACCTCCTCCACCACCTTCTTCCGGCAGATGGGCGGCACGCTCGGCGTCGCGGTCTTCCTGTCCATCGTCTACTCGGTGGTCGGCGGCAAGATCGGCTCGGCGTACGCGCACGCGCGCGGCGACGCGGCCTTCCAGGCGGCGGCGAAGGCGCACCCGGACCAGCTGAAGACGCTCACCGACGCCTCGTCCGGCAGCGGCACCTCGTCCGGCTCGCTCAACGACACGTCCTTCCTCAGCCGCCTCGACCACACCCTGGCGCACCCCTTCAAGGTCGGCTTCACCGACGCGATCAGCGTGGCGTTCCTGGTCGGCGCGTGCGTGCTGGTGATCGCGCTGGTCCTGTCGCTGATGATCAAGGAGGTGCCGCTGCGTACGACGGCGGCGGCCTTCGCGACGAAGGAGGCCGCTCCGGGCGCGGCTGCGGGCGGTACGGGTACGGCTACGGCTACGGGTCCCGGCTCCGCCGCCGGTACGGGCGAGGACGCGGGTTCGGCCACGGACCCGGGAACGGCTGCGGATTCGGCTGCGGGTACGGGAACCGCTACGGGAACGGGTACGGGTTCGCCGGAGGGCGACGACTCAGAGGTGTAGTGCGGCGGTGGGCTTCGATCACGGAGCCGACGGCGACAGAGTGGTCGTCGTCGGGGTGGACGGCTCCGACGCCTCCTGGCGCGCGACCGCGTACGCGGTGGGCCTGGCGAGGCGGCAGGACGCGCGTCTCGTGGCCGTCCACGTGCTGCCGGTGCACACGGTGGCGATGCTGGCCGGTGTCTCGTGGATGCTCGCCGACACCGACCAGGCCGCGGCGTGGGCGATGCGCCGGCGGATCTCGGCGGGACTGGCGTGCATGGCCGAAGTCGGCGTGCTGCGCTGGGAGTTCTGCGTGGTGACGGCCGGTGACGCGGTCGCGGGGCTGTCCCGCGTGGCCGCCGAGCGCCGCGCCGACATGGTGGTGGTCGGCGCGTCGGGCCGCCGGCACCGGCTGACCGGCTCGGTGGGCGCGCGGCTGCTGCGCGCCCACCGCTGGCCGGTCCTGGTCGTGCCGTGAGCCCGTCACGGCCGGGGCGGCGCGCTCCGGGCGCGGCCCGTACGCCCTTGCGCCCGGGCCGGCTTGGGCGCCGTACGCCTGAACGCCCGTGAGTGCTACGGCTGTCGGCCGTCCTTGCTGCCCGGGCCCCAGGTGTTCTGGCCGGGGCCCGCGGGCAGCCGTACCGTACGCATGAAGCGCGGCAGCAGCCACGGGCGCGGGCCGCTCACCCGCACGCCGCGGGTGAGGGCGGCGCGCAGGTGGCTGACCCGGCCGAAGAGCATGAGGTTCAGCGTCACCGGGTGGAACGCCAGGCGCACGTCGTCGTCGCGCCGCGGCTCCTCGACGGTGACCTTGCCGCGGTGCAGCACGAACGTCGTGGTCGTGGTGTACGGCGAGCGGAACTGCACGGCGACGCGGCGTTCGCTGGGCCGGCCGCCGCCGTCCACCAGGTGGCCGTAGCCGTTGCTGATCACGCCGGTGAGGAACGCCTCGGGGAAGTGCGCGGCGTCGGCCGGGTCGATGGTCCACGGCAGCGAGTTGGCGCGCGCGATGTCCCAGCCGTGGATGTGGAGTTCGTTCATCAGGTGCGCGAACAGGCCGGCCAGCGGCACCCGCGAGTCGCCGAGCCAGGGCACCACGGTGTGGTTGAAGTCGGTGCCGGGCATGGCGGTCGCCGCCGTCATCTCCTGGATCTCGGCGTCCAGCCGGTCCAGCACCTGCGGGACGCGCCGCTCCCGGTAGACGCGCAGGGTCACGGCGTTGAAGTCGTGGACGGTGTCCACGGTCGACCCGCGCCAGGTGTCGCCGACCTCGGGGAAGGCGTCCTGGGCCAGCTTCCCGTAGCAGAGCGAGGTGTACATCGCCGCGATCGCCGCGACGTGGGCTGCGGTGTCGGCGCCCGTCCAGTGCTCGGTGACCATCCGGTCCGGGTCGGCGGCCCGCATCAGCGCGGCGAAGTCGCCGCTCACCTTCTGCAGCGAGGCCCTGATCGCCTGCCACCGCTCGTACGTGACCATCCGGCTGCCCCTTCTCGTCCCCGTGGTGTCCCGTCCGGTCCGCCGGGTGCGGCCCTGCGGCGGGGCCCAGCCAACTCCTCTGCGGAAGGCGGCGGTTCTTCACGGTTGCCCGGATGGTGAGACAGCAGGAGGCGCGCGGGGCGCTCGGGGAGGGTGGGACGCGGGATGTCGGTTCAGGCGCGGGATGTCGGTCAGGCGCGGCGCGCGGTATCGGTCAGGCGCGGCGCGCGGTGTCGGTCCGACGCGGCGCGCGGCCTCAGTCCCGCGCGGCGTCAGCTCGGCGCGTACGCGGCCAGGACCGCGGCCTCCTGCTCGGGTGTCCAGCCCTTCGTCAGCGGGGGCAGGCCGCGGTCGCGGTCCCACGCCAGGACGTCCGCCGCGGTGGTCGCCAGCGGTGTCGCGGGCATCCCCGCGGCCCTCGCCCGCGCCGAACCGCGTTGCTGCGAGGCCCGGTTGGGCCGGATCAGCGGGAACATCGGCGGGAGGTCGGCCGCCGGCACGTCGACCGGCACGATCTCGACGGCGTCCGCGGTGCCCGCCGCCCGCGCGCACGTCTCGATCAACGTCCGCAGCGTCACGGGCTGTTCGGGTCCCACCGCGTGGAACGCGCCGGCCCGGTCGTCGGCGATCAGCCGCACCACCAGCGCCGCGAGGTCGCGCGAGTCCACGACCTGCACGGGCTGTTCGGGGTCGCCGGGCAGCGCGATCCGGCCGCCGCGCGACGCCCGCCGCACCCAGTACGTGAACGTGTCGGACTCGTCGTGCGGCCCCGCGACCTTGCCCGGCCGCACGATCGTGGCGCGCTCGCCCCACAGTGCGCGGGCGTCGTCCTCGCAGGCGACCTTCAGCCGGCCGTACGTCTCCTGGTCCAACTCCTCGGTGTCGCGGACGGGTTCGCGGCGGGGGGCGTCCTCGTCGTGGCCGGGGGTGGTGCGGCTGTCGTCGTAGACGGCGTGGCTGGAGATCAGGAGATAGCGGGATGGCCCGCCGGAGTCGGGCCCGGCGGCGAGGGCGGCGGCCGCCTGGGCGACATGCCGGGGGACGAAGGCGGTGACGTCGATCACGGCGTCCCAGGCGCGGCCCCGCAGGGCGGTGTAGTCGCCGGTGGCACGGTCGCCGGTCAGCCGCGGGACGCCGGGGAAGAGACCGGGATTGGTGCGGCCGCGGGTGAAGAGGGTGACGTCCATGCCCTGCCGCAGCGCCTCCGCGACGATCGCACGCCCCACGAACCGCGTCCCGCCCAGCACGAGTACGTCCACGGGGACCACTCTATGCGCGGCGCCCGCGGCCGCGCCCGGGGACGGCGAACACGGGGCGGCCCCCGGCGTCGGGGCAGCCCCGGCCGTCGGGACAGGCACGCCTTTGCGGGCACACCCTAGGTCAGGGCCACCGCCGCCTCGGGGGTGTGGACGAGGAACGTGAGGGTCTCCTGGAAGTACAGCTCGACGGACGTCGCGTCGTGGCCGAGGTAGCCGATGGACACGTCCTGCCCGAGCCGCAGTTCGAAGTCACCGCCGCGGGTGGCGAGCAGGAACGCCCCGTCGATCGCGGGCGCCCAGACGATCTCCCCGTCCAGCAGCCGCGCGAGGTGCTCGTGGATCGGGTACCCGTGGTCCGAGGTCTCGCTGACCGCCGTGTACGCGTCGGCGCTCAGCGCGAGGCTGTACGCCCCGTCCACGCCGGCCAGCCGCAGGGCCGTGATCGCCTGGCTCACCGCGTCCGGGTACGCGCGCACGTCCTCCGGCAGCGCCACCACCGGGTTGGACGACGCGGCGCGGATACCGGTGATCCCCGCCGCCGCGTACCCCTCGAAGACCGCGCGGTCCTCCGCGTACGCCAGCGCGCGGGCCGCGTCCTTCACCGGCTGCCAGTCCGCGTCCTGGGCGCCGCGCTCGACGTCGTCGGCCTGCCGCCGGTCGACGGTGAACGGCACCCGCAGCTCGACCACCGGCTGCGAGCGCCGCAGGTGCGCGGTGACGCCCTCGGCAGGCGGGGCCACCGGGTCCAGGTGGCCGGTCGGGACCGCGGCGAACCGCGGGCCGGCCGGCTCCGGCACGTCGACCACGCGCCGCGCGGCCACGTGGCGCTTGAAGGTGCGCCGCGCCTCGGCCTCCAGATCGGCCCAGGCGGCGGCGGACAGCGGAGCGAGTTCGCGGTGCAGGTTGTTCACGTCGGGAGTGCTCCTCGTTCTGGTGGGTGGGTGGCCGGGTGGTCGGTCGGGCGG
>JAJSZB010000438.1:0-5612 GCA_050613715.1 Streptomyces sp. IBSBF 3018
GTCCGCCGCCGCCCGGCGGGTGGCCGGACGGCGGCGGACTGGGCTTCAGCGGCGCTTGCCCGAGGGGCGGCCACGGCCGCGGTTGTTGCGGTTCGGCTGGTTGCGTGCCGGGCGGCTGCCGCTCGCGGAGGAGCCGGCGCCGCGGGCGCGCGGTCCGACCACGCCGGCCGCGGCGGGCGCCGCGTCCTCGTGGTCGTCGTCGTCCGTGTCGGCGGGGTCGGAGTCCTCCGCGTCCGGGTCCTCGCCGCGCGCGGCGGCCTGCGCGGCCTTGGAGGCGTCCGAGGCCCGCTTGGCCAGCACCCGCTTGCGCAGCGACCGCATCTGCGGCTCGCGCTCCTTGAACTCGGCGACCAGCGGGGTCGCGATGAAGATCGAGGAGTACGCACCGGCGGTGAGGCCGATGAACAGCGCGAGCGCGATGTCGTTGAGCACGCCGGCGCCGAGGATGCCGCCGCCGATGAAGAGCAGCGCGGCGACCGGCAGCAGCGCGACCACCGTGGTGTTGATCGACCGCACCAGGGTGCTGTTGAGGCTGCGGTTGGCGATGTCGCTGTAGGTGAAGCGGGACTGCCGGGTGATGTCCTTGCTGGCTTCCTTCAGACCGTCGAAGACGACGACGGTGTCGTAGAGGGAGTAACCGAGGATGGTCAGCAGACCGATCACGGTGCCCGGCGAGACCTCGAAGCCGACCAGGGCGTAGACGCCGGTGGTGATGGTGAGGTCGTGCAGCAGGGCGATCAGCGCGGCGAGCGCCATCCGCCACTCGAAGGCGATGGCGAGGTAGATCACCACCAGGACCAGGAAGATGATCAGGCCTTCCAGGGCCTTGTTGGAGATCTGCTTGCCCCAGCTCGGGCCGATGATCTCGGCGTCGATCTGCTGCGACTTCAGGCCCAGGTCCTTGGCGATCTCCGGCTGGAGGCGCTTGGACTCGTCGGTGGACAGGTCGGCGATCTGGATGCGCAGGCTGCCGTTGCCGAGCTTCTGGATCGTGGCGTCGTGACCCCCGGTGTCACCGCTGATCCGGGACTGCGCCTCGGACACCGAGATGTTGCTGTGCTTGGGGGTGTTGAAGACGGCGCCGCCGGAGAAGTCGATGCCGAGCTTCAGGCCGTTCACCGCCAGGCCCACGATCGCGACGACGGTCACCAGGATCGAGAAGCCGTACCAGATCTTGCGCTTGCCGACGAAGTCGTACGAGACCTCGCCGCGGTGCAGCCGGTGCCCGAGCTCGCTGAGCTTCGACATCAGGCCTCCTTGGTCTCGTTGCTGATCGGGCGGCGGACGCTGCGCAGCGGCGCCTTGGTGCCGAGCGACTCGGGGTTGAGGCCGGACCACTTGTGGCCCTTGGCGTAGAAGGGGCGCCTGGCCAGGATCGTCATCAGCGGCTTGGTGAACAGGAAGACCACGGCCACGTCGAGCAGGGTGGTCAGGCCGAGGGTGAAGGCGAAGCCCTGCACCTTGCCGACGGTGACCACGTAGAGCACCGCGGCGGCCAGGAAGGACACGAAGTCCGACACCAGGATGGTGCGCCGGGCGCGCGGCCAGCCGCGGGCGACCGCGGGTTGCAGCGAGCGGCCCTCGCGCAGTTCGTCCCTGATTCTCTCGAAGAAGACGATGAACGAGTCGGCGGTGATGCCGATGGCGACGATGGCGCCGCAGACGGCCGGCAGGTTCAGCGCGAACCCGATCGCGGAGCCGAGCAGGCACATGATCGTGTAGGTCAGCGCCGCCGAGACGGCCAGCGACAGGACGGCCACGAAGCTCAGGCCGCGGTAGTACGCCAGCAGGTAGAGCACGACCAGCGCGAGGCCGACCGCGCCGGCGATCAGGCCGCCGCGCAGCTGCTCGCCGCCGAGCGAGGCGGAGACGGTGGTCTTGTCCAAGGTCTGGAAGCTCAGCGGCAGCGAGCCGTACTTCAGGGTGTTCGCCAGGTTCTCCGCGGAGTTCTGGGTGAAGCTGCCGGAGATCTGGGCGCTGCCGCCGGTCAGGGCGTAGGAGACCGAGGGGGCCGAGACGACGGTGCCGTCCAGGTCGATCGCGAACTGGTTGTTCGGCGAGGTGGCCTTGGCCAGGTCACCGGTGACGTTGGTGAACTGCGACGCGCCCTTGGAGTCGAAGTTGAGGTTGACCACCCAGCCGTTGCCCTGCTGGTTGTCGAAGGCGGCGTTGGCGCCGTTGACCCGCTTGCCGTCGATGAGCGCGGGGCCGAGCACGTACTTGATGTAGTTCTTGCCGTCGTGCTCGCAGCCCAGCACCTTGTCGGTGGGCTTGACGTTGTCGCCGACGGCCTGCGCCTGCTTGGGGTCGGAGCAGTCCAGCTTGGTGAAGGCGGCCTGCAGGGCGGCAGGGACGCTGGTGTCGCCGACCGTGCCGGTGGCCGTCGAGGAGGACGACGACGAGGAGGCCGAGGGGGTCGCGGTGGGCGCCGGGGTCGGCGCCTTGTCGGTGCCCTTCAGCGCGTCGGTGACCGCGCGGCCCTGCTTGCTCGGCGTGGAGGACGGGGTGCCGGACGTCTTGGACGACGGCGTGGCCGTGCTCTTGGGCGTGGCGCTGCCGGACGGGGTGGGAGTGGTCGACCCGGAGGGCGTGGGGGTCGGCGTCGCGGGGGTGGGCACGCCGTTGTCGACGGCGAGCACCTGGCGGAAGTACAGCAGTGCGGTGGTGCCGACCTGCTTCTCCGCCTCGTCCGCGTTCACCCCCTTGGGGATGTTGACGATGATGTCGCGGCTGCCCTGGACCTGGGTCTCCGCCTCGGACACGCCCATGCCGTTGACGCGCTGGGAGATGATGTCCTTGGCGATGTTCATATTGGTCTTGTTGACCGCGTTCGCCTGATCGGCCTTGGCTTCGAGCGTGATGCTCACGCCGCCCGCGAGGTCGATGCCCAGCCGGGGGGTCTTCTGGTCGGCGAGGAAGATCCCGCCGGTCAGCGCCACCAGCGCGATGAGGATCACGGCCAGAGCGCGCCCGGGGTATCCCTGGTTCCCCGAGGACCTGCGGCCCTTCTTGGCTGCTGCCACCTTCTTGATTCTCCCTGTCCTACCGTCCCGCGAGCCTGCGCGCTCGAAGGGCGGCCACGAGTGTTGGAGCCGGACCCTTACTTCGCGCTGTCGGACGACTTCCCGAGGTCGATCGGGGCGGCGTCCCGGTCGCCGTCCCGGGCGCCCTGGGCGTCGTCGCCGTCCTGCTGCTTCGCGGAGGCGGACGCGTCCGCGCCGCCCTGGCCGCCGGTGGCGTCGGCGTCCTGCTCCGCCGCCTCGTGGGCGCCGTCGCCGGCGTCGGCGGAGTCGGCCGGAGCGTCCGCGTCGTCCCCGTCGGCCGAGTCGTGGAGGCCTTCGGGCTCCTCCGGCTCGATGCCGTGCACGATCCGGTTGAACTCGTCCTCGCCGAGTACCGCGCCGATCGCGTTCTTCGCGAAGTGCGCGTGCACGCCGTCCGTCAGCTCCAGGAGGACCGTGTCGTCGTTGACCTCCTTCACCACGGCGTAGAGACCGCCGATGGTGCGGACGCCGGCACCGGGCTCCATCTGGTTGCGCATCTCGACGGCCTGGCGCTGCTTGTTCCGCGCCGAACGGGTCATGAGGATCATGGCGCCGATCATGACGACGAAGATGAGGATCACGGGGTTCACGGTCTGGACGTTCCTTCGCACGGCCGGTGTGGAGGTCGGCCTGGGTTTCGGGATGTGTGTGCCGATCCACAGGAAAGGAAGGGCGCGTCGGCGGAGTCTAAGCGCTGGCTCGCCGTGGTAACAACGCCCAGCGTGGCACAGCAGTTCCTGAACGTGTGAGTCTAGCCGAGATCAGGGACCGAAAAGACCGCTCTGTCCTGGTCCGGGGGCACCCGTCCCCGGGGCCCCGCCGGGACCGCCGGCCCCGAACGCCTGGCCCGGCGGAGGCGTCAGGCCCAGGTGGGCCCAGGCGGCCGGGGTCGCCACCCGGCCCCTGGGGGTGCGGGCCAGCAGCCCCTCGCGGACCAGGAAGGGCTCGGCCACCTCCTCGACCGTCTCCCGCTCCTCGCCGACCGCGACGGCCAGCGTGGACAGGCCGACCGGGCCGCCGCCGAAGAGCTGGAGCAGCGCGCGCAGCACCGCGCGGTCCAGCCGGTCCAGGCCCCGGGCGTCCACCTCGTAGACCTCCAGCGCGCTGGCGGCGATCTCCCGGGTGACCACGCCGTCCGCCCTGACCTGCGCGTAGTCGCGCACCCGGCGCAGCAGCCGGTTGGCGATGCGCGGGGTGCCGCGGGAGCGGCCGGCGATCTCCGCGGCGCCGCCCGCGGCGACCTCGACGTCCAGCAGCCCGGCCGAGCGGTGGATGACGCGTTCCAGCTCGGCGGGGGCGTAGAACTCCATGTGCGCGGTGAAGCCGAAGCGGTCGCGCAGCGGTGGCGGCAGCAGCCCGGCCCTGGTGGTGGCGCCGACCAGGGTGAACGGCGGCAGTTCCAGCGGGATGGCGGTGGCGCCCGGGCCCTTGCCGACGACCACGTCGACCCGGAAGTCCTCCATCGCCATGTACAGCATCTCCTCGGCGGGCCGGGACATCCGGTGGATCTCGTCGAGGAAGAGGACCTCGCCGTCCTGCAGCGAGGACAGGATCGCGGCGAGGTCGCCGGCGTGCTGGATGGCGGGGCCGGAGGTGATGCGGATCGGCGCGCCCATCTCGGCGGCGATGATCATCGACAGGGTGGTCTTGCCGAGGCCGGGGGCGCCGGAGAGCAGCACGTGGTCGGCGGTGCCGCCGCGCTGCCTGGCCGCCTTGAGCACCAGGTCGAGCTGCTGGCGGACCCGCTCCTGGCCGATGAACTCGGTGAGGTCCTTGGGCCGCAGTGCCGCCTCCACCGCCTGGTCCTCGCGGTCGGCTGCGGCGCCGACCAGTCGCTCGGGGGTCTCGGCGGGGTCGTCCCAGTTCATCGTGGTCTCTCGGATCGGGTGGCGGTACGAGGCGGGTGCGTCATCGGGTGCGGTTGAGGCTCTGCAGGGCGGCCCGCAGCAGCGCGCCCACGTCGGGCTGCGCGGCGGCCTCGGCCTGCGGCTCCACCGCGGCCACCGCCTCGTCGGCCTCCCGCAGGGCGTAGCCGAGGCCGAGCAGGGCGGCGTGCAGCTGCTCCCGCCAGGACGCGCCGACCGGGGCGCCGACGCCGCGTCCGGCGCCCGCGCCGACCGGCTCGCCCAGCCGGTCCTTCAGCTCCAGCAGCAGCCGCTGGGCGCCCTTCTTGCCGATGCCGGGCACGGCGGTCAGCGCCTTCTCGTCGCCGGCCGCGACGGCCGCACGCAACGCGTCCGGGCGGTGCACCGCCAGCATCGTCTGGGCCAGCCGCGGGCCGACGCCGCTGACGGTCTGCAGCAGCTCGAAGACCTGCCGCTCGTCCTCGTCGGCGAAGCCGTACAGCGTCAGCGAGTCCTCGCGGACCACCAGGGAGGTGGCCAGCCGGGCCGGCTCCCCCACCCGCAGCGCGGCGAGCGTGCCCGGCGCGCACTGCACGGCCATGCCGACGCCGCCCACCTCGATGACCGCGGTGTCGGGTGCGAGTGCGGCCACCTGGCCGCTGACGAAGGCGATCACGCGCGGGGCTCCTGGGTGCGTACGGTCGGGGGACGGCTGGGGGGACGG
>JAJSZB010000439.1:0-5604 GCA_050613715.1 Streptomyces sp. IBSBF 3018
GGGCGGGAGCGCGGGGCCGCGCGCGAGCCGGGGCGCGGGGCTGCGGGCGAGGCGGCGCGCAAAGCTGGGCGCGAGCCGGGGCGAACGGCTGGGCGCGAGCCGGGACGCGGGGCGGCACGCGAGGTCACCGGGGCCGGGGTCCGCGTTCCCGGGATGACGCCGGCCGCGCACGGTGTGTGCGAACACGTGCTCGTGGACTGCCGGTTGCGCGCGGCGACCGAGCTGTTCGCGCACACCTGGGACCCGTTGGTGGTCGCCGCGCTGTCGAACGGCCCGCTGCGGCGCCGCGCCCTGCTCGCCTCGACCGGCGGCATCAGCGACAAGGTCCTCACCGAGACGCTCCGCCGCCTGCTCGCCAACGGCCTTGTGGAGCGCCGCAGTTACCCCGCGGCGCCGCCGCGCGTCGAGTACGGCCTGACGCAGCTGGGCGCGAGCCTCGTGGCGGGACCGCTGCGCGCGATGGCCGACTGGACGACGGCGCACGGCGAGGAGTTGCTGGAGGCGCAGGAACGGGCGACGCGGGGGTAGCGCGTGGCGCGTGCGGGGCATCGCGGGGGTCGCGGGCATCGCGGGGGGGGTCGGCGTACCGCCGTGTCGGGTGACGGGCGTACGGTCCGGCGTCCGTACCCGCCCCCGCCGGGTGGGGCCGCACCGGCAGGGGGCGTACGACCAGGCGCGTACCGCCGGGGCCGTGGCCTCAGGCGTCCGGCGCGGTGAGGGCCGCGACCTGTTCGGTCGTCCAGTGGCCTGCGGCGCCCGGCCGGGCGGCCAGGTAGGCGGCGATCCGGTCGGCGGTCCACGCCCCGGCGTCGCGCAGGCCGGCCGCGAGGTGCGCGAGGTACGGCGCGGACGGCACGGTGTGCTCGACCCCGTCCACGCCCCACGGCGCGGTGAACGTGAGCAGCGGTACGCCGTCGAGCGCGCCCGGGCACACCACCGTCTCGTAGCGGCCGGGCCCGAGCCGCTGCCGCCCGGTGCGCAGCGCCTCGCCGAGGTCGAGGTCGCGGCCCGGCGCGCGGTACATCTCCTGCGCCGCGATGTCGCTGAACTGCTCCGCCGTGATCAGGTGGGCGCGCGCCCAGGCCCGCCCGGCCGCGCCGGGGTCGTAGAACGCCCGGCCGCCCGCCCAGACCGGCGAGCGGGTCGCGAAGTAGACCGTGCCCGGCAGTTCGACGGCGACGGACTCGCGCGGCATCCGCGGGTCCCGGCAGCCGGGGTAGGCGCGGGCGCCGCCGGAGTCCGTACCGCTCGCGTGATGCGGGCCCGCGGCTGTACCGCCTGCGCTGCCCGTACCGCCTTCGTTGCCCGTACCGCCTGCGCTGCCCGTACCGCCTGCGCCCTGTGACGCGCTCGGTCCGCGCGGGCCCGCGGCCGGGGCGCCTCCCTCCACGTACCAGCGCAGCCGGTCGCGGTGCATGTTCGAGCCGTACGCGGCGTACCAGACCGCGCCGGCCGCGGCCGCGGCCGTCCCGCTCCACGCCGCCGCCCGCCGTACTCCCTCGTTCACACCGCCCTCACCCTTCACACCGCCCGCACCGTTCACACTCCCGAGTATCGCCCCCGGTGGGGCGCGGGATCGGCCAGGCCGTGGCGCAGCGGCAGCACGGCGAGGTCCATGTCGACGCGGAAGCCGATGTCCCTCAGGAGGCGGGCGTCCTCGGGGTGGCCGACGTGGTCGCGCGCCCAGGCGCTGCCGATGTCGCGGAAGATGCGGTTGCTCGCGCGGTCTATCAGGACCCAGTGGGTGCCGTAGGTGTACGGCCGTACGTGGTCGCGCATGACCGCCCAGAGCCGGTCGAGGAAGTCGGCGACCGTCGCGCCGTCGCCGAGCGGGAACTCGGTCCGGAAGTCGCGGAAGTCCGGGTGCACCGCGCTCAGGTCGACGGAGAGCATGCGGCTGGCGATGCCCTCCCGGGCGCTGGCGACCGCCTGGTCCACCAACTGCGTGACCTGCTGCGGGGTGACGATCTGGGACAGGGTGGTGGGGATGACGTCCTCCAGCGTGTCGCGCACCACCGACTGCAGGAGTTCGGCGTTGCCGACCGAGCCGTGCCGCATGCCGTCGACGTAGGCGGTGACCGAGACGTGCTCGGGGAAGTCCCCCGGCGCGTACAGCACTTCGGGCTTCTTCCACAGCACGGCGAAGAACGCGCCGGAGACCAGCACGGGAAAGGTGACCGCGAAAGCGGTGAGCGTGCCCTGGACCACCCCGCTCGACAGCGTGGCGGCGATCCCCACGGTGGTCTCGGACACCCCGAGGAAGAGGGAGATGATCCACAGCGGGTTGAGCACCCGCGGCAGCGGATGCGTCGCGCTCGGCACGTCCTGCTCACTCGACATCCCGCCAGCATCCCAGCTCGCGAGCACCCCGCGAGGCGGTTCCCCGACCGCTGTCAAGCGGTGGGGCGAGGCGCCCGGCCGGATCAGGTCACGCCACGACGGCGCGAACGAGGAGCGTCCCGATGTGCTCGGGGTGAGGCGCATCGAGGACCTGGGCCTCGGCCGTGGCGAACCCGGCCCGGGTCAACAGGCGTTCCCACACGGCGGGACGGTAGCTGTAGCGGTAGGTGAACATCGCCTTGCCGGCGAAGCCCCCCTTGTACATGCCCTGCGGCCCGTACGCACCTGGGATGGCCGGGGGTTGCGAGAAGACGAAGACGCCGCCGGGTTCGAGGCGCCGGCGGACGAGGGGGAACAGACGCCCCGGGTCGGCGAACCACGCGGCTCCGAAGATCGAGTAGACGGCGTCGTACGTATCCTCGTGCGCGCTCAGATACTCCAGGACCTCGGAGCAGACGAACTCCGCGCCGCTGCCGGCCCACTTGGCGGTGGTCTTCTCCAACATGACGGGAGAGAGGTCGACGCCTCGTGCCGTGATGCCGCGTCGGGCGAGGTGGACGAGGGCGCGGCCGGTGCCGCAGCCGATCTCCAGGACGGACCGCGGATCGCCGAGCAGTTCGTGACCGGGTCCGTGCCCGGCGTACTGGGTCCAGCAGAAGCTCGGCTCCGCGTCGTCCTGGAAGGCGGAGGCGGCGAAGGTGTCCCACAGTTCCGTCTCGGCGGCGATGTCGTGCTGTGCGGGCAAGGCGGTTTCCTCTTCGAGAACGAAAGGGCCGGCCCCTGTCCTCCGGGGGACAGGGGCGGGGCACTGGGCCGTTCATCAGTGGCTGTCGGGGACCTTGTTGTCGCAGGGCGAGCAGTCCGTTCCGTCGATCGCCCACAGCTCCTCGTCGACCTCGAAGCCGATGGACTTCAGGAAGTCCGCCGTGCGCAGGCACAGTCCGTCGCTGCGGCGCTCGATGAACGGGGCGTGGTGCTTGTATCGACCCTGGTTGTACACCTCGCAGAGGGACCACCACACCGGCGTGTCGAGGATGAGCTGGTGCACGCCGATGTCGACGAGCTTGCCGACGCCCAGGTGGACTTCGGGGTGTTCCATGCAGCCGATGGTGTACATGACGGCGTTGCCGAGGATGCGTTCGGCCATGTCGCGGACCATCGTGTGGTCACGGAGCAGCAGGGCGGCCTCGCGCTCCCAGAGGGTCATCCCGCTGTCCAGCACGTTGATCGTCAAGTGCCTGACGTGGGGCTGGACCGCGTTGAGGAGTTCCTTCGGGTCCCGCGTGCGGGTGCTCGCAGGTCGGTCGAGCGTGATGGTCATGGGCTGCTCCTTCGCAGACGGGCGTCTTGGTGTGCTCCAGCCGTGAACACGACGGTAGGAAGCGGGCGTCACCGGACGCCAGACAAGTTGCGCGAAGTTGCACGGCAGCCCAGCGCGGTTGCGTAAGGTTGCTGATCCAGAGCAACCGGGCCGACGACATCGCGCGGCTCCGGCACTTGGGCGAGGGCGAGGTCCCCATCGTCGTGCCGCGCGAGCTGTTGGTCGACTTCGGCCCGAAGGAGGTCGTTCGCGTGCCCGACGTCATCGGCCTGGACGAGTTCGACCGGCTCTTCACGCAGTTCGAGCACACGGCGTGGCGGCTGGAGACGCGTCGCCGTTATGCGTCGGACGAACTCACGGACACGTACGCACAGTTCACCCGAGGCGAGCCGGTCGACTGGGAGGGGGTCGACGCGGAATGGTGCGCGGAGCGACGCGAACAAGCGGACCTCGGGAAGCGGTTCGAGCGTGTCCGTATCGTCGACAGTCCGCCCACGGCCGGCCAGCTCTACCTGCTCGACAACGCACGGCGTAACAGCGCCGTCGGGGAGACGATCCTCAACCTGCGGCGAGAGGACGCCGACCGGCTCGGTCTGCCCGCCGAGGACTTCTGGATCTTCGACTCCCGGCTGGTCGCGCTGCTCGACTTCGATGACGCCGACGACCTCGTGAGCGTCGAGTTGATCACGGAGCCTGCCGCGGTACTGCGGTACGCCACGGTGCGCGACGCTGCGCTGCATCATGCTGTCCCGTACGAGGAGTTCGCGGCCCGGCTGACCGCGGAGGAGGGCTGAGGCAGGTGCGTACCGGTGAGCACGGACTACCAGCAGGCGCGGGAAGCACTCGGGGTACGGCTGCGCGAACTCCGACTCTCCGCCCCTGGGCATCGGCTCACCGGCGCTGAGCTCGGCGCGCAGTGCGGGTGGAACAAGTCCAAGGTCAGCAGGCTGGAGAACGGCAAGCAGACGCCGACGCCCGATGACTTGCACAAGTGGGCGCAGGCAACCGGCCGGCCGGAGGCGTACGACGAACTGATCGCGCGCCTGCGGGGCTTCGAGTCCCACATCAGGTCATGGCGGCGCCAACTGGCCTCGGGTCACAAGGCGGTCCAGGACACCCACCTGCACGCCCACGCCGACGCTTCGATGTTCCGTGGCTGGGAGTCCTCCATGATCTTCGGAATCCTCCAGACTCCGGACTACGCCCGGTCGATCTTCACCAGGTACGCCGAGTTGCAGCGATCCCCACGCGACACCGAGGAGGCGGTGCTGTCCCGCATGAAGCGGCAGGAGGCACTGTACGACTCCTCGAAACGCTTCCACCTCCTCCTGTGGGAGGCAGCCCTGCACGCCTTGATCTGTCCGCCGTCCGTGCTCGCGGCACAGCTCGACCGCCTCGCAGGAGCCGTCGGTCTCGAAACGGTCGAGTTGGGGATCATTCCGCTGTCCGCCTCACTCAAAATTCCTCCGGCCACCGCTTTCTGGATCTACGACGACCGTCAGCTGATCGTCGAGAACTGGCACGCCGAGCTGTGGATCGACGACGAGGCGAGCGTCGACGTCTACCTGCGGACATGGAAAACGCTCCGGCAGTCCGCGGTGTACGGGGTCGACGCGCAGAATCTGATCAGTGCGGCCCGGCGAACGCTGCGCCTCTGAATCCGGCGAGTCGGCGCCCCACCGCGCCGGGCCGCTCGCGGGCATCGACACCGGGCAGCACGCCAAAGCCCCCGCCCGGGATGCCCGGCGGGGGCTTCACGCTGTGCACTCGGCAGGATTCGAACCTGCAACCTTCTGATCCGTAGTCAGATGCTCTATCCGTTGAGCTACGAGTGCGGGCGTCGCGGCCCTGTGGGGGCCGGTCGGCGTTGCGTGGACAACATTACATGAGGCGGCGCGGGAGGTGAAATCGATACCGCGGGGGTGGGGTGAGCTGGGGAAACG
>JAJSZB010000043.1:0-9028 GCA_050613715.1 Streptomyces sp. IBSBF 3018
CCCCGCGCACACCCCCCGCACCCGCCCGTCCTGCTCCTGCACGGCTTCGTGGACAACCGCTCCGCCTTCGCCCTGCTGCGCCGCTCCCTGCGCCGCAACGGCTGGACGGATGTGCAGGCGGTCAACTACTCACCGTTCACCCCCGACCTGCGGACCGCGGCCGAGCAGCTGCGCGCGCACGTCGAGGAGGCCTGCGCGCTGTCGGGCCGGCGCCGGGTGGACATCGTGGCGCACAGCCTCGGCGGTCTGATCGCCCGCTATTACGTCCAGCGCATGGGCGGCGACGCCCGGGTGCGGACGCTGGTCACGCTGGGCACGCCGCACGCGGGGACGCGCGCGGTGCCGGCGTTCGTGCCGCACCCGCTGGCCCGCCAGATGCGGCCGGGATCGGCGGTGCTGGCCGAGCTGGCGGAGCCGGCTCCGGGGTGCAGGACCCGCTTCGTGGCGTTCTGGAGCGATCTGGACCAGCTGATGATCCCGGTCGGTTCGGCGCGCCTCGAACACCCGGACCTGTCCGCGCGGAACGTCAAGGTGACGGGAATCGGCCATCTGACCCTCCCGGTGCACGGCCCGGTGGCCGCGGAGATCCGGCGGGCACTGGGCTCCGGGGCCCCGCACGGACCCTCCCGCGGCACCGCCGCCGACGCCGCATAACGGACACATAACGGTCGAATATCGACCGAACACCGGGCAAGGCGGACGCCAGGTCCCGGCGAAAGGTTGTCCCCGCCGGACACGGAGGGCTACAGTCGCCGCTGATTCTCCTGCTGCCTAGGCGAAAGAGAAGCTGGCGGTGAATGAACGTCACGCGTCGGGGTTCGCCCCCGACTACGACGCCTACGGGTACGACCCTTATTCCACCGGGGCGTACCAGACCGTCGGCACCGCCTTCGCCGACGACGGGGACGCGGCGACCGGCACGTACGCCGCGTACATCCCGCAGCAGCACCAACCGCAGGACTACGGCCAGGGTTACGGGTACACCGACCCCTACGGCTACGCCCAGCAGCCGGCGCAGGAGTACCAGCCGCAGTACCAGTCGCAGCAGTACGCGGAGCCGCAGGGCTACGACCCCCACGGCGCCCATCAGTCCGGTGACGCCTACGACCCGTCTGCGACGCAGAGTTGGGACACCGGCGGCTACCCGGCCTACGACCCCTACGCGTACGGCCAGACCGCCGCGCCCACCACGACCGGCACCGGCACGTACTACGACACGGGCACGTACCAGGACCTGACCGCGGGCTTCGAGCAGAGCGACGGGCAGACCGGCGTGCACCCGGTCCAACAGCCGCTGCCCGACTGGGACTCCGGCTCCTACCCCGCCTACGGCTACGGCACCGGGTACGCGACCGGCTACGGCTACGACGCCGGCGGCGACACGGGCGTGTACGAGCACATGGCCGATCTCCAGGGCCCGGACGCGCTGAACGGCACGGACGCACTGAACGACCCGGACGTCCTGGACGGCGCGGACACCCTGAACGCCCCGGACGCACGCGACAGCGCACATGCCCTGGACAGCACCGGCACCCTGGACGCCCTCGACGACCCGCACGCCGCCGAGGTGCTGAACGACCTGGTGGACGACCGCGACGACGTGCCCGTCCGGCACGACTACGCGAGCGACGGCTTCGTCCCCGGCGAGCCCACCGCGCGCAGCCGCCGCCGCAAGCCGGCCAAGCGCTCGGCGCTGCTGACCGTCGCGGTGCCGTCGGTCGCGGTGATGGGCGTCGCGGCGGTCGGCGCGGCCGCGGTGACCGGGGTCGGCATGGCGCAGGACAGCTCCTCCTCCACGACCCGGGCGGACGGCGCCGCGACGCCCGGCGCCACGAACGCGACGACCACCCAGCTGGACCGGCAGCTCGCCGGGGTCAGCCGGGACGCCGACGACTTCGCCACCCGCGCCAGCCGTTCCCAGGAGCGGCTGGACCTCAAGGAGCGGCAGGCGGCGGCGAAGAAGGCGGCCGAGGAGGCCGCGGCCCGCAAGGAGGCGCTGCGGCCGAAGTTCGTACTGCCGGTCACGCAGAAGGGCCTGAGCGCGTACTTCGGCCAGGCCGGCGTCAACTGGATGGCGCTGCACACCGGGATCGACTTCCCGGTGCAGGTCGGCACCCCGGTGATGGCCGTGACCGACGGCACGGTCCGCACCCAGTGGAACTCCTCCTACGGCAACATGGCGATCGTCACCGCGCCGGACGGCACCGAGACGTGGTACTGCCATCTGAGCAGCACCAAGATCCGCTCGGGCAAGGTGAAGGCGGGCACGGTCATCGCGTACTCGGGCAACACCGGCAACACCACCGGCCCGCACCTGCACCTGGAGGTCCGCCCGGACGGCGGCGCCCCCATCGACCCGCTGCCCTGGCTGCTCAAGCACGGCCTCGACCCGCGCTGAGCCCGGCTCCACACCGCGGCCTCGACCCACCCGCGCTGAGCCCGCAGCCCCGCCCGGGCCCCGGGGCCCGGGGCTGTCGCGTCCTAGAGCTTCTCCACCGGCGCGTACCGCAGCAGCAGCTGCTTGGGGCGGTCGTCGCCGAAGTCGATCGTCGCCTTCTCGTCGCCCGGGCGTCCGGTGACCGCCACGACCGTGCCGAGGCCGAACTGGTCGTGGGTGACGCGGTCGCCGACCGCGAGCGAGATCACCGGGCGGTCGCCCGCGCCGCGCCGGGTCGCGAAGCCGCCCGTGGCGCCGCCGCCCCTGGACCGCGCGGCGAGCGTGGAGGACAGCGAGGCCGCCGCCTTCGACACCGCGCCGCCCGAGCCCGAGCCGCCGGAACCACCGGAGCTACCGGGACCGCCGCCGAAGGCCGCACCGGTCCGCTTCCACTCTATGAGCGACGCCGGGATCTCCTCCAGGAACCGCGAGGGCGGGTTGTACGAGGGCTGGCCCCAGGCGCTGCGCATCACCGAGCGGGTGACGTAGAGGCGCATCCGGGCGCGGGTGATGCCGACGTAGGCCAGCCGGCGCTCCTCCTCCAGCTCCTTGACCTGGCCGAGCGCGCGCATGTGCGGGAAGACGCCGTCTTCGAGGCCGGTGAGGAACACCACGGGGAATTCCAGGCCCTTGGCCGTGTGCAGCGTCATCAGCGTGATCACGCCGCCGGATTCGGCGTCGTCGTCGGGGATCTGGTCGGAATCGGCGACCAGCGCGACGCGTTCCAGGAAGTCGGCCAGCGTGCCGGGTTCGTCCTCGGCCCGCTCCTGCTCGAACTCCAGGGCCACGGCGGCGAGTTCCTGGAGGTTCTCCACCCGCGTCTCGTCCTGCGGATCGGTGGACGCCTGCAACTCGGCCAGATAGCCGGTGCGTTCGAGGACCGCTTCCAGGACGACGGCCGGGCCCGCGCCGGACTCCACGACCGTACGCAGCTCCTCCATCAGGGTGTTGAAGCGCTTGACGGCGTTCGCCGAGCGGGCCGCCATGCCGTACGCCTCGTCGACGCGGCGCAGCGCCTGCGGGAAGGAGATCTTCTCGCGCAGCGCCAGGGCGTCGATCATCGCCTCCGCGCGCTCGCCGATGCCGCGCTTGGGGACGTTGAGGATGCGGCGCAGCGGGACGTTGTCCTCGGGGTTGGCCAGCACCCTCAAGTACGCCAGCACGTCGCGTACTTCGCGCCGCTCGTAGAAGCGGACGCCGCCGACGACCTTGTACGGCAGGCCGACCCGGATGAAGACCTCTTCGAAGACACGGGACTGCGCGTTGGTGCGGTAGAAGACCGCGACGTCGCCGGGGCGGGCGTCGCCGGCATCGGTGAGCCGGTCGATCTCCTCGGCGATGTACTGCGCCTCGTCGTGCTCGGTGTCGGCGACGTAGCCGGTGATGACCGGGCCGTCGCCGGACTGCGTCCACAGGTTCTTGGCGCGGCGGCCCGCGTTGCGCTCGATGACCGCGTTGGCGGCGGACAGGATGGTCTGCGTGGAGCGGTAGTTCTGCTCCAGCAGGATGGTGCGGGCCTGCGGGTAGTCCTCCTCGAACTGGAGGATGTTGCGGATCGTCGCGCCGCGGAAGGCGTAGATCGACTGGTCGGCGTCGCCGACCACGCACAGCTCCCCGGCCTCGTCGCCGGAGCCGACCAGCTCGCGCACCAGCGTGTACTGCGCGTGGTTGGTGTCCTGGTACTCGTCGACCAGGACGTGCCGGAAGCGCCGCCGGTAGTGCTCGGCGACGTCGGGGAACGCCTGGAGCAGGTTGACGGTGGTCATGATGATGTCGTCGAAGTCCAGCGCGTTGGCCTCGCGCAGCCGGGCCTGGTAGAGCGCGTACGCCTCGGCGAGCTTCTTGTCGAACGCGGTCTCCGCCTGGCCGGCGAAGGTCTCCTCGTCGATCAGCTCGTTCTTGAGGTTGGAGATCTTGGCGCTGAAGGACTTCGGCGGGAACTGCTTGGGGTCCAGGTCCAGGTCGCGCTGGCAGACCAGGGCCATCAGCCGCTTGGAGTCGGCCGCGTCGTAGATCGAGAAGGACGAGGTGAAGCCGAGCTTCTTGGACTCGCGGCGCAGGATGCGCACACAGGCGCTGTGGAAGGTGGACACCCACATCGCGTTCGCCCGCGGGCCCACCAGCTGCTCGACGCGCTCCTTCATCTCGCCGGCGGCCTTGTTGGTGAAGGTGATGGCGAGGATCGAGCCGGGGTGCACGTGCCGCGCGCCGAGCAGGTGGGCGATGCGGTGGGTGAGCACCCGGGTCTTGCCGGAGCCGGCGCCGGCGACGATGAGCAGCGGGCCGCCGGCGTGCACGACAGCCGCGGCCTGCTGTTCGTTGAGCCCCTCCAGCAGCTGCGCGGGGTCGATCGCGGGGCGCGGGGCGCCGTCGCGATAGTACGCGTCGCGGGCGGGCGGCGGGCCGTCGAAACGGTCGCCGAACAGGTCGTGCGGGACCTCCTCCGCGGCGTGGCCGGGGCCGCCGTCCGCCTCGTCGTCCGGCGGCGGCGCGTCGTCCCCGGACGACGGGTCGGCCGGTCCGTGGGCCGGTCCGCGGGCGGCGTCGAGACCGGCGAGGAAGTGTTCGTCAAAGAGGCTGCTCATCGCCTCCCGAGTCTAGAGGCCGCCGCCGACAGCCGCGGCGGTTCGGGGCGGCCGCAGGCTCTCCCCGGCCCGCGCCGCCGTAGCCCGTCCGGCACGCAGGGTGACGACATGCCCGCGTCGAAAAAAGATTACGAAAAGGTATCGGGCCTTATCGGACATCGCTCTTCCCAGCGACAGCGGGCCTTGGCTACGGTTCCGCACCAGCCGCTTCGGTCAGCGTCCGAGAGGAGTCCGCCCGCCATGGCGACGCACCGTAAGGCCCGTACCGCTTTGCTGAGCACGCCGGGGCCGCGTGCCGCCGTGGGGATCACCACGGCCGCGCTGGCCACCGTGACCCTGATGAGCGAGAGCGCCAACGCCGCCCCGGCGCCGGGCAAGCCCGTCCAGCCGACCATCGCGCAGACCAAGGCGAAGGTCGACGGCCTCACCCACCAGGCCGAGGTCGCCACCGAGAAGTACAACGGCGCCAAGGAGCAGGTCGACCAGCAGAACGCGAAGGTCAACCGGCTGCTGGAGGCCGCCGCGCAGAAGACGCAGGCGCTGAACGACTCGCGCCGGGTGCTCGGGCAGATCGCCGCCGCGCAGTACCGCAACGGAGGCGACGACTCCACCACCCGCTACATGCTGGCCGGCGACCCGCAGTCGCTGGTCGACGAGCTGCACCTGACCAGCGTGATGAACAAGCGGCAGCGCGCCGCGGTCGAGAGCTACCGGGTGCAGCAGGTCGCCGCGACCCAGCAGCGCATCGAGGCGGCCAAGAGCCTGGCCACGCTGACCACCCAGCAGACCAAGCTGAAGGCCGCCAAGGCGGACGTGCAGACCAAGCTCGGCGAGGCGCAGAAGCTGCTCAACAGCCTGACCGCGCAGGAGAAGGCGCGGCTGGCGGCGCTGGCGGCCAAGCAGGAGGCCGAGGCGCGCAAGCGGGCGCAGGAGCTGGCCGCCCAGCAGAAGGCCGCGGCGGAGAAGGCGGCCAAGGCCGCGCAGTCGACCGGCTCGACGGGCTCGGCCGGGTCGGGCGGCGCCGCCAACACCTCGATCGCCCAGCAGGTGATCGCCTTCGCCAGGGACCAGCTCGGCAAGCCGTACGTGTGGGGTGCGACCGGCCCCGACTCCTTCGACTGCTCGGGGCTGACCCAGGCCGCGTACAAGGCCGCCGGGATCAACCTGCCGCGCACCACCTGGGACCAGGTGAACGTCGGCCACCGGGTGTCCGTGGACGACCTGCAGCCGGGCGACCTGATCTTCTTCTACAGCGACATCAGCCACGTCGGGCTCTACATCGGCGACGGCCAGATGATCCACGCGCCGCACACCGGCACCGTGGTCAAGATCGCACCGATCACAGAAATGCCCATCTACGCCGGGGTTCGCCCGTATTGACCGCGACGGGGGCCGGATACCGCGGCCACCGACGGTAAGATCACGAAGCGATGTCGGTCACATTGCGATCCAAACTTCCCATGACCCGCACAAGTTGGCTACGGTAACCGGCTAGGTGACACGTCCCCCGCCGGGAATTGCCGGCAGCATGCCACCTCCGCCTAATCCGGCCGCAGGGCCGGAGCCGGGGACCCACAGCATTTGGGGTGAATCGGGCCGGCGCCGAAAGGCGCGGGACCGTAGGGCGACCTTCTGAGCCCGAACCCGTCAGCTAACCCGGTCGGCGGTCCACGGAAGGAGTCGCCTCCTTGGCGTCGCACCGCAAGCCGCGTCCCCGAATACTCGCCTCCGCCGCCCCCCGCGCGGCGGTCGGCGTCACGGCGGCGGCACTGGCCTCGGTCACCCTGATGAGCGAGAGCGCGCACGCCGCGCCCGCCAAGCCCTCGATCAGCGAGGTCAAGAAGCAGATCGACACGCTGAACCAGCAGGCCGAGGTGGCCACCCAGCAGTACGACCAGGCCAAGGAGAAGACCGCGGCCGCGCGGACCAAGGCCAACGAGCTGCTCGCGCAGGTCGCGCAGAAGACCCAGAAGATGAACGAGACCCGGCGGGTGCTGGGCCAGTTCGCCACCGCCCAGTACCGCGACGGCGGGATCGACCAGACCACGCAGCTGTTCCTGTCCAGCAACCCCGAGCAGTTCCTTGAGCAGTCGCACATGCTCGACCGGCTGTCCAGTACGCAGCAGCAGGCGCTGGAGACCTTCAAGGTCCAGCAGGAGCAGGCGAACATCCAGCGGCAGCAGGCCACCGCGAGCCTCGACGAACTGTCCGGCGCGCAGAGCAAGCTGGCGGCGCAGAAGAAGAACGTGCAGACGAAGCTGGCCGCCGCGCAGAAGCTGCTGAACAGCCTCACCGCGGAGCAGCGGGCGAAGATCGCCGCGATGCACCCGACGAGCACGTCCTCCTCGTCGTCCTCGTCGTCGAGCGTCAGCTACACCTACAACGGCCCGGCCAGCGGGCGCGCCGCCGCCGCGATCCAGTTCGCGCTGGCGCAGCGCGGCAAGCCGTACGTCTCCGGCGGCACCGGCCCCAACGCGTACGACTGCTCGGGGCTGACCCAGGCCGCGTACAGGGCGGCGGGCGTGAGCATCGGCCGCACCACCTGGGACCAGGTCAAGGACGGCGTGGCGGTCTCGGAGTCCGATCTGCGCCCGGGCGACCTGGTGTTCTTCTACTCCGGCATCTCGCACGTGGGCATCTACCTGGGCAACGGCGAGGTCGTGCACGCGCCGCACACCGGCGCGACCGTGGAGATCGCGCCGATGAGCTGGATGCCGTTCGCCGCGGCCCGCCGGGTGGCCTGAGCGATCCAGCGGGTGGCCTGAGCGCCACCGGTTGGTCTGAGCGCCACAGAGGTGGGCCTGAGCGACCCACTCGACCCACTGGTTGGCCTGAGCGCCGCGCGGGGTGGCCTGGGTCCGTGAGGGCCCGGGCCGGCAGCCCCTCCCCCGGCGAGATCCGGACCACGGCCCCTGACCGCGCGTGTAGCACGCGAGCCGCCCAGGGATGGGGAGTACGGGGCAATCCGTCAAGTCGGCGACGGATACGGGCGGATCACCCGTCGAACGGCGGTCGGGACCGGTCGGGCGGTGACCGAAAGGGGACAGTCCCGGTCCGGGGCCCCGCACCGTGGGCGGCCCCGGTTTAACGTCGCATCCCAGGCGGCCTCCCCCTCAAGCGGTCCGGCCGCCTCCGCCGAGTCCGGCGGCGTCCCGTCCCCCCGTGCGGGCGCCGCCGGACCCCCGGCCCCGGCTCCCGGGGACCGCCCCCGGAGCGCCCCTGGGAAGGAGGGACGGCCGCCATGGCCTCCCACAGTCGCCTGCCGTTACCGCGGATCACCGTCTCCCGCTCGGTGCAGCGCACCGCGTTCACCCTGGCGCTCGCCTCGGCGGCGTCAGCGCCCTTCCTGTCCGGGGCGGCGCAGGCCGAGCCCCGGATGACCAGGGCCGAGGTGCAGGCGAAGGTCGCCGAGCTGTACCAGGAGGCCGAGCAGGCCACGCAGTCCTACGACGGCGCCAAGGTCCATGCCGACCAGGCCGCCGCCGAGTTGGACCGGCTGCAGAACGAACTGGCGCGCAAGACCGCGCGGTTGGAGTCGGTCCGCGACGCGCTCGGCGGCGTCGCCGCGGCGCAGTACCGCTCCGGGACGCTGGACCCCACGCTGCAGCTCGCGCTCAGCTCCTCCCCGCAGGACTATCTGGAACGGGCCGGGCTGCTCCGGCAGTTGGGCGCCCGCCAGGCCGCCGCGGTGGACCGGCTCACCGTGCAGCAGCGGGACGTGGCGCGCACCCGCGGGCAGGCGTCGGAGAAGCTCGCCTCGCTGCGCGCGGCGCAGTCCCGACTCGCCGCGCGCAAGCGGGCGGTGCAGGACAAGCTCGACCAGGCGCGGGCACTGCTCGACCGGTTGACGCCGGCGGACCGGGCCGCGGTGCGGGCCGCGGACGACGGCACGTCCTCGCCCCCGGCTCCCGGTACGTCCGGGGGTACGTCCCCGGCCGCCGCGTCCCGGGGCGCCCGCCCCCCCCCCCCCGCCCGCGCCCCCCCGCCACCCCCCCCCCCCCCCCCC
>JAJSZB010000043.1:9038-29545 GCA_050613715.1 Streptomyces sp. IBSBF 3018
GGGGGTTTGGGCCCCGGGCCGCCGGCGCGGGGGCCGCCGCCCGCCTCCCGCTGGCCGGCGCCCCCGGCACACCCGGCACGCCCGCGCCCTCCTCCCGCGCCGCCGCCGCGGTCGCCTTCGCCTACCGGGCCCTCGGGCTCCCCTACGTCTGGGGTGCGACCGGACCGAGCGCGTACGACTGCTCGGGGCTGACCCAGGCGGCCTGGCGCGCGGCCGGCGTCTCGCTGCCACGCACCACGTACACCCAGATCAACGCCGGCACCCGGGTCCCCCGCTCCCAGCTGCGCCCCGGCGACCTGGTGTTCTTCTACTCCGGCATCTCGCACGTGGGCATCTACGTCGGCGACGGCAAGATGATCCACGCCCCGCACCCCGGCGCCCCGGTGCGTGTCGCACCGATCTCCGAGATGCCCTTCGCCGCCGCCACCCGCCCGGCCTGACCAGGTCTTTTCGGGTCGATCACGCCGGCCCGCCCGGCCGCCCACCTGGACTTCTCGTAGAGTCGCGGCGAATCCACCCGAATCGTCGGCCGGATCGTTGAGTCGTACCGCGATCCCGTCCGTACCACCGGGTGAGACGCCGCAGGTCCATTCCAACCCCGTGCGGCGGGAGAGGCGGGAGACGATGCTTGAGGTGTGGCGGGAGACCGCTCGGCGCTACGCACTGCTGCCGTTGCGGATCTTCCTGGGTGTGACCTTCGTCTACGCCGGCCTGGACAAGCTGACCAGCGACACCTTCTTCACCGACTCGGCCAACGGCTCGCTGGTGAACATCCTGCACGGTGCGCACGACCAGGCCGCGATACCGGCGATGATCGATTTGGCGCTCAAGGCCCCGCACGGCTTCGGCTACGCCATCGCGTTCGGCGAGATCGCCGCCGGGCTCGGGGTGCTGGCCGGGCTGCTCGGCCGGGTCGCGGCGCTGGGCGGCGCGCTGATCTCGCTCAGCCTGTGGCTGACGGTCAGCTGGTCCACGACCCCCTACTACTACGGCAACGACCTGGCGTACCTGATGGCGTGGCTCCCCCTGGTGCTCGCCGGCACGCCCTACCTGTCCCTGGACGCCCTGGCCCGCACCCGCCGCGGCGGACTCCTGCGCCGCCGCACCGCCGCGGCGGCTACCCCCGCGCGCCCCGCCGCGGCCGGGAGCGGAGAGCGCGCACGATCCGGACGGACTGCGTGACGACCGCGGTCACCGCGGCGCTCGGCTGTCCCTGCCGGACCCGAACCGTGCGGCTTTATGCGACAACGCCAATATTCACGTGCCCGCATGGACGCCCCGGCGGCCACCCCCGTACGGTCGGGTGAACCAGCCCGAGGGAGCTGCTTGCGTCTCGCGCACCTTCGCCCCCGCCGCCGGGAGAGGGGCTCGTCGAGATTCCGGAAGAGGTGCTGAGGGAGGCCGTGCGTGCTCTTGGATGGTGATGCGTGGGCCGAAAGATTCCGGTCTTTCGCGCGTGAGGCCTGGAGACTGGAGACACTGCCCGCCTACCGGGTGCCGCAGGAGGAGGACGAGATCCGGTCGTTTCTCGCGGGCGAGCGGATCGACCCGCGTACGTACGCGGACGAGTACACGGACGACCTGAAGCGGCTGCGGGCCCAGGGAAAGACCAAAGGGCGCGTCCACATCGTCACCCGCCCGCTGTCGGACTACCTCCGGTTCGAGTTCATGTACTACCTCCCGCACACACGGGCGGGCGAGGACATTCGCATCATGGACGTGACCGACCGGGAGAATCCGCTCGCCGGCGCTCCCGATTTCTGGATGTTCGACCGCTCCGAGGTCGTTCTCATGAACTACGAGAGCGATGGAACGCAGATCGATCGTGAGGTGTTCGAGGGAGACGTATCCGTCTTTCTCGAGTACCAGGAGATCGCCATATCCGGATCCGTGCCCTTCGAGGAGTACGTGATGGGCCTTGACATTTGACCCAGAGCGGCTGGGCCGGTCCAGGTCGGACCTGGCGGAGGCGCTGCGCAGCCTGCGGAGGCGAGCCGGGAGAACGCAGACCTGGCTCGCCCGCCGTTGCGCCATGTCGCAGACGAAGGTCAGCAACATCGAGAGCGGGAAGCTCACCCCCACAGCGGTCGACGTAGAACTCATCATCGGGGCGCTCGACGTATCCGGACCGGAAGTCGCGGACATCCTCGCACTGGTACGGACCGCCAATACGGAATGGCAGGACGACTGGTCCTCGCGACGGCGGGGGCTGGACAAGAAGCAGAACGAGCTGGCCCGCCTCGAAGCGGCGTCGACGGAGTTCCGGTTCTTCCTGCTCTCCGCGATCACCGGACTGCTGGCCACACGTTCACATTCCTCCTCACCGAACAGGCCGTGCGCTGGCCCTTCGTGCCGGCCCTGGCCAGTGACCTGCGCGATTACCGCGATGTGAGCGCCTACCGGCAGGCCTTCGGCCGGTTCGCGGACCACGCGGTCTTCGGGGACGACTGCCGGGCGCTCCTCGCGGAATGGTCCGAGGCGTTTACCCGACAACGCCAATAGTCATGGAATCCGCAGCCCGGTCTGCCGGACCATCGGCGCCATGGCCGACCCGGCGCATCAGACGCCGCGACCGCGACGTGGAGCCCAGCGGCCGGGCAGTGACCCCCGAATCCTGTGGAGGCACGACAGCATGGCGAAAACGACGGTGATTCGTGCACCGGAATCCTACGTAGCCCCGGAACTCTGGGACCGGCAGATAGCCTTGCTCCTGCGGAACCCCGGAAACACCCGGGAGTTGGCGGAGCGCAAGTTCGGGCAGTGCGTCGCCTACCTGATGGCCTTCGGAGAGAACCCGGACCTGCTCCTCGGGCCTTCCCCGCAGGTGGACGAGGCGTGGCACAGCTTCATGCTCGACTCCATCCACTACCACCACTTCACGCAGGCCCGTTTCGGCCGCTACATCCATCACGTTCCGCAGGTGCGCGAGCAGGCCGTCGACGGGCGGGACTCCGGGACGGGCGGGCCGCTGGTGGTGGGACGGACGGTCCGCGCCATCCGCAGGGCCGGCTTCGAGGTCGACGCCGGCCTCTGGGGCATGGAGAACGCGGCGGAGTGCAACCAGTGCCACGCCGGATGCCACGACTCCCCGAAGTAGGTTCGCCGACGCAGAACCGGGCTCGCCCCCTCCTGGGGGCGGGCCCTCGGCCACGGAAGGAGTTCCGATGACGCTCGCCGAGTCCTGGGACACGTACGCGGCAGGTCGCACACCCCGTCGCGCCGTCAACGCGCGAGGGGAGGCGACGTGGCTGAACTGGACCCAGTACCCCGACCACGGCCCCTCCGAGGACGCGCTGGGCCGCATCGCCGGTCGTCGGGTCCTGGAACTCGGCTCGGGCAGCGGCGACAACCTCGCGCACCTCGCCACGCTCGGCGCCGTAGCCACCGGGGTCGACATCGCCCCGGGCCGGAAACAGGTCGCCGATGAGCGGTGGGCCCACCTGCCGGACATCGAGTTCGTCACGGCGGAAGCGACAGCGTTTCTGCGGGAGACGACGGCGACCTTCGACATCGTGCTGTCGATCTTCGGGGCCGTGTGGTTCGTCGCCCCCGACGTGTTGTTGCCGCTGGTCCGCGGGCGCATGGCGCGGGGCGGCCTCCTAGCGTTCTCCCATCTGCCACCGGGCGCCGCGGAGGCCGCGGGCGACAGGGCGGGCGCCCGTCAGGACCACCCGCCCGCCGAGTGGCGGGTCCTCCTCGGCCGCCACGGATTCGGCACGGTACGGACGAACGTCGTCGAACCTCCCGCCGGCGGAGCGGTCGGCACGATGCTGATCCGGGCCACAGCGGTGTGAGAGATTCCGCCCCGCGGCACCCGCCGCGCCACCCCGCCGCGCCACGCCACCGCGGCGGACTCCTGCGCCGCCGCACCGCCGCGGCGGCTACCCCCGCGCGCCCCGCCGCGGCCGGGAGCGGAGAGCGCGCACGATCCGGACGGACTGCGTGACGACCGCGGTCACCGCGGCCAGGGCGAGGCCCGCGGCGACGATGGGGAGGGAGCGGCGGGGGGACGAGATGTCCCAGACGCCGCCCGCGTCGAGGAGGAAGAAGACCGCGAGGGTGAGCACGACCAGGCCCATGACCAGGGCCGCGGGTTCGAACCTGTGCCGCCTCATCGGGCCGCTCCTCGCGCCGTCGTGGCCTGCGCGCCGGGCGCGGGCGGGGTGGTGGGAGTCGCCGGAGCCGCCGGCGTCGGCGCGGCCGGGGCCGGGCCGGCCGGCGGAGCCGCGTCGCGGAGGACCAGCAGGCGGCCGACGCCCACGCTGACCTTCAGGTCGACCGTGCCCTGCGACACCCGCCCGGGCGCCGCGCCGAAGACGACCGTGCCGTGGCGGTTCTTGCCGACGTGCACGCCGTCCTCCTGCCGGTCGGGCCAGTCGACGTCGCCGATCCTCAGGTCGTAGTCGATCCGCACGGTCGCGTCACGCGGCAGCCGCACCTCCGCCTCGCCCGCGCCGACGTGCAGTTTCGTGGCGACCGTACGCCCGTTCAGGCCGAGCCCGGTCAGGTCGAGCACGCCCGTGCCGGCCCCGCGCTCGTACGAGGGCGCGACCGCCGCCGCGGTGGCCGGCCGCCAGGTCTGCCGGCCCGCGCCCTGCCCGCTCTTGGGCAGCATCGCCGCGCCGACCAGCCCGGCGATCACCACCAGCGACCAGAAGACCGTGCCGCCCGCCGCCTTCCCGGCGAACGACGCCACCACGAACGCGACGCCCAGCACCGCCAGCGCCGCGCCCAGGCCGATCTCCGCGCTGACCGCGGCTGGCTGGTAGGGCCAGGAGGCCCCGGTACCCACGCACAGCGCGGTCGCCGCGAGCAGGAACACCACCAGCGCGAACACCCAGTTGTGCTCGCGGGCCGCCTTCTTCCTGGCCTTCCACGCGCGCCGGTCCTCCTGGCCGTACGGGCCGTCGTCCGGCCCCCACAGATACGACGGCTCCTTGGTCAGCGGCTCCCGCCACCACGAGGGCCCGCCCGGCTCGGGCGGCGCCTGCACCGCGGGGGGCGCCTCGGGCACCGCGGCGGCGGTGCGGGCGGCGGTACGAGCGGCCGTACGGGCCGGGCCGCCGGGCCCCGCGGCCTGATACGGCGCGGCGCCCGCGGGCCCGCTCTGCTCGGCGGCCCTGCGGCGCTGCTGCGACCAGTAGACCGCGGCGGCCGTCGCGGCGAGCAGCACCAGCGAGAACGCCTGGTTGACGCCGTTGCCGAGCATCGAGGCGTAGAGCCCGCAGCCGACCAGCGCCATCAGCACGGCGGTCAGCGGCGCGCCCTCGATCCGGCCGGACAGCAGCCGGTGCGCCTCGCTCTCCTCCTCGCCCTCCTGCGGGATGATCAGCCATCCCGTTCCGTAGATGATCAGACCGATGCCGCCGGTCAGCGACAGGACGGCCAGCACCACGCGGAAGATCACCGGGTCGACGCCGAACCAGCGGCCCGCGCCCGCGCACACGCCCGCGAGCACCTTGTCCTTGCCACGCCCGCGGGTGGGCCGCCGGCGCGGGGCCGCGCCCTCGTCGCCGGGGTCCGCGGCCGCCCGCGCGTCGCCGGCGGCACGGGAGGAGCCGGCGGCCCGCGCGGCGTCCGCGAAGCCCGCAGAGCCCGCAGCCCGCGCGGCGCCCGCGTCCGCAGAGCCCGCGGCGCGCGCGCCGTCCTGGGAGCCGGAGTCGTCCGTCATACGCACCATGGTGGCGGGTCGCCGCGGGCCCGGGCACCCGGCCCGACCCTGGTACGACCCTGAATCGTCCCCTGGGGTGCGCCCCGGGACGCCCCCGGCGCGGGCCCGGGACCCTTGGGGGGCCGACCCTGATGTCCCCGGGGGCTGCGTTGTGTGACGATCGGGGGTATGCCAGCCAGCGCCCCGCCCCCCGGAGTCCCGGGACCGCCCGGAGCCTCCGGCGCGCCCGGCACCCCCGGCGCGTCCGGCGCGTCCTTCCTCAACGCGCCCGACCCCGCCGACACGGGCGTCCGCAAGCTCTACCGCAGCTCCGAGGGCCGCATGGTCGGCGGTGTGGCCCGCGGCCTGGCCGGCCATCTGAGCCTGCCGGTGCTGTGGGTGCGCGCGCTGTTCATCGTGCTGGCCGCGTTCAACGGCATCGGCGTGCTGCTCTACGCGGTCTTCTGGTTCTTCGTGCCGCTCGGCGTCGGCGGCGTCGCGGAGGCCAAGGAGCCGCGCGACGCCCGTTCCTGGCTGGCCGGCAAGCGCCCGGACAAGGGCCAGATCATCGCGCTCATCGCGCTCGCCGCCGGCACCGGCATCCTGGTGGACAACCTCAACCTGGGCGCCGCCAACCGCGCGGTGTGGCCGCTGCTGGTGATCGCGCTGGGCGTGGCGCTGGTGTGGCGGCAGGCAGACAACGCGCGCAAGGCCCGCTGGGTCGAGATGAGCCACGGCAAGCGGTTCTGGCCGCTGGCCAGGGCGGCGGCCGGCGTCGCCCTGGTCGTCGCGGGCGTCACCGGCTTCATCGTGGTGCGCGGCAGCGGCAGCCACCTGGGCGGCATCCTCCAGGCCGCGCTCGCGGTGCTGGTCGGCGTCGCGCTGATCGCCGGGCCCTACCTGGTGCGGATGACGCAGGACCTGTCCGCGGAGCGGCTGATGCGCATCCGCGCGCAGGAACGCGCCGAGGTCGCGGCCCATGTGCACGACTCCGTGCTGCACACGCTCACGCTGATCCAGCGCAACGCCGAGGACCCGCGCGAGGTCGCCCGGCTCGCCCGCGCCCAGGAGCGCGAGCTGCGCGCCTGGCTCTACCGCCCTGAGGGCACCGGCCGCGACGACGAGCCGACCACCCTGGCCGAGGCGGTGCGCGCGGCCGCCGCCGAGGTCGAGGACGCGCACGGGGTGCCGGTCGAGGTGGTCTGCGTCGGCGACTGCCCGCTGGACGAACGCCTGGTCGCGCAGATGCAGGCCGGGCGTGAGGCGATGGTCAACGCGGCCAAGTACGGTGGCGACGGCGGCCCGGTCCAGGTCTACGCCGAGGTCGAGGAGGGCCGGGTGTTCGTCTCGGTACGCGACCACGGCCCCGGATTCGACCTCGACCAGGTCCCCGAGGACCGCATGGGCGTACGACAATCGATCATCGGCCGGATGGAGCGCAACGGCGGGCAGGCGCGGTTGCGCGCGGCGCCGGGCGGCGGCACCGAAGTGGAGCTGGAGATGGAGAGGGTGGCGGCGGCATGACCGGCACGACCGGCAGGGACGACGAGGGGACGCGGGCGGCGGGCACGCCGGCGGAGGAGACGGCCCGCGCGGGCGCGGCCGGGGCGTCCGGCGCGGCGGCCGGCAGCGCACCCGGCAACGCCGTCGGCAGCGCACCCGGTACGGAGAACGACGCCGCGTCCGGCGCCGCGCGGCGGGTCCGCGTGGTGCTCGTGGACGACCACCGCATGTTCCGCACCGGCGTCCAGGCGGAGATCGGCGCCACCGCCGAGACCGGCGTCGAGGTGGTCGGCGAGGCCGCCGACGTCGACCAGGCGGTCTCGGTGGTCACCGCGACCCGGCCCGAGGTGGTGCTGCTCGACGTGCACCTGCCCGGCGGCGGCGGCGTCGAGGTGCTGCGCCGCTGCGCCGCGCTGTCGGCCGACCCCGAGCGACCGGTGCGCTTCCTCGCGCTGTCGGTGTCGGACGCCGCCGAGGACGTCATCGGCGTGATCCGCGGCGGCGCCCGCGGCTACGTCACCAAGACGATCACCGGGCCCGACCTGATCGACTCGATCTTCCGGGTGCGCGACGGCGACGCGGTCTTCTCGCCGCGGCTGGCCGGCTTCGTGCTGGACGCCTTCGCCTCCACCGACGCGCCCCCGGTGGACGAGGACCTGGACCGGCTCACCCAGCGCGAGCGCGAGGTGCTGCGGCTGATCGCGCGCGGTTACGCGTACAAGGAGATCGCCAAACAGCTGTTCATCTCGGTGAAGACGGTCGAGTCGCACGTCTCGGCGGTGCTGCGCAAGCTCCAGCTGTCCAACCGGCACGAGCTGACCCGCTGGGCCACCGCCCGCCGGCTGGTGTAGCCGGGGCGTGAAGCCGGACGCGTAGCCGACGACGCGCAGAGCCGGACGCGTAGCCGGCGTGTGAAGCCGGACGCGCAGCCCGCGGCGCGCAGCCCGCGGGACTCAGACCGCGTCCTCGTCCGGCCAGAGCAGCGTGTAGTTGGGCACCCGCACCGCGCGCTGCTCGACCGGGGTGTCGAGGGACTCCATCGGCGTGCCCTCGGGCACCCGGCAGCGGCTGAGGTGGATGCCGATCAGGCAGGCGTCGCACCAGAAGGATGCGTAGCCGGTGCGCTCGCTCGGCTGCCCGGTGAAGGCCACCCGCAGCGCGTCGGCGCCGCAGTCGGGGCACTGCGTGTGCGAGGCGCGTTCCGGCAGCGCCTTGCAGTACAGCGTGTACGCCTCCAGCCAGGCACCCCAACTCGCCGTCAGGGCTTGCATGTCCGCTCTCCGTTCGCAGCCGGCCCGTCGCAGGTCGACAGACGACACTACGCCGGTCGGGCCGGTCGCGGGTCGCTTTCCCCTAACGGTTGCGGACGCGCGTGGGCCCGTACGGCCCTCGCCGGGGTCCCGGCGGGCGCGTGTCAGGCGGTGCGGACGACCAGTTCGGTGTTGCGGTCACGGGCCTGCCCGGCCGCCGACTCCTTGATCCCTGACGACGTCCCGGCCAGGTATGCGCCCAGGCCAGGGGCGTTGTAGGACAGTTCGCGGTAGAGCGAGGCCAGGCCCACCGAGGACCGGTCGGCGAAGTCCGTGCGGTAGGGCGCAGACGACTCGACGAGGGTGGTGAACAGCGACACCGTGCCGTCGTGGTTGTCGGCAAGCTCGAAGAGCCTGGCGTGCTGCGGGTAGTCCACGTGCGAGGCGGTGTTGACCTCCCAGAAGGACCGCGCGGGCGCCGCGGGATGCGGGTGCGGCGTGATCTCGTTGACGTGGCTGTGGCCGTTGATCCACGCCACCACGTTGGGGAAACGGTGCAGCAGGTCGATCACCTCCTGGCCGTCGTGCCGCGCCTTGTCCTCCGCGGTGGCGTCGGACCGCACCGTCATGCTCGGGCTGTGGTGGTGGCTGAACACCAGGATCTTCGCGTCGGCGGCGCCGGGGTTGGCGACGCGGTGGCCGTCGGCGTCGTAGTACGCCGCGCTGTGCGCGGTCAGCGTCCGCTCCAGCCAGCGCAGTTGGTCACCGTCCAGGGAGCCCTGGAGGTGGCCGCCGCGGAAGGTGGTGTCCATGCTGATGCCGAGCACGCCCTCGGCGACGGCGAAGGAGTAGTACTGCCGGTCGCCGTCGAGGTTGTCCTCGGTGTAGCCGTGCCCGGCCGGGCCCGCGCCGGTGTGCGCGGGGTCCAGGTGCGCGAGCAGGAAGTCGTGCGGGTCGGTGGCGCGGCGGCGCGGGTCGGGCGTGACGCTCCTGGCCCGCGAGGCGTTCGCGCGCAGCACGTCCTTCAGCACCGAACTGCGCGGGTCCGCGCCGCTGACCACCACCGCGCGGAACCGCGCCGCGTCCGCGTCGGAGACGGTGTACAGCTTGCGCGCGCCCACCGCGTACTCCTGGAGCCAGGAGTCCTGCGGGGCGAGGCAGCCGGCGGGCAGCGCGTCGTGGTTGCCGGGCGTCGAGTACCACGGGACCCGCAGGCCCGGGCTGGTCAGCGGGGCGGTCGCGGCGGCGAGATAGCCGGGCAGCCGGGGCAGGCCGCGCTGCTTGTCGACGTCCCGCAGCGCCTGCTCGACCTGCCAGAACTGGGCGAGCCCGGTGTTCTGCGCGCCCTCGTAGGCCACCGGGTCGCCGGTGTTGGGGGTGATCCGGCCACCGCTCATCGCGGTCATGTACCACTCCAGCTCGATCGCGGCGTTGTTGTCCGCGTTGTCGCCGGTGGAGATGGCGAAGCCGAGCGGCAGCCCGGTGTGCGGGCCGGCCCGCAGCGCGTTCACCTGCTCGATCAGCGCGACCGCGCCGTGCGCCGACAGGGCCTCCTGCGCGCGCCACGAGCCGGGCGACCCGGTCCGCAGGAACTCGGTGCGCAGCGGGTGCTGCACGTCGGCGATGTGCAGGTCGGTGAGCTGCGCGAAGCAGGCCAGCGGGGTGCGCCGGTCGGTCCTGCGGCCGGCCGCGGCGGCCAGCTCCTGGCGTACGACCAGCGGCCAGCCCGGTCCCGCGGCGATCCGCCGGTAGCCGGTGGCCGGGCCGTGCAGCCGGGCGGTCACGTCGAGCGTGGTCAGCCCGTACGGCGCGGGCCGCCGCACCACCGGGTCGTGGGTGATGCGGACGGGACCGCCGGTGGGGTGGGCGGCGGGGTGCGGCGCGGCCGGGCGGGCGGCGGCCCGCGGCGCGGCGCCGCGCGCGGCCAGCGGCCAGGCCACCGCGGCCGACGCCGCCGAGGCGGCCGTGGCTCCCGAAGCGATGAGAAGTCGACGTCGATTGACACCCGTGACAGCGGAACCGAGCCCGGCCATCAGAACCCTCCGGTGCAGGCGGATTACCCTCACCTGGAGCGTCGGCAGGCTGCATGACCCCCCGCTGAACACCACAAAAACCCCACCAGCCACTTCGCGGGCCGTGGGACGGACGTTGCCCCTCGCCTTCTTGAACGCGTCTTGACGCGCGCATTGCCCGGCCCCGAAGCGCGGGGGCCGGGCAATGCCGGGGTCGCGCGGAGGACCGGGCGGGACCGGGCGGGACCGGTGGCCTGCGGGCGGCCCGCGCGCTCAGGCCCGCCGTGCGGAAAGCGCTCCCGGTTGCGCGGGGGTCACTCCCACTCGATCGTGCCCGGGGGCTTGCTGGTGACGTCGAGGACCACCCGGTTGACGTCCTTGACCTCGTTGGTGATGCGGGTGGAGATCCGGGCCAGGACGTCGTACGGGAGCCGGGACCAGTCGGCGGTCATCGCGTCCTCGGAGGAGACCGGGCGCAGCACCACCGGGTGGCCGTAGGTGCGGCCGTCGCCCTGGACGCCGACCGAGCGGACGTCGGCGAGCAGCACCACGGGGCACTGCCAGATCTCCCGGTCCAGGCCGGCCGCGGTCAGCTCCTCGCGGGCGATCGCGTCGGCCTCGCGCAGCAGGTCGAGGCGCTCGCGGGTGACCTCGCCGACGATCCGGATGCCCAGGCCGGGGCCGGGGAACGGCTGGCGCTGCACGATCTCCTCGGGCAGGCCCAGCTCCTGGCCGACCATCCTGACCTCGTCCTTGAACAGCTTGCGCAGCGGCTCGACGAGCGAGAACGCCAGGTCCTCGGGCAGGCCGCCGACGTTGTGGTGCGACTTGATGTTGGCCGTGCCGGTGCCGCCGCCGGACTCCACCACGTCCGGGTAGAGGGTGCCCTGCACCAGGAACTCCACCGGGTGGTCGTCGGGCGCCTCGGCGACGATCTCCGCCTGGGCCTGCTCGAAGACCCGGATGAACTCGCGGCCGATGATCTTCCGCTTCTGCTCGGGATCGCTGACCCCGGCGAGCGCGGCGAGGAACCGCTCGGAGGCGTCGACCACCTTCAGCCGTACGCCGGTGGCGGCCACGAAGTCCTTCTCGACCTGCTCGGTCTCGCCCTTGCGCATCAGGCCGTGGTCGACGTAGACGCAGGTCAGCTGGTCGCCGATGGCCCGCTGGACGAGGGCGGCGGCGACCGCGGAGTCCACCCCGCCGGACAGGCCGCAGATCGCGCGGCGGTCGCCGACCTGGGCGCGGATCAGCGCGATCTGCTCGTCCACCACGTTGCTGGTGGTCCAGGTCGGTTCGAGGCCGGCGCCGCGGTAGAGGAAGTGCTCCAGGATCTGCTGGCCGTGCGCGGTGTGCATCACCTCGGGGTGGTACTGCACGCCGTACAGCCGCTGCGCGTCGTTCTCGAAGGCGGCGACCGGCACCACGTCGGTGGAGGCGGTCACCGTGAAGCCCTCGGGGGCGGCGGAGCACGCGTCGCCGTGCGACATCCACACCGACTGCTCGGCGGGGGTGCCCTCGAAGAGCGTGGAGCCGGGCCGGGAGACGGTCAGCGCGGTGCGGCCGTACTCGCGGGCGCCGGTGTTGTCGACGGTGCCGCCGAGCGCGGTGGCCATCAGCTGGAAGCCGTAGCACATGCCGAAGACCGGGACGCCGGCCTCGAAGAGCGCGCGGTCCAGGCGGGGCGCGCCCGGTTCGTAGACCGACGAGGGGCCGCCGGACAGGATGATCGCGGCCGGCCGCCTGGCCAGCATCTCGGCCACCGGCATGGTCGAGGGCACGATCTCGCTGTAGACCCGCGCCTCTCGCACCCGGCGGGCGATGAGCTGGGCGTACTGCGCGCCGAAGTCGACCACGAGCACGACGGGGCTCGTGGCGCCCTCCGGGCCGGCGGATACGGGGTCGGGGGCGGGGGCGGACGGGGTCGCTGATGCCACGGGCGGCCTTCCGGCGGTTGCCGCGGGAAGCGGCAACGAGGCGTGCAAGGGGATGAGACCCCGAGTCTACCTTCGCTACACTGACCGCCATGAACACGCTCGCCTTCGCGTTTACCTATGGCACCGGCCGGTCCGGTCGCCGTAGGCGCGCTGCGTGAGCATCTGACGCGACCTACCAGGCGCCCCGGGCCGATCGGCCCGGGGCGCTTGTCGTGTCCGCGGGCCGCAGCCGTCCCGGGGGGCCGCACCCCCGAGGAGCAGAACCGTGAGCGAGACCCAGAACACGACGAGGACCACGGAAGACATCCCGGCCATCGAAAGCGTCCCGGCCGCAGGAGGCGTCCCGGCCGCCGAAAGCGTCCCGGCCACCGGCGCCGGGAGCGCCGAGGCGGACGCGCTGATCGCCGCCCGGCGGCAGCGCATCGACGACCTGGACGAGCGGATCATCGCGCTGGTGCGCGAGCGGATGGCGGTGTCCGGCGAGATCCAGGCCGCCAGGATCGGCTCCGGCGGCCGGCGCGTGCACCTGGCGCGTGAGCTGCAGGTGCTGCGTACGTACGGGGACGCGCTCGGCGGCCGGCCCGGCACGGCGGTGGCGATGACGCTGCTGGAGCTGTGCCGGGGCCGCGCCTGACGCCGGACCCGCCCGGAGCGCCCAAGGCGGCCCGGAGCCCCGGAGCGCACCTCTTTAGGGGGATCACCCGAACGGCACGTGACCGCCGGAAGCCCGCTTCGTTGGACGGGTTGTCCGTGCCAGCCAGGGGCGGAAACCCAACACCACGCGTGGATATGGACACCGCCCAGACGCAGCTGGGCGGGGTGTGACCGGTGCGATGAGGCGGCCGCAGGCTTGCGCCCGCCGTGGGACCTCGCACCGGTGTGAGTGACCGGACGGCAGGGGACAGCAGCCCGGTCACGACCGAAAGTGGCGGTCGGCTCCCAGGGACGCCTGGGACCGGCCGCTCTGCGACGAACACCGCGAAGGACACATTACAGCGTGTTCACGACGTTCCGGACGCCGGTTCCTCCCCGGAGCGCGGCGGCACCACGGGCACCGGCAGCAGCGGCCGCAGTGCCCCGAAGGCGTCGGCGGGCACCGCGGGCGCCCTCGGCGGCACCGGCGCGAGGGTGCGGTACGCCTCGCCCTGCGCCGGGCGCGGGTCCGCCTCGCCCTTGTTGGGCCACAGCGACATCGCGCGTTCCGCCTGCGCGGTGATGGTCAGCGACGGGTTGACGCCGAGGTTCGCCGACACCGCGGCGCCGTCCACGACATGGATGCCGGGGTGCCCGTAGAGCCGGTGGTACGGGTCGATCACGCCGTGCTCGGCGTCCTCGCCGATCGGGCAGCCGCCCAGGAAGTGCGCGGTGAGCGGGCGTTCGGTGGCCTCGCCGACGTTGCTGCCGGGGAAGCCGCCGATCTCCGCGGCGATCAGCCGGGCGGCCTCCGCGCCCTCAGGGATGTGCGTCGGGTTGGGCGCGCCGTGGCCCTGCCGCGCGGTCAGCAGCCCGCGGCCCGGCCGCCTGCGCCTGCGGTACGTGCTCAGGGAGTTGTCGCTGGTCTGCATCACCAGGCCGATGATGGTCCGCTCCGACCACTTGTACGTGATCCGCGAGATCACCGTCAGCGCCGGGTGCCGGATGCCGTCGGCGACGAACTCCAGCCAGCGCGGCACCCGTCCGCGGTACGGCGCGGCCGGCACCGACAGGTAGCCCATGGAGTTCGAGCCGCGGCCGTAGCGCACCGGCTCGATGTGGGTGTGGTCGTTGGGGTGCACCGAGGAGGTGATCGCGACGCCGCGGGTGAAGTCCAGCGGGCGGTCCGGGTGCGCCTTGCGGTAGCGGCGCGGGGTGGTGCGCGCGCCCACCAGCGCCTCGGAGTTGGTGCGGGTCAGCATGCCGAGCCGGTCGGACAGCGCGGGCAGCCGGCCGCTGTCGCGCATCGCGTGCAGCAGCGTCTGGGTGCCGTACGTGCCGGCCGCGAGCACCACCTGCCGGGCCCGCAGCACGGTGCGCGGGCCCTTCCTGCGCCGGTCGGTGGGCACGGTGGTGACCAGGTGGCCCCCGGCGGGGTCCTCGGCGACGTCGACCACGGTGGTCATCGGGTGCACGACGGCGCCGGCCCGTTCGGCGAGGTGGAGGTAGTTCTCGTTGAGGGTGTTCTTGGCGCCGTGCCGGCAGCCGGTCATGCACTCGCCGCACTCGGTGCAGGCGCGGCGGGAGGGACCGGCGCCGCCGAAGTACGGGTCGGGCACCTCAGCGCCGGGCTCGGCGCGCACCGCGGCGCCGGCCTCGCCGCCGCCGGCGTCCTCGCCGTCGCCGAAGAACACCCCGACCGGCGCCATGTGGAAGGAGTCGCCGACGCCCATCTTCTCGGCGGCCGCCTTCAGATGGACGTCGGAGGGCGTCATGGTGGGGTTCAGCCGCACCCCGAGCATCCGCTGCGCCTGGTCGTAGTGCGGGGCCAACTCCCGCTGCCAGTCGGTGATGCCGCCCCACTGGCGGTCCTGGAAGAACGCGGCGGGCGGCACGTACAGGGTGTTGGCGTAGTTCAGCGAGCCGCCGCCGACGCCCGCGCCGGCCAGCACCAGGACGTTGCCGAGGACGTGGATGCGCTGGATGCCGAAGAGACCGAGGGCCGGCGCCCACAGGTAGTTGCGCAGGTCCCAGGAGTTCTTCGGCAGCTCCTCGCGGGCGAAGCGGCGGCCGGCCTCCAGCACGCCGACCCGGTAGCCCTTCTCGGTCAGCCGCAGCGCGGTGACGCTGCCGCCGAAGCCGGAGCCGACCACGATCACGTCGTAGTCGAAGCGCTCGTCGTCGAGGTCTGCGCCGCTGTCCCGCTCGTGGTCCGCGGAACTCTGGTCTTCGGTCATCGTGTTCGTTCCTCCGCTCGCGGTCGCTCTGCCGGGCCGGCGGTGTTCAGCCGGTGTACGTCCGGTTCCGCCGGTGCTCAGCCGGTACGGCCGATGTTCAGCCGGTGCTCAGCGCATCCGCAGGGTCTTCATCAGCCGCAGCGAGATGTTCAGGAACGCCGCGTACTTCTCGTCGTCCATGCCGAAGGCGGGCGCGAGCGGCATCACCCGCTGGGTGGCCACGGTCTGCGCCTCGGTGTACTTCAGGATTCCCTCCGAGCCGTGCCGGCGGCCGAGTCCGGAGTCCTTCATGCCGCCCATCGGCGCGCGGATGGTGCCGTACGCCGAGGCGTACGCCTCGTTGACGTTGACCGTGCCGGAGCGCAGCCGGGCGGCGATGCGCGCGCCGCGGCGGGTGTCGCGGGTCCACACGCTGGAGTTGAGGCCGTAGTCGGTGGCGTTGGCGCGCTCAACCGCCTCGTCCTCGTCACGGAAGCGGTAGACGGACACCACCGGGCCGAAGGTCTCCTCGGTGCAGACCGCCATCGGCGGCTCGACGCCCTCCAGCACGGTCGGCTCGTAGACGTACGGGCCGAGGTCGGGGCGGGCCCGGCCGCCGGTCAGCACCCGGGCGCCCTTCTCCCGCGCCTCGTCCACGTGCCGGGTGACGGTCGCCAACTGCCGTTCGCCGACCAGCGATCCCATGCCGGCGCCGTACGCGAGGCCGGTGCCGAGCCGGATCGCGCGGGTGCGGGCGACGAACTTCTCGGTGAACGCGTCGGCGACCGTCTCGTCCACGAACAACCGCTCGATGGAGATGCACAGTTGGCCGGCCGAGGCGAAGCAGGCGCGGACCGCGCCGTCGGCGGCCTTGTCCAGGTCGGCGTCGCGCAGCACCAACAGGGCGTTCTTGCCGCCGAGTTCGAGGGAGGCGCCGACCAGGCGCTCGGCGGCGCGGCGGGCCACCTCGCGGCCGGTGCGGGTGGAGCCGGTGAAGGAGACGTAGTCGGCGTGCTCGACCACCGCGGGGCCGACCACCGGGCCCTCGCCGATCACGATCTGCCAGGCGTCGGCGGGCAGTCCGGCCTCGACCAGCTGCTCGCGCGCCCACAGCGCGGTCAGCGCGGTCTCGGAGTCCGGCTTCATCACCACCGCGTTGCCGGCCGCGAAGGCGGGCAGCGCGTCGCCGACGGACAGCTCCAGCGGGTAGTTCCACGGCGCGATCTGGCCGACCACCCCGCGCGGGTGGCGCAGCTCGACGGCCTTGGTGAGCACCGGGAACGCGCCGGTGTGCCGCTTGGGCCGCAGGTAGGCCGGCGCCTTGAGCCCGTAGTGGCGCGCGGCCATCGCGACGACCTGCACCTCCTCGTGGGCGTGCAGCCGGGCCTTGCCGGTCTCCAGCTGGATCAGGTCGAGCACCTCGGCCTGGCGGGAGAGCACCAGGTCGTGGAAGCGCAGCAGCACCTTCGCGCGGCGTGCGGCGCCGAGCGCGGCCCACTCCCGCTGGGCCACGCGGGCTCTGGCGTAGGCCCGCTCGACGTCCTCGGGCGTCGCCTCCGGCAGCTCCGCCAGCCGCTCCCCGGTCAGCGGGGTGTGGTTGGCGGTGCGCCCGGAGCCGATCACACCGGCGGTGAGGCGGGCGACGAGGTCGGGCGTCACGACGTCCTGCGGGCGGCGCGCGGAGGCGGGCGCGGCGGGGTTGCCACCCTGGAGGTCCGGCTCGACGGACTGGCTATCCGACTGCGGCGAATCGGTCATGCGGCGAGGGTACGGCGGCGGCGCAGCCCTGGATACCCGTGAGTAGCTCTTTTTTGGCCGACGACGCAAACGTGCCAGCAATCAGTGGCTTTGTTCGAATCGCACCAGGTCACAGCGTGTAACCTGCGGTAGCGCCCGGCGTCAGGCACCCGGCGTCAGCGTCCGGCTCAGGCGATCTCCGCGGCGGCAGCGGGAGGAGCGGGGGCCGGCGCGGAGGCGGGAGCCGGCGGGGAAGCGGGATGCGGCGGGGAAGCGGGAGCCGGCGCGGGCGCGCCGTCCACCAGCCGTCCGTCGGTGGACAGCGGCGGGCCGGGCAGCGCCGGCAGGTAGTGGCGCAGGAACAGCGTGCCGGTGATCTCGCGCCTGCTGCGTACTCCGAGCTTGTCGAACACCTTCCGCAGGTGGTCCTGCACGGTGTATTCGGAGATGTGCAGCGCCGCGGCGATCTCGGCGCTGGAACGGCTGTGCAGCACGTGCTGGGTCACGTCGCGCTCGCGCCGGGTCAGGCCGTAGTGGTCCAGGACCAGGGCGGCCAGCTCGCCGGGCCGGCTGGGGGCCAGCTCCACGTAGCTCAGCTCCTCCCCCGGCGGGCCCTGCCGCCAGGCGGTGAGGGTGATCCACTGGCCGCCGCGCACCCGGGCGCGAGCCGAGGCCGTGACGCCGTCGGGCGCGTGCCGGATCTGCTGGAGCAGCGCCGACAGGGCGTACGGACCCGGGGGCCGCCCCGCGCCGTGGTCCTCGGCGAGGCCGGCGAGCCAGTGGGAGGCGGCGGCGTTGGCGGAGAGCATCCGGCCGTCGCGGTCCGCGGTGACGAGACCCGGCGCGTCCGGGGCGCGGTCGCTGTCGACGCCGCTGAGCAGGAGCGCCCGGCGCAGCCTGGTGGCGGCGGTGGCGCTGACGGCCTCGGCGCGCCGCAGGTCGTCCGTGCTGAAGGGGCGCGAGCGCGGCCCGCGGCACAGGCAGAACAGTCCCCAGGTGTGGCCGTCGGCCTTGAGCACGACCCGTAACTCGTCGTCGAGGCCGGCCGGGGCGAGGACGTCGCGGTGGTAGACGCCGTCCCGGTGGGCGCCGCGGGCCGATCTGCTGAGCAGGCTGGTGGCGCCCGGCCGTGCGGCGAGCGCGCGGATGTGGTCGGGGCTGTCCTGGGTGCCGTGCTCGATCTCGAACAGCCGGGGCATCACGGCGACGGGGAAGCCGTGCTCGTGGAGTCCCCCGGTGTCGAGCAGCGTGGCCGGATCGAGCATGACCGCGCACCAGATGTCGGCGGGGACGGCCCGCAGCAGTTCCTCGCCGACCGCGGCGAGCACGTCGATGGGCTTGCCCGGGAGGGCCGTGGCGGGGGCGGCGGCGACCGGCCGGGACGGGCGCGCGGGCCCGTCGGCAGCGGGTCCGGTTCGGTGTCCTGACATGGCGTGAGCGTAGGGAAATCCCAGGGATCTGGGATGGGTTTCGCCAGGTTCGTTCTCCTACCGTGAGAAAGGTGCCGAGCCGGGCGGAACGGCCCGGATCAGGGGGCCTGGAGGGGTGGGAGATGAAGGGGATGCGGCGCAGGGCCGGCTGGCTCGTCGTACCCGTGTTACTGGTGTCGGTCGCCGGGTGCGGCGGCGGTTCCGGGGGGTCGGACGCGAGTTCGCCGGACGTGGTGTCGTCGTCGACGGATCCGGCGGAGGCCGCGTCGACCCCGGACGACGGCGCGACGACGCCGGAGGACGCCACGACGCCCGGGGACGAGGTGTCGACGCCGGACGAGGACGCGACGACGCCCGACGACGGGTCGGCGGACGGGGACGGGTCGGCGGACGGGGACGGCTCGGGGGACGAGGACGCGACGACGCCCGAGGTGCCGTCCGAGGTGCGGGCCACCGAGGTGACGGAGTTCGAGATGGTCCAGGGCCGGCCCCAGTGGGAGTCGGGGGCCCGTGACCGGGCGGCCAACGTGGTGCTGGACCTGACGCCCGACGGGTCGTTCAGCTTCACGACGGTGGACACGGTCGGGGTGCCGGTCACCGGGTCGTACAGCGTCTCGGGCTCCGAGGTCGACTTCGGGGGCCAGACGCAGACCCAGGGGCCGGCCGGCAGTTCGACGCTGGAGGTCCAGGGCAGCGTCGACCTGGACGGCCGGACGATGAGCCTGCACTGGATCGGGTCGAGCGGCATGGGGGCCGTGGTGGACGACCAGCAGTTCGCGTCCGCCACCTCCGAGGCGTGGGACGCGCAGGTGGACGTCGACTTCCAGTGAGGCGGCCGGAGGGGTGCGCGGTGATGCGGCCGGAGGGGTGCGCGGTGAGGTGCCCGGTGATACGGCCGGTGAGGTGCCTGGTGACACGGCCGGTGAGGCGGCGGGCGAGGCGTCCGATGGGGCGCGGAGTGAGGGGACAGGGGGCTGTGCGATGACCACCGAGATCCCGCGGACCATGGGCCGCGGGCTGACCCGGCTGGAGAGCTATCTGCCGAGCACACGCGGCGAGACGGTCTTCGGCGAGATGCGGCGCATGCTCGACCGGGCGCCGCAGGAGCTGCGGGACGAGCAGCGGAAGCTCGACCAGGCGGCGCGCGCGGGCACCACGGTCGGGGGCGTGGTGGCCCAGCACGTCAACGAGCGCGGTCGGTCGCGCTGGGGCCGGATGTTCGGTGTCTCGGCGACCCGGCGCGCGGAGGAGGCGGAGCTGGTCGAGCTGCTGGGCGTCCTCGGGGGCGTCGTCGGCGGGGGCATCGCCCGGGCCAAGGTGCACTACGACGAGCGCCGGCGGCGGGAGGAGATCGGCCGGCTGGTGTGGCAGGTGGTCAGCCTGGCGGCCACGGTGGACGGGCCGGTGAACGAGTACAACGAGGCGCTGCGCTGGCGGGTGCTCGACGCGCTGGACCTGACCGCCGCGGCCAGGGCGCGGCTGGCGGCGGCGCCGCTGCCGCAGTCCTACCAGGCGCTGGCGGTCCCGCCGTTGCAGGACGGCGCGCGGGACGCGGTGGCGACGTACGCCTTCCACGCCCATGCGAACGCGGCCGGCGAGGAGGCCGCCGCGCGCCGGATCGTCCCGCTGCTGGTGCGGCTGGGCATGTCGCGCAGCGGCGGCGAGCACTTCGCGCACCGGACGCGGGCGGAGTACCGGTCGGAGCTGGACCAGCTGTCGCACCACTACCGCATGCTCCAGCTCACGGTCGTCGGCGTCGGCCACCGCCTGTTCCTCCCGCTGGACGTCATCGCCGAGGCGGCCGGGCGGGTGGTGCGGTTCGACCCGTACGAGGCGGCGCGCACGGAGAACCTGCGGGTCCTGGCGCGGGTGGTCCAGGCGTCGGCCGGGGCCGGTGCGATGGCGCTCACCGGGAACGTGGCGCCGGCGATGAGCATCGCGGCGGGGCTGGCCCAGCAGCTGTTCGGCGCGGCGGCCGAGGGCCCGGCCGTGCGGGGGGCGCTGGCGGCGGTGGGCGCGGACGCGGGGCTGCCGCAGGCCGCGCTCCAGACCTGGCTCGCCTGGAACGACCAGTAGAACCGGGACCACCAGTGAGGCCGGGGGCGCGGGGCGCTGGGGACGCTCCGGGCGCCCCGGCGG
>JAJSZB010000440.1:0-6905 GCA_050613715.1 Streptomyces sp. IBSBF 3018
CCCCTCCACGGCCACGGGCGAGGGCCCCAGGCCCGCGCCGCCGGGCGGGCGCAGGCACGGCCGCAGGCGGCGAGCGCCGCGTCGGCCGGGCGCGGTCGGAGCGGCGGGGGGCCGCGGTGATCGGGCTGGTGGCGGCGACGGCGGCCGGGGCGCGGGGGTGCGAGCGGCTCGCTGCGGCGTGGCCGGGACGGACGCGGCGGTACGAGGGCGGCGTCGGCGATGCGTTGACCCGGGCGTTCGCGGAGTGCGACCAGGTCGTGGCGTTCCTCGCGACGGGCGCGGTGGTGCGGCTGGTCGCGCCGCTGCTGGTGTCCAAGGCGGCGGACCCTGGCGTGGTCGCCGTGGACGAGGCGCACCGGCATGCGGTGGCCCTGCTGGGCGGGCACGCGGGCGGCGCGAACGCGTTGGCGCGCGAGGTCGCCGTGGTGCTGGGCGCGGAGCCGGTGATCACCACCGCCACGGACGCGGTCGGCCTCCCCGGGCTCGACGCCCTGCCGTATCCCTCGGAGGGCGACATCGCGGCGGTCACCCGGGCCCTCCTGGACGGCGCGCCCGTCACCCTGTACGCCGACGCGACCTGGCCGCTGCCCCCGCTCCCGGTGACACCGGCGGCCGCGGACAACGCCGCCGCGGACCGGGAAAAGCCCTCCGCGGCACCGGAGAACGCCCCGGCGGACCCCGCGGACCCCGCGGGCCCCGGCGGCCGGTTCGCCGTCCACGTCACCGACCGCGTGCGCGACCCCGCGCAACCCCTGGGCGGGCACGCCGTGTTCGTGCGGCCCCCGTCGCTCGTGGTCGGCGTCGGGGCGAGCCGGGGCGTCGGCGCCGCCGAAGTCGTGGGGCTGGTGCGGCGCGCCCTCGCGGAGAGCGGCCTGGCGGACAGGAGCGTCGCCGCGCTGGCGACCGTGGACGCCAAGCGGGACGAGCCGGGAATCGTCGCCGCGGCAACGGAGTTGGGTGTGCCGCTGCTGGTGTTCGACGCGCCGTCGCTCGCCGGGGTCGCCGTGCCGAACCCGTCCGCCGCGCCGCTCGCGGCGGTGGGGACGCCCTCCGTCGCCGAGGCCGCGGCGCTGCTCGGCGCCGGCCCGGGCGGTGAACTCGTCGCGGAGAAGCGGAAGTCGGCGATGGCCACCGCGGCGATCGCCCGCCGGGTGCCGCGCGGCAGGCTCGCCGTGGTGGGCCTGGGCCCGGGCGCGCGGGATCTGATGACGCCGCGCGCCGCCGCCGAGTTGCAGCGCGCGTCGGTGGTCGTCGGCCTCGACCAGTACGTGGACCAGGTCCGCGATCTGCTGCCGCCGGGCGTCCGGGTGCTGGAGAGCGGCCTGGGCGCGGAGGAGGAACGCGCCCGCACCGCCGTCGACCAGGCCCGCGCGGGCCACGCGGTCGCGCTGATCGGCAGCGGCGACGCGGGGGTCTACGCGATGGCCTCGCCCGCGCTCGCCGAGGCCGCCGACGACATCGACGTGGTGGGCGTGCCCGGGGTGACCGCCGCGCTCGCCGCCGCCGCGCTGCTCGGCGCGCCGCTGGGGCACGACCACGTCGCGATCAGCCTGTCGGACCTGCACACGCCGTGGGAGGTGATCGAGCGCCGGGTGCGGGCGGCGGCCGAGTCCGATCTCGTCGTCACCTTCTACAACCCCCGCAGCCGGGGGCGGGACTGGCAGTTGCCGAAGGCGCTGTCGGTGCTGGCCGGGCACCGCCGGCCGGACACCCCGGTGGGCGTGGTGCACGCCGCGTCCCGGCCCGACGAGCGGCACGCGGTGACCACGCTCGCCGAACTCGACCCGGCGGACGTCGACATGGTGACGGTGGTGACCGTCGGCAACACCGCCACGCGTACGGTCGCCGGCCGCATGGTCACCCCGCGCGGCTACCGGTGGCAGTCGTGACGCCCGCAATGCACGGCCGCCCGCCGGGAGTTCGGCGGCGCGCCCCGCACCGGGCGGGGGGCCGCACGCCCGGAACCGACCGTCTGCCGAGGAGCGCACCGTGATCCGTACCAGAACCGTCCACCCCATCGAGCAGGAGTCGTTCCGCATCCTGCGCTCGCGGCTGGACACCTCGCACCTGCCGCCGCTGCGCCGCGCCGTGCTGGAACGGGTCGTGCACGCCAGCGCCGACCTGGGTTACGCGGACGACCTGGTCGCGGACGAGGCCCGACTGCGGGCCGCGCACGCGGCGTTGCACGCGGGCGCGCCGGTCGTCGCGGACGTCGAGATGGTCGCGGCCGGGATCACCGCGCGCCGCGCGCTGTGCCGGGTCGCGGACGCGGTGGCGGGCGGCGGGCTGACCCGCAGCGCGCACGCGGTCCGGCTGGCGTACGCGGAGGTGGGCCCGGGCGCGGTGTGGGTGATCGGCTGCGCGCCCACGGCACTTGAGGAGCTGATCGCGCTGGACGCCGCGCCCGCGCTGGTGATCGGGATGCCGGTCGGGTTCGTCGGGGCGGCCGAGAGCAAGGCGCACCTCCGGGCCTCGGGGCTGCCCGCGGTCAGCAACGTCTCGGAGAAGGGCGGCTCCGCGGTGGCCGCCGCGGCCCTCAACGCCCTGCTGTACACGCCGCTCACGGCGTCCGGGCCGGACACCGCGACGGCGGCGGGGACCGCCTCCGCGGCGCCCGCGGCCGACGTCCCGAACCCCGCCGGACCGCCCGGGCCCGGCGACCCGCACCCCCTGCGCAAGGAGAACCACCGGTGAACGCCCCCGCCCTGCTCCTCGTCGGCCACGGCACCCGCGACACGGCCGGCGCCGAGGCGTTCCGCGCCTTCGTCGCGCAGTTGGCCGCCGACCACCCCGAACTCCCCGTCGGCGGCGGCTTCATCGAGCTGTCGCAGCCGCCGCTGGCGGACACGGTCGCCGCGATGACGGAGGACGGCGTACGGCGGTTCGCCGCGGTGCCGCTGGTGCTGGTGTCGGCCGGGCACGCCAAGGGCGACATCCCGGCGGCACTGGCCCGCGAGGAGCGGCGGCACCCGGGCACGTCGTACGCGTACGGCCGGCCGCTCGGCCCGCACCCGAACCTGCTGGCGGTGCTGGAGCGGCGGCTGGACGAGGCGCTCGCGCAGGCCCGGGCGTCGCGCGAGGACGCCACCGTGCTGCTGGTGGGCCGCGGTTCGACCGACCCGGACGCCAACGCCGAGGTGTACAAGGCCGCGCGGCTGCTGTGGGAGGGCCGCGGGCTGGCCGGCGTGGAGACCGCGTTCGTGTCGCTGGCCGAGCCGTCGGTGCCGGCCGGCCTGGACCGCTGCCGCCGGCTGGGCGCCCGACTCGTCGTGGTGCTCCCGTACTTCCTCTTCCCCGGGGTGCTGCCTGACCGGGTACGGGACCAGGCCGGCGCATGGGCCGCGGGTGCGGACGCGGCGGGCGTGGACGTGCGCTGCGCGGACGTGATCGGCCCGGAACCCGAACTGGCCGCACTGGTGATGGAGCGCTACCGCGAGACCCTCACCGGCGACCTGCGGATGAACTGCGACGCGTGCGTGTACCGGATCAAGCTGCCGGGCTTCGAGGACCGGGTCGGCGCGCCGCAGCAGCCGCACCACCACCCGGACGACCCGGGCCACACGCACGGGGACCACGGGCACGGCGACCACACGCACGGCGACCACGGGCACGAGGGTCACGGGCCGGAAGGCGACCGCTCCCCCGGCGGCCACGGCAGCGGCGGCCACCATGCGCACTCCCACTGACCCGGGCGCCGGCCCATACGCCGCGCCCGGGCCGGCGCCGGCCGCCGTGACCACTCCGGACACCCGCGAGCCGCGCGAGACCCGCGACGCCCCCGACAGCCCCGACGCCGGCGCCCCGGACACCTCCCGCGCCTCCCACGCCTACGACCTGCTGCACCACGGCGACGCCGAGACCGCCGTAGGGCTGGTGGACCTGGCGGTCAACGTCCGTGCGGACACGCCCCCTTCGTGGCTCGCGCGGGAGATCGCCGACTCGCTCGCCGGCCTCGCCGCCTACCCCGACGGCCGCGCCGCCCGCGACGCCGTGGCGCGCCGGCACGGCAGGCCGGACGCGGAGGTGCTGCTGACCGCGGGCGCGGCGGAGGCGTTCGTCCTGCTCGCACGGGCGCTGCGGCCGCGCCGCGCGGTGGTGGTGCACCCGCAGTTCACCGAGCCGGAGGCGGCGCTGCGGGCGGCCGGCCACCGGGTGGAGCGGGTGCTGCTGACCGCCTCGGACGGCTTCCGGCTGCACTCCGCGGCGGTGCCGGACGACGCGGACCTGGTGGTGCTGGGCAATCCGACGAACCCCACCTCGGTGCTCCACCCGGCCGCGCTGGTGCGGGAGTTGGCACGCCCGGGACGGACCCTGGTGGTGGACGAGGCGTTCATGGACGCGGTGCCGGGCGAGCGGGAGTCGCTGGCCGGGCGGCGCGACGTGCCGGGGCTGGTGGTGCTGCGCAGCCTGACCAAGACCTGGGGCCTGGCGGGCCTGCGGGTCGGCTACGTCCTGGCCGGCGCGGCGACGGTCGCGGCGCTGGAGCGCGCGCAGCCGCTGTGGGCGGTCTCGACCCCGGCGCTCGCGGCGGCGCGGGCGTGCATGACACCGCGGGCGCTGGCCGAGGCGGCGCGGGCGGCCCGTGCGGTCACCGCGGACCGCGCGCATCTGGTGGAGCGGCTGCGCGCCCTGCCCGGCGGGGGCGTGCAGGTCGCGGGCGAGGCGCCGGCCGCGCCCTTCCTGCTGCTGCGGCTGCCGGACGCCGACGTGGTACGGCTGCGGCTGCGCGACCTCGGCTGGGCGGTGCGCCGCGCCGACACCTTCCCCGGGCTCGGCCGCGAGTGGCTGCGGGTCGCGGTGCGCGACCGGCGCACGTCGGACGCGTTCGCGGACGCGCTGGCCGCTGCGACGGCGTAGGCCCCGGGCGCGGACCGTCCGCTCACCGCGCCGGACGGCGCCGGCGCCCCCCGCGGCGAACGGCCGCTACCGCTCCACGCCCAGCGCGGTCAGGTCGACGCCGCCGAGCACCTGCTGCACGTAGACGTTGGTCAACCGCGGTGCGCGGTAGACGAGATGGCGCGGGTAGAGCAGCGGGACCATGGTGGACTCGCTCATCACCTTCGCGTCGATCTTCTTCCAGTCGTCCGCGGCCTCGGCCGGGTCGGACTGCGCGTCGGCCTTGTCCACCAGGGAGTTGATCTCGGTGTCGTCCAGGTTGGAGTAGTTGTTGGCGCTGCCCGGCTGGATCAGGGTGCGCAGGAAGCCGCCGCCGGTCGGCCAGTCGGCGGCCCAACTGGTCAGCACCATGCCCCACTTCTTCGCCTTGAGCTTGGCCGGCGTCAGCAGTGCGTCGTAGAAGGACGCGGTGTCCACGCTCTGCACGGTGACCTTGATGCCGACCTGGGCCAGCGCGGTCTTGATGGACTGCATGGCGTCGTCGGTCTGCGGGGAGTCGGGGCCGGCGAGCGTGACGTCGAAGCCGTTCGGCCGGCCGCAGTTCTTCAACTGCGTCTTGGCCTCCTGCGGGTAGGGCACGCCGGCCGTGGTGCCGAAGGGCGTCGCGGTCGCGTCGTGGCCGTCGCTGGTGGGCGGCAGCATGGTGGTGGCGATGTCGCCGCCGTCGTACTGCCCGCCGAACCCGGCGCGCAGGGAGGCGCGGTCGANCGTCGTGGCCGTCGCTGGTGGGCGGCAGCATGGTGGTGGCGATGTCGCCGCCGTCGTACTGCCCGCCGAACCCGGCGCGCAGGGAGGCGCGGTCGACCGCGTACTCCACCGCCCAGCGGCACTGGTAGTCGCTGAACGGCGCGACGTCGGTCTGCAGGCTGAGGAAGCGGGTGGCGCCGCTGTAGGCGAGGTCGGTGTTGGCCTTCAGGGCGGGCGAGTTGAGGACCCTGGTCTCGATGGCGTCGGAGAGCGTGACCGCGTCGATGTCCAGGTCGGCGCGGCCGTCGAGCAGCGCCGCCTCGACGGCGTCCTGGCTGGCCATGTAGGTGAGGTCGATGCGGTCGGGCAGCGCGGAGTGGATCGGGTCGGTGGCCGGGTCCCACTCGGGGTTGCGGACCAGCTCCAGGCTCTTGTCCGGGGTGTAGGAGGCGACCTTGTACGGGCCGCTGGCCACCGGGTGCTTCTCGAAGTCCTTGCCGCCCCCGGTGTCGGCCGAGCGCGGCACGGGCGCGCCGATGGACAGCGCGAGCACGTAGCGGAAGTCCGCGAAGGGCTTGGCCAGGGTGAAGACGATCGTGGAGGAGTCCGGGGTGGCCACCGACCTCAGGCCGAGCTTGTCGGTGTCGGTGTCCTGGTAGGGGCCCGGGTAGTGCTGGCCCTCGTCCAGCAGGTCCGGGAAGTAGGAGGGGCCGCCGGGGAAGACGTCGCGGGCGAAGGTGCGCTCGATGCCGTACTTGACGTCCTGGGAGGTGATCGGCGAGCCGTCCTGGAACTTCACCCCGGACTTCAGGTGGAAGGTCCAGGTCAGGCCGTCGGAGCTGACCTTGCCCGTGTCGGTGGCGAGGTCGGGTTCGAGGACGCGGCCCTTCTGGCCGGGCGCGGGGGCGTAGTCGACCAGCTTGCGCAGGTAGAGCCGCTGCACGTTCCAGGCGGGCTGCTCGTAGGTGGCGGCCGGGTCGAGGAGGTTCAGCGGCGGGTAGGCGGCGGCCAGGCGGAGGGTGCCGCCCTTGGTGCTCGACGGGCGCACGACGCCGTCGAGGCCGCCGCCGTAGCCGCTGCCCTGCTTGCCGCCGTGCAGGGTGAGCGCCGCGTTCTGCACGGTGGTGGAGGTGCCGGTCGCGGTGCCGGTCGGGTCGGGGTTCGCCTTGCCGTCGCCCAGCGGCCCGTAGACCAGGGCCATGGTGACGCCCACGGCGACGACCGCGACGCCGGCGCCGACCGCGGTCCAGCGGCCCCTGCGGCGGCGGCGCAGCGCGTCGGCGGTGCTGTCGCCCGCGTTCAGCGGCGGCGGGGTGCCGGGG
>JAJSZB010000441.1:0-5599 GCA_050613715.1 Streptomyces sp. IBSBF 3018
CCGGGGGGGGGGGGGGGGCGGCCGCCGGCCCCCCCCCCCCGCCGGGGGGGGGGGGGCCGCGGGCCCGGCCCCCCGAGGCCGGCGCGGACGTCCGCTTCCACTGCGGCGACGCCTTCGCGGCCGACGCGCCCGTGCCGCAGGGCCCGTACGACCTGGTCTACGACTCGGGCTGCTTCCACCACCTGCCGCCGCACCGGCGGATCAGCTACCTCGCGCTCCTGGACCGGGTGCTGGCCCCCGGCGGCCATTTCGCGCTGGCCTGCTTCGCCTCCGGCGGGATGGGCAGCGAACTGCCCGACGCGGACCTCTACCGCCAGGCGACCCTGGGCGGCGGCCTCGCCTACACCCCGCGGTCCCTGCGCCGGATCTTCGGCGACCTCACCGAGGTCGAGCTGCGGCGCATGCGCGACGAGCCGCCGCACTCGCCGCACTTCGGCGAACCGTTCCTGTGGACGGCCCTCTTCCGCCGCCCGCCCGCCTGACCCGAAAGGCGCCGCCGTCCGGACCCGTCCGCCCGACCCGTCGCGGCGCCGGCACGTACGCACCAGCCCCGCGCGGGCGAACCGCCGCGTACGCCCGAGCCCCCGCCTCACCCCGCCGGCGCCTCACCCCTCAGGTGCGTCGTCCGCCCGCGCCGCGAGCCGTACGGTCACCGTCGTGCCGACGCCCACCGCGGAGGTGACCGCGACGCTGCCGCCGTGGGCGTGGACGATGGCCTCCACGATGGCCAGGCCCAGGCCCGAACCGCCGTAGGCGCGGCTGCGGCTGGCCTCGGCGCGCCAGAAGCGCTCGAAGACCCGCGGCAGGTCCTGCGGCGCGATGCCGGGGCCGTCGTCGGCCACCTCGGCCGTGACCTCGCCGGCCGCGGCGGCCACCGTGACGTGCACGGAGGTCCCGGCCGGGGTGTGCTGGACGGCGTTGCCCACGAGGTTGCGCAGCACCTGCTGGAGGCGGGCGGCGTCGCCGGTCACCGGCGCGGGGCCGTCCGCGGTCAGCGTGATGTCCCGCTCGGGGTGGATGACCTGCGCGTCCTCGACCACGCTCGCGGCCAGCGCGGTCAGGTCCAGCGGGTCGCGCCCGATCGGGCGGCCCGCGTCGAGGCGGGCCAGCAGCGACAGGTCCTCGACCAGCAGCCGCATCCGGCCCACCTCGTCCTCGATGTGGCCGAGCGCGGTGTCCAGCTGCGGCCCGGTCAGGCCGCCCTGGCGGTGCAGGTCGAGCCAGCCGGAGATGGTGGACAGCGGCGTGCGCAGCTCGTGCGAGGTGTCGGCGGCCAGCGACCGTACGGTGGCCTCGGCGCGGGCCTGCGCGTCGAAGGCGCGGTTGACCGCCTCGGCCAGCTGGTCGGTCTCGCTGCGGTTGCCGCGCACCGGCAGGCGCTCGGTCAGATGGCCCTGCGCGATGGCGTCGGCGGTGTCGGCCATCTTCGCCAGCGGCCGCATGCCCAGCCGCAGCACCAGCACGGCCAGCGCCAGCAGCAGCACGAGGGCCGCCGCCACGATGGACAGCTGGCGGAGCACCAGCCGGTGGACGGTCGCGTCGTCCACCGACGTGTCGACGGTGAGGATCAGCGCGGCCGGCCGCACGGTGGGCTCGCCGTCGCGCCGCAGCACCAGGCCCGGGCTCGGGATGCGCACCGCGTCCAGGTCGTCCAGGCCCTCGGCGTTCTCGTAGTGGACGACGCGGCCGGCCGGCACCGCCGCGGTCACCCGCACCAGCGCCCGCGGCGCCAGGTCGGCCGAGCCGGTGGACAGCAGGAGCCGGTCCCGCCCGTCCACCGCGATGCTGCCCAGCGGCGGCCCGAGCAGCGCCGACAGCTGGTCGCCGTCCGCGGTCTGCGGACCGCGGGCGAGGACCGCGCGGACCCGGGCCGCGCTGTCGCGCAGCGTCTGGGTGGAGCGCGAGTCCAGGAAGTCGTTCAGCAGCAGCGCGCTCGCCACCGCGCCGGCCGTCAGCCCGGCGACCAGCAGTATCGCGAGCCCGGCCAGGATGCGCAGCCGGACGCTGGAGCGGGTCCACTGGAGCCGGCCGCGCAGGCCCGCGACGATCACCGGGCGGCCTGCTGCCGCAGGGTGTAGCCGACGCCGCGCACGGTGTGCAGCAGCGGGGTGCGGCCCTGGTCGATCTTGCGGCGCAGGTTGGACACGAAGCGCTCGACCACGACCGAGTCGCCGCCGAAGTCGTACTGCCAGACCGCCTCCAGGATCTGCGAGCGGGACAGCACCTGGCCCTGGTGGGACATCAGGTAGTGCAGCAGCCGGTACTCGGTGGGGGACAGGTCCACCGGCTCGCCGCCGCGCCGCACCTCGTGCCGCGGGTCGTCGATCTCCAGGTCGGCGCAGCGCAGCACCGGGTCGGGCTCGGCGACCGGGCCGCCCTTCGCCCGGCGCAGCAGCGCCTGGAGCCGGGCGCCGACCTCGACCACGCTGAACGGCTTGGTGACGTAGTCGTCGCCGCCCAGCCGCAGCCCGCGCACCCGGTCCTCCACCGCGTCCCGCGCGGTCAGGAAGAGCACCGGGACGGTGACGCCGCGGTCCCGCAGGAGCTGGAGGATCTCGAAGCCGTCCGGGCCGGGGAGCATCACGTCCAGCACGATCACGTCGGGCGGCCGGCGGTCGACCAGGGCCAGCGCCCCGGTCAGATCGCCTGCCGCGTCGACGGCGAACCCCGCGAAGCCGAGCGCGGAGACCAGCAGCTGCCGGATACCGGGGTCGTCGTCGACGACCAGCACGCGGTCCTGGCCGGGACCGGCGCCGGCCGCGGCGCCCCGGGCGGCGTGCGGGCCGGGGGAGCCGCCGGAGCCGGGGCCGGGGCCGCCGGCGGGCGGGACGTCGTCGACGCTCATGTGCGCTCCTCGGGCCGGGCCGGCGGGGGACCGCGCCCCGGTATCGGCAGGGTGGATCATCGTGCCACGGACTCCCGCTCCTGGCCGCCGCCGGCCGCCGCGTGCCCCGCCGCGGACCCGTGACCGGCCTCGAAGCCGTCGCCCTCGACGTCCAGCCGCGGCAGCACCCTGGCCAGCCGCGGCGGGAGCCACCACGCGCGGTCGCCGAGCAGCGCCAGCACCGCGGGCACCAGCGTCATCCGCACCACGAACGCGTCGACCAGGACGCCGAAGGCCAGCGCGAAGGCGATCGGCATGATGTCCGGGTCCTTGCCGAACAGGAAGCTGACGAACACCGCGATCATGATCAGCGCCGCCGAGGTCACCACCCGGGAGGCGTTCCGCGCCCCGCCCAGGATCGCCCGGCGGGTGTCCCGGTGCCGGCCGTACTCCTCGCGCATCGCCGAGACCAGGAACACCTCGTAGTCCATGGCGAGGCCGAAGAGCACCGCCATGACGATGATGGGCGCGAAGCTCGCCACCGGGCCGGTGCTCGGCACGCCCAGCAGACCCGACAGCCAGCCCCACTGGAAGACCGCGACGGTCGCGCCGAACGCCGCGCCCACCGACAGCAGGAACCCCGCGGTGGCCTTGACCGGGATCGCCAGCGACCGGAAGGCGACCATGAGCAGCAGCAGCGACAGGCCCACGACCACCACGGCGAACGGCAGCAGCGCGCCGTTGAGCTTGGTGGCCACGTCGACGCTGACCGCGGTCTGCCCGGTCACCGCGACCCGGCCGCCGTTCTGCCGGGCGACCGGCGCGGTCACCGTGTCCAGCCGGGACACCAGGTCGCCGGTGGCCTGCGTGCGCGGTCCGGTGGTCGGCACGACCTGGATACGGGCCGCGGTGCGGTCCTTCGCCGTGTCGACCGGACTGACGTCCGCGATGCCGGGCAGGTGCGCGATCCGCTGCTCCACCGCGGCGGCGGTGCGCGCGGTGGACGCGGCGTCGCCGCCCTCGACCAGCACGATCAGCGGGCCGTTGGCGCCGGGCCCGAAGGCCCGGGAGACGGCGTCGTACGCCTGGCGGGTGGCGGTGGACCTCCCGTTGGAGCCGTCGTCGTTCAGGGCGGTCTTCAACTGCAGCGCGGGCGCGGCGATCAGCAGCAGCCCGGCCGTGACGACGATCAGATTGCGCAAGGGGTGGCGCAGCACGCCGGCGACCCAGCGCGTGCCCAGGGTCGTACGGTCCTGGCGGCCGGCGCGGGCGGCCCGCGAGCCGGGCCGGGGGACCAGCCGGCGGCCGAGCACCGCCATCAGCGCGGGCAGCAGCGTCAGCGCGGTGACCACGGCCATCGCGACGGCGCCCGCCGAGGCCAGCCCCATCGAGGTCAGCATCGGCACGCCGGCGACCGACAGCCCGGCCAGCGCGATCAGCACGGTCGCGCCCGCGAAGACCACCGCGCTGCCCGCGGTCGCGGTGGCGCGGGCCACCGACTCGGCGACCGGCATGCCGGTGGCCAGCTGCGCCCGGTGCCGGGAGACGATGAACAGCGCGTAGTCGATGCCGACCGCCAGGCCCAGCATGATCGCCAGCGTCGGCGCGTTGTCGGAGATGCCGACCACCGAGGCCAGCCCCATCAGGGCCGTCATGCTGCCGATCACGCCGAGGACGGCGGTCAGCAGCGGCATGCCGGCCGCGGCCATCGACCCGAAGGTGATGAAGAGGATCGCCAGGGCGACCAGCACGCCGATCAGTTCGGTCGGTCCGACCGGTGCGGAGGTGGGGCCGTACGCGTCCCCGCCGTAGAGCGCGGTGAGCCCGGCGTGGCGCGCGGGCGCGCCGGTGGCCTTCAGCCCGTCGAGCGTCGCGGCGGGCACGTCGTCGTCCTTGGGCGTGGTGAAGTCCACCTGGGCGACCGCGGTCCGCCCGTCCGGCGAGACCGTGCCGTCCGCGGCGGGGTCGCCGACGGACGCCACGCCGGGGACCTTCGCGGCGGCCGCCAGGCTGGAGTGCAGCGGTCCGTCGTACGCGGGCTCGCTCAGCCGGTGGCCGGGCGGCGCCTGGAAGACGACCTGGGCGGACTCCCGGTCCGGGTCCGGCCAGTGCCGGTCCATCCGGGTCAGCGCGGTCTGCGCCGGGGAGCCGGGGATCGAGCTGCTGTTCTGGAAGGAGCCGGAGAACAGCAGTCCCAGGCCGATGACGGCCGCGAGGGCGACCGCCCATCCGATCACCATGGTGCGCCGGCGCCGGGCGCCCAAGGCGCCCAGCCGGTACAGGAGCGTGGCCATGAACCGTCCCTCGTGGATCGCGGTGGAAGTGACACCCGCGATCCTGCGCGGCGCTCTTGAGGCCCGGCCCCCGCGGAAGTTGACGGTTCCTTGACGGTCCGGGAGGTCCCGCGGCTCCCGCCGGGCGGCTACCCGCGGACGGGGTCCTCCCCCGGGCGCTTCACGACGCGGTCGCCCACCGCGAGCGACTTCCACAGCCGGCGGCCGATCCGGAACCTCGTCGTGGCGCCGTCGGCGAGGCGGATCTCGGCGAAGTGGTACATGTTCGAGCCGTCGAGCATGCCGCGGGACTTGTCGGTGACGACGCCCTCCCAGGAGTCGTTCCGCCCGATTTTGTGTGATGTGACCATGAAGCGGAGTCTAGGGAGCCGGGCGCGCGGCGGTGCAGTGCCCGGCGGCACGTCTTCGGGGTGACAGCTGTCATACGGGCCGTGCGGTTCGTACGGACGGGGCCGGGGGCGAAGTCCGGCGGGGGCAGGTG
>JAJSZB010000442.1:0-5588 GCA_050613715.1 Streptomyces sp. IBSBF 3018
CGCCCGCCCCGCGCGACCGCCCCTCACACCACCACGTTCACCAGCTTCGGCGCCCGCACGATCACCTTGCGGACCGCCGCACCGCCCACCGCAGCGACCACCGCGGGGTCGGCCAGCGCCGCCGCCTCCAGGTCGGCCTCGGAGATGCCGGGCGCGACCTCCAGGCGGGCCTTGACCTTGCCCTTGACCTGGACGACGCAGGTGACCGTCTCGTCCTGGACCAGGGCCGGGTCGGCGACCGGGAAGTCCGCGTGGGCCAGCGAGCCGGTGTGGCCCAGGCGGGACCACAGCTCCTCGGCGATGTGCGGGGCCAGCGGCGCGACCAGCAGGACCAGCGGCTCGGCGACCGCGCGCGGCACCGGCCGGCCGGCCTTGGTCAGGTGGTTGTTCAGCTCGGTGATCTTGGCGATGGCGGTGTTGAAGCGCAGCTCCGCCATGTCCGAGGTGACGCCGTCGATCGCCTTGTGCAGGGCGCGCAGGGTCTGCTCGTCCGGCTCCTCGTCGACCACGGTGACCTCGCCGGTCTCCTCGTCCACCACGTTGCGCCACAGGCGCTGCAGCAGCCGGTACTGGCCGACCACCGCGCGGGTGTCCCAGGGCCGGGAGACGTCCAGCGGGCCCATCGCCATCTCGTACAGCCGCAGCGTGTCCGCGCCGTACTCCGCGCAGATCTCGTCCGGGGTGACCGCGTTCTTCAGCGACTTGCCCATCTTGCCCAGCAGCCGGCTGACCTGCTCGCCGGCGTACCAGTAGGCGCCGTCCCGCTCCTCGACCTCGGCGGCCGGGACCGCGATGCCGCGCGCGTCGCGGTAGACGTACGCCTGGATCATGCCCTGGTTGTACAGCTTGTGGAACGGCTCGTAGGACGAGATGTGCCCCAGGTCGTACAGCACCTTGTGCCAGAAGCGCGCGTACAGCAGGTGCAGCACGGCGTGCTCGGCGCCGCCGACGTACAGGTCGACGCCGCCCGCGGGCTGTCCCTCGCGCGGGCCCATCCAGTACGCCTCGGACTCCGCGGAGACCAGCCGGTCGGTGTTGTGCGGGTCCAGGTAGCGCAGCTCGTACCAGCAGGAGCCGGCCCAGTTGGGCATGGTGTTGGTCTCGCGGCGGAAGCGGCGCACGCCGCGGCCGTCGCCCAGGTCCAGGTCGACGTTCACCCAGTCCTCGTTGCGGGACAGCGGCGGCTCGGGCGAGGTGTCGGCGTCGTCCGGGTCGAAGGTGCGGGGGCTGTAGTCGTCGACCTCGGGCAGTTCGACGGGCAGCATCGAGTCCGGCAGCGCGTGGGCGACGCCCGCCTCGTCGTAGACGATCGGGAACGGCTCGCCCCAGTACCGCTGGCGGCTGAACAGCCAGTCGCGCAGCCGGTAGTTGACGGTGCCCTCGCCGATGCCGCGGGTCGTCAGCCAGGAGGTGATCGCGGCCTTGGCGTCGGTCACGGACAGGCCGTCCAGCGACACGTCGTCGTTGGCGGAGCCGGTGATCGTCGCGTCGTACGACACGAAGGCGTCGTCCCACGCGGCCGGGTCGGTGCCGCGGCCGTCGGTGGGCGCGACGACGCAGCGCATCGGCAGGTCGAAGGCGCGGGCGAAGGCGAAGTCGCGGCTGTCGTGCGCGGGCACGGCCATGATCGCGCCGGTGCCGTAGCCCATCAGCACGTAGTCGGCGACGAAGACCGGGACCGGCTCGCCGCTGACCGGGTTGACCGCGAAGGCGCCGGTGAAGACGCCGGTCTTGTCCTTGGCCTCGGCCTGCCGCTCGACGTCGGACTTGGCGGCGGCCTGCTTGCGGTAGGCGGCGACGGCCTCCGCGGGCGTGGCGTGGCCGCCGGTCCACGCCTGCTTGGTGCCCTGCGGCCAGGCGGCCGGCACGATCGCGTCGACCAGCTCGTGCTCGGGCGCCAGCACCATGTACGTGGCGCCGAACAGGGTGTCCGGGCGGGTGGTGAAGACGGTGACGGTGTGCTCGGCGTGCGCGCCGCCGGCCTCGTGCACCGGGAAGCCGACGCGGGCGCCCTCGCTGCGGCCGATCCAGTTGCGCTGCTGCAGCTTGATCGCCTCGGGCCAGTCCAGCGCGTCCAGGTCGGCCAGCAGCCGGTCGGCGTAGGCGGTGATGCGCATCATCCACTGGCGCAGGTTGGCCTTGAAGACCGGGTAGTTGCCGCGCTCCGAGCGGCCGTCCGCGGTGACCTCCTCGTTGGCCAGCACGGTGCCCAGGCCGGGGCACCAGTTGACCGGCGACTGCGCGGAGTAGGCCAGCCGGTACCCGCTCAGCACGTCGGCGCGCTCGGTGTCGGTCAGCGCGCCCCAGGGGCGGCCGTCCGGGGTGGGCCGGGCGCCGGAGGCGAACTCGGCGATCAGGGTGTCGATCGGCCGGGCCCTGCCGGCGGCCTCGTCGTACCAGGAGTTGTAGATCTGCAGGAAGATCCACTGCGTCCAGCGGTAGTAGGCCGGGTCGATGGTGGCGAAGGAGCGGCGGCGGTCGTGGCCCAGGCCCAGGCGGCGCAGCTGCTGCCGCATGTTGACGATGTTGGCCTCGGTGGACACCCGCGGGTGGGTGCCGGTCTGCACGGCGTACTGCTCGGCGGGCAGGCCGAAGGCGTCGAAGCCCAGGGTGTGCAGCACGTTGTGGCCGGTCATCCGCTGGTGCCGGGCGAAGACGTCGGTGGCGATGTAGCCCAGCGGGTGGCCGACGTGCAGCCCGGCGCCCGAGGGGTACGGGAACATGTCCATGATGAACTTCTTGGGCCGGGCGGCCAGCTCCGGGTCGCCGTCCAGCTCGCCGCTGGGGTTGGGCGCGGCGAAGGTGCCGTGCTCGTCCCAGTGGTCCTGCCAGCGGCTCTCGATCCGTGCGGCCAGCTCGGCGGTGTAGCGGTGCGGCGCGGCCGTCTCGCCGGCCGGAGCGGCCGCTGCGGCCGAGGGGGCCGTGGCCGTGGGGGCCGGAGCGGCCTGGCCGGCCGCCGGGGTGCTCTCGCTCATCGTCCTCGGTACTCCATCGCAATCGTGACGGCTGCGGCCGCGGAGCCTGCTGCCCGTCGCCGCCTTGGGGGGCTGCCCGTCTCCGGCCGGCCCGGGAACGACCGGGGACGGACGACCGGGGACAAGCGGAAACAAAAAAGCCCCTCGCGCAGGAGGGGTGCCGCACCGACGTGGTTCGTGGTCAGCGCGGCTCGTCAAGCAGGAGGCTCACAGCTCGCATGGCCCCAGATTACCGCAGGACGGGCGCGGCCCGCACCGAGGATCGCTCCTCGGTGCGGGCCGCGTACCGCGTGGCCCGGCGCGTCAGCGCTTGGGCAGCGACGAGGTCACGTAGCCCTTGGCGGGCGTGCCCACGCCGGTGACGTCGTCGTAGCCCACGGTGGCGTGCAGCGAGGCGTCCTTGCCGAGGCTCCGCAGGGAGGTGATGACACCGTCCGAGGAGTCGAAGGCGTTCGCGAAGTCCACCCGGACCACCGCGAGGTCACGACCCTGGCCCAGCGGGTGGTCGGTGACGTCGTGGTAGACGGACGTGCCGTACTGGTTGTAGATCAGCGGGTTGGCGAAGCCGATCGCGATGCCGTGGCGGGCCTGCTGGGCCAGCGCCTGGACGCCCGCGATCACCGGCGCGGCGAGCGAGGTGCCGCCGATCCGGTACTCGCTGTACTGCAGCGACCCGTCGGGGAACGTCTGGGTCTGGCCGACCAGGAAGCCGGTGTTCGGGTCCGCGACCGCCGCGATGTCCGGCTCGACGCGCTGCTTGACGCTGCCGCCGTTGGCCAGGGCGAGCGAGTCCGGCACGACGCCGCGCTGGTAGAACGGCTGCGCGTAGAGCTTGCTCGTCCCGCCGCCGGCGCCGGAGGTGTACGGGCCGGGGAAGCCGGTCCAGGACTTGCCGTCGGCGGACAGCGGGGCGCGCTCGGTGCCCCAGCCGGTCTCCCACTGGTACGCGTCGTTCTTGCCGACCGCCAGCGAGGTGCCGCCGACGGAGGTGGCCCACGGGGAGTTGCCGGGGGTGTCGGCCTGCTTCACGCCGGTGGAGGCGACGTTGTCGCCCGCGTCGCCGGAGGAGAAGTAGAAGCCGATGCCCTCGACCGCGCCCTGCTGGAAGACCTGGTCGTAGGCCGCGGCCACGTCCGGGGTCTCGTTGGCCTCGACGTCGCCCCAGGAGTTGGAGACGATGTCGGCCAGGTGGCCGTCGACGACCTTGTTCAGGGCGTCGAGCAGGTCGTCGTCGTAGCAGGAGGCGCCGCCGACGTACACGATGTTCGCGTCGGGCGCGAGGGCGTGCACGGCCTCGACGTCGAGGGTCTCCTCGCCGTACCAGCCGGACGCGCCGCACTCGTCGGTCTTCGTGTAGTCGCTGGGCAGCACCTGGGTGAGCTGTCCGGCCTTGTACTTCTTGTCGCCGTTGCGCTTGGCGTACTCCGCGGCGTCCTGGGCGATGTACGGGGAGGCGTACGCGTCGGTGATCGCCACCCGGACGCCCTTGCCGGTGTACTTGCCGGCGCCGTACGCGGCGCGCAGCTGCTCGCCGGTGTAGCCCTTGATCGCGTACGGGGCCTTGACGCCGTACGCGTCGGGAAGCTTGGTGTTGGTGTTGGAGCCGAAGTACGTGGAGAACGGCCCGGCGTTCTTGAACACCGCGTCCGGCGGCGGCAGCGTGTCGTCGTGGCTGACCTTCTTCGGCGCGTTGTCCAGGCCGGTGACGGTCAGCACGGCGCCGTTCAGCGACGCGGGGGCGGAGGCCGTGGCCGCGGGGGCGCGGTAGGTCTTGCCGGCCTTGACGTAGTTGTGCAGCGTGGTGCCGAAGGCCTTCTCGGCGGCGGCCACGTCACCGGTGACGGTGAGGTAGTGCTGGTTCCCGCCGGTGACCTTCAGGCCGGCCGACGTCAGCCACTTGGTGACCGCGGCGCGCTGGGCCGGGGTCGCGCCGAAGCGGGACTGGGTCTGAGCGGCGCTCAGGTAGTGGCCGTAGTCCGCGGAGTTCGGGTCGGACACGGCCTGCGCGTACGCCGCGAGGCCCTTGGCGTCCTTGCCGGCCAGGTAGACGCGTGCGGTCACCTTGCTGGAGTCGGCGGTGGCGCCCTTGTCCGCCTGGGCGGTGGCCCACTGCGGCTTGGTCCCGGTCAGGAGCTGGCGCCCGCTCGGCTGGTCGGCCGACGCGGACTGCGTGCCAAGCGCGAGCGCGCCGGCCACCAGCGGCAGGGCCGCGGCTGCCACGAGTGCGGCGCGCGTTCTCTTGCGCTCAAATCTCATCAAACCCCCATGCGAAGCGAGTGTCGTCGCGTACTGCGGTGCCGGACCTCGCCGGTATGCGTACGGTTCGTACCGCAGAGCGATACTCTTGCGCTGATCGGTTCATGCCAGGGCCATGATTACCCCAAGAGCAGGTCAAGGAACCGTCACCGCCGCCTTGTTGACGAATCCGCCGACACCGCGGCGAACCGACGCTAGCAGGGGCGAAGTTGCCGCGACAGGGCCCGACACGCCGCCGCGCGCCGGGCCGTTGGGCCGGAGGCCGAGGGCCGCGGAGCTCCGGAAGGGGGCGCGGCGGACATGCGAAACCCCCGCGGCCCGGGAGCAGGAGCTGGGGGCGAGGCGGGGGCGGAAGGG